>NZ_LOWC01000042.1:0-2339 GCF_001522845.1 Burkholderia sp. BDU5 | reverse complement strand
GGGGCCGCGCGCGCCGGCGTCCCGTTCCATGAGAACCCGCTGCGCGGCGCGCTCGCGCGCTTCGCACGGCAGTGGGGTTGCGGCTGGGCGGCGGCGAACGATTGCCCGCGGCCGTACACCTTCCATGACTGGGAGCAGGGGATCTGTTCGCGACCCATCGAACCGATGCGGAAAGCCGCATGAACTGGACCGGCCAATCTCACCGCGGCGACTGCCGCGACCTGATGCGCGCGATGATCGTTGACGGCGTGCGCGTGCAGACGATCGTGACGTCGCCCCCGTATTGGGGGCTGCGCTCGTACCTCCCGGACGGCCACCCGGACAAGCATCGCGAGATCGGGCAGGAGCCGACGCTGCGCGAGTTCATCGACACGCTCGTCGGCGTGTTCGAGCTCGCGCGCGAGCTGCTCGCGGACGACGGCACGCTCTGGCTGAACATGGGCGACAGCTACGCAGGTTCGCGCAGCGGCCCGGAAACCGGATCGACGCTGAACGGCACGCGGCGCAACCAGTCCGAGGCGAATCGCGCGATGACGGCGAGCCGCCGGCGCGACGATGCGCCGATACCGCGTTCCGACGTCCGCGTCGCTGGCCTGAAGCCGAAGGATCTCGTCGGCCAGCCGTGGCGCCTCGCATTCGCGCTGCAGGATGCCGGCTGGTATCTCCGTCAAGACATCATCTGGCACAAGCCGAACCCGATGCCGGAAAGCGTGCGCGACCGCTGCACGAAGGCGCACGAATACATATTCCTGCTCTCGAAGAGCGAGAAGTACTTCTACGACTTCGACGCGATGCAGGAGCCCGTCAGCGGTACCGCGCATGCGCGCGGATCTGGCGTGAACCCGAAGGCGCGTGAGCCAGCTGGATGGGATACCGGCCCTGGAAGCCACCGTGCGAAGGTCGGCCGCTATCCAGGAACCGGTGTCGGCTTCGGCCGCGGCTACGACGCAGTCGCGAAGCCGCGCGTGAAGCAGAACTCGTCGTTCTCGGCCGTCGTCACTGAAACGGTCACGACGCGGAACCGCCGCAGTGTCTGGACGGTCCCGACTCAGTCTTTCGACGGAGCGCACTTCGCGACATTCCCCGAGGCGCTCGTCGAGCCTTGTGTGCTCGCCGGCAGCCGGCCGGGCGACGTCGTGTTCGATCCGTTCTTCGGCAGCGGCACGACGGGACAGGTCGCGCAGCGGCTCGGCCGCCGCTTCCTCGGCTGCGAGCTGAACCCTGACTACGAGCAGCTGCAGCGCGATCGTCTGCGGCAGCCCGGCCTGATGCTGGAGGTGTCGTGATGGAGCGGCCGACTCTCCACGTCGTGTCCCTGTCGGGCGGCAAGGACAGCACCGCGACGCTGCTCGTCGCGCTCGATCTGCACGGCCGCGATAACGTCCGCGCAGTCTTCGCCGACACCGGCAACGAGCACGAGGCAACCTACGAGTACGCGCTCGACTACCTGCCGCAAGCGTTGGGCATTGCCGTTGACGTCGTGCGCGCCGACTTCACCGACGAGTTCGCGACGAAGCGCGCGAACCTCGCGCGGATCGCGGCGGGCGAGCCGGAATCGGCTGTCTACGGTAAGCGCGAGTTCATGTACGCCTGGACGCCTGAGGCGGCGGCACGCGCGCTGGAGCTGCTGCATCCGACAGGAAACCCGTTCCTAGATCTCTGCATGGTCCGAGGCGGCTTTCCATCGCGGAAGCGCCAGTTCTGCACCGAATACCTGAAGCGCAACCCGTTGACCGAGTATGCGATCGGCCTGATCGACGAGGGCCACTTCGTCGAATCGTGGCAGGGCGTGCGTGCGGACGAGAGCGAGGCGCGCCGGTGGCTTCCGCACTACGAATGGCGTGGCGGCCACTACGCAGTGTTCCGTCCGATCCTGCGTTGGAACGTCTCCGACGTGTTCGAGGCGCATGAGGTCGCGGGCATTGTGCCGAACCCGCTATACCGCGAGGGCATGTCGCGAGTGGGTTGCATGCCGTGCATCAACGCTCAGAAGGTCGAGATTCGCGAAATCGCGCGCCGTTTCCCCGAGCACATCGAGCGGATTGCGGCGTGGGAGCGGCTCGTATCCGAAGTATGCCGCCCGCGCAGTCCTGTCTCGTTTTTCCACCTTGGCACGCAATCGCATACCGGCCAAAGCAGCACGATCGAAGCTGTCGTGGAGTGGTCGAAGACCACCCGCGGCGGCCGGCAATACGACTTACTTGCGGATGCGGAGCCGGCGACCGCATGCGCTTCGGCGTACGGACTTTGCGAATGAATCAGCTCCCGAATCCTCTCACCCTTTCGAACGTCGAGCTGCAGTGCTCGATGTCGTATTATGGAACCTTGCTTCGGGCAGC
>NZ_LOWC01000041.1:0-832 GCF_001522845.1 Burkholderia sp. BDU5 | reverse complement strand
CTGGTGGGGGTTGTGGGGGCTGCTACGGCAGCCCTTCTTGTTTCCATCGTCCCGAAGTTCGAAGGGAGGAAGCTGATCGGCTATCTCGATCCGGTTGGCATCCCGACGAAGTGCATGGGTGACACGACGAACGTCGTCGTCGGTCAGCGGTACAGCGAGGCCGAGTGCCGCGAGTCGCTCGAGCAGCAACTCATCGCGCACGCTGAGCCGGTGCTGAAGTGCACGCCTGGCTTGAAGGGGCACACGTACCAGCTCGCGGCCGCCGTGAGCTTTGCCTACAACGTCGGGCCGGCCGCGTACTGCGGCAGCACATCGGCGAAGCGCTTCAACGCGGGCGACTGGCGTGGCGCGTGCCGCGCGCTGAACCAGTCGGACGCGGGCCGGCCGCAGTGGGTCTATTCGGACGGGCGCGTGCTGCCCGGCCTGGTAAAACGGCGTGCCGAAGAGCGCGCGCTTTGCGAGCGGGGGCTGTGATGCTGAAGATCCTCTGGCCGTATCTGCTGGCCGCGCTGCTTGGCGCGGCGGCCGGCGCCGGCATCGAGCACCTGATCGGCGCGCGCCAACTCGCCGACGAGCAGGCCGCGCGCGCGGCGGACGCGCAGCGGCACGCCGGCGACCTGGCCTCGATCTCGCAGGCGGCGCTCGCCGCGGAACAGCGCGCGATCGCCGCCCACGACGCGGCCGCCTCGCAGGTGGCAGTCATCGACGCACAACTCACGAAGGAGCGAACGGACCATGAAACCGAAAATCGCAGCCTGCGCGCTGCTCTCGCTGCTGGCACTGACCGGCTGCGCGTCGCCGTCCGGAACTGCACTGCAGCCGGTGCCGACGG
>NZ_LOWC01000040.1:0-4794 GCF_001522845.1 Burkholderia sp. BDU5 | reverse complement strand
CGAGCCGCCGGCCGGCTGGCGCGAGGCCACGCCCGAAGACGTTCGCCGCGCCGCCGGCTACCAGCATCCGCACTGCGTGTTCATCTCGTCGCCATGCAAGGGTGCGTCTGGGCTGCTGTCGGAAACGCTCAGCCGCACGCCGAAGTACCAGGCGCTCAACGAGCTGACGCTCCGGTGCGTGTGGCTGATGTGTGAGGCATGGAAAGACGATCCGGTCGAACTAATCGTGTTCGAAAACGTCCCCCGGCTCGCGACGCGCGGCCGCCACCTGCTGGACCAGATCGGGCAGATCTTGCAGCACTACGGCTACGCGAAGAACGAAACTTCGCACGACTGCGGCCGCATCGCGAAGCGCGGCATGGCGCAAAGCCGCAAACGCTTCCTGCTCGTCGCGCGGCATACCGAAAAGGTACCAGCGTTCCTGTACGAACCGGAGCAGAACCGCCTGCAGGGCGTCGGCACGCTGCTCGGCCGCATGCCGCTTCCGGGCGACGTCGAGGCAGCAGGCCCAATGCACCGCGTGCCGTCGCTGCAGTGGAAAACGTGGGTCCGCCTCGCGTTCGTTGAAGCTGGCAGCGACTGGCGCAGCCTGAACAAGCTCGCGGTCGAGAACGGCCAACTGCGCGACTACCTCATCGTGCCCGAGCGCCGCGGCGGCCATCTCGGCGTTGTCGACTGGACCGAGCCGGCCGGCACAGTCGCCGGCGAGTCGCTGCCGACGAACGGCGCCTTTAGCGTCGCCGATCCGCGTTTCGCGCAAAGCGCCAAGTGGAACGACGGCCATGCCTACGGCGTGCTCCCATGGGATGACCACTGCGGCACGATCGCCGGCCAGCAGACCCCGGGCCAGGGCTACTACACCGTGGCCGACCCACGCCACGCCGGCGCGCCGAAGCACAACAACGAATTCCGGATCGTTCCTTGGCGCGATCCGGCCGGCGCCGTCACCAGCGCGCACGGCACTGGTCAATGCGTGCAGGATCCGCGGCCGCCGGTCGGCCCGCTGTTCAGCAAGTACAAGGTGACCGAATGGGCCGGCCACGCAGGTACGGTCATCGGCGGCGATGACCAGGGCGCGTACGCGGTCGCCGATCCGCGCGCGAGCACTGGTTTCGACGGCGCAGGCAAGTACCGCGTGACCGGCTTCGACGAGCCGGCCGGCACGGTCATCGCGCGCAGCGACAGCGGCCAAGGCGCGTTCGCCGTGGCCGATCCGCGCCCGGGCATGCGCCGCGAGCGCGGCGACGCGTACCTGACCGGCGGGCACTACGGCGTGGTCGGCTGGGACCAGCACAGCGGCGCGGTATCGGCCGCCGCCGGCCACGACAACGGCCGCTGGTCTGTCGCCGATCCGCGCATGCCCGCGGCGAACGAGAAGACTGTCGCCGTGATCCGCGCGCTCGACGGTACGTGGCACCGGCCGTTCACCACGCTCGAGCTGGCCGTCCTGCAATCGCTCGTCGAGCCGGAGGAGTATCTCGAGCTCGACGGACTATCCGACCAGGCGTGGCGCGAGCGCATCGGCAACGCCGTGCCGCCGGACGCCGCGCAGGCAATCGCCGAGGTGATGGGCACCACGCTGCTGCTCGCCGAATCCGGCGAGACTTTCCAGCTTTCGTCGACACCGGTCTGGGTGCGCCCGATCGCGATCGCGCTGACCGTCGCGCCGCAGACCTTCTAAACGGAGGCACCTGATGCCCTGCACCCCGTTTCGCCTTCCCGGCGGCATCTCCGGAATCATCTGCACGCGCAGTCGTAAGCGTTCTCACCGCTGCTCGGTCGACGGCTGCAACGCGCCGAGCGGCTTCCAGTGCGATTTCCAGACGAAGCCAGGTAAGACGTGCGACCGGCACCTGTGCGCGGTGCATGCACACCAGGTCGATGCGGACGTCCACTTCTGTCCTACGCACCTTGCCGAGTCGAGCGGCACAAAGCAGGGCGACCTATTCTCATGACCATCGAGGCTCACACCATGACCCATCACTCGAACGCCTCCGCTCGGCTGCTGATCGTTGCCTCCGTGGTTGGCAGCATCGCGGCGACCGCCGGGTGCTCTGATGCCGACGTGGCATCGAAGAATCTGTCGACGGCCGCCGATAATTTCCAGATCAACCGCCGCATCGTGTTCTACAACGGGTTCACTGGCGAGTACATGCTGACTATCGAGGGCCTTTGCTCGAAGGACAACTCCAGCACCGACACGAAGCTCGCGATCATCTGCAAAACGGGCCCAAACGACTACAAGAAGCACTTCCTCGGACTGTCGAACAACGTGACGTATTTCATCGAGCAGCTCGACCCGGCGCCGGCAAACACGTACCACTACAAGGTCGTATTCAAGCCGTCGGTGATTGTTCCGGATATCTCCGTCAAGTGAGGACGACGATGACGACCAACACCTACGGCGGCTATACCGTCGACCAACTGCGCGAGTTCATCCGCCACCACTACGACGCGGAGCATGGCGGCGACAACATCGACGAACTCAGGAACGACAGTTCAGCGAGCGTCAAGATCGTGCGCGACCTGCTCGACGCCATCGAGCCTCAGCAGGACGGCGACCTGCTACGCCCGATCGCCCGCTGGGTCTACAACGCGGTGCGCGTGAACCTCGACCTGCTGCACGGGATCTGCAGCGAGTTCGGTTGCCAGCAGGGTGAAGACGTCGCGACGTGGCTGCGCGCGCGGCTTGCTGGTGTGCCGACGCCGTGCATGTGCAGCGGCGTGGGCCCACGCGAGCAGCGCACGGACGGCTCCTGCCGCCGTGACCGAGCCGCCGTCCCCGCGCAGGCGGCGGGACCAGTGGCATATGTGTGCTCAGCCAGCAATGACTTTGCCCCAATCGTGCGCGACAAGGGCGCCGCACAGCGGCTGTCTGATGCCCATGGTGATGGAAAGATCGTGCCGCTCTACGCCGCCCCGCAACCCGCGCAGGCCGACGCACCGGCAGAGGCGCGCGAGCCGCATACCTACGCCAGCACACAGGCGACCAACTGTGCGTCGTGCGGCGAGCACAAGCACACGCCGCTGCGGATCGACTGGATGGGCGGCTACGTCTGCCTGACATGCATCGACCGCGAACTCGAATCGCGCGCCCCCGCCGATGCGGGAGAGGCGGTGGTGGTGGCGTATCGCGTGCTGCGTCGGAACACGGTCAGCGGCGAGTGGGTTTCGGACGGCCGTCATTGGTGCGATGGCGCGCCGAGCGCCGACCTGCTGGCCGAAACAGCCGGTCGCGCTGATGAGTGGCGCGTTGAAATCGCCGCCCCGCCCACCGCGAGGGTGGCGAACCTGACGAACAGCCAGCGCGAGGTAATCGAGTTTGCAGCCAAGACAATGGAGGAGCGCATGTTGGATGCTCATGCCCGTGTGCTCCGCGCCCTTCTCAAAGGTGCCGACCATGACCAGTAAGCTGACGGCCGACGCACGCGCCACGATCATGGACGCCTGCGCGAGTATTTCGCGGAGCGCCGACGAGTTGAAAGCCGGATGCACCACCACCGACGGTGAATGGCCCGATGCCGACGACAAGGTGTTATACGAGGCTGAATTGCGGTTGCTTGAGCGCCTGGTCGCCCTTCTCGACAATCCGGTACAGCAGCCTAACTATTGCGGCGCGCAGCGCCATTCGTGGGCCACGACGGGTATGAAGATCGATCCAGAAGGACATTGGGTAATCGCTTCGCATGTGATGGTGCAGCAGCCGAGCGATGAGTGCCCGCACGGCGTTGACGATGGCGCATGCAAGCATTGCTACCAAGAGGCAACGAAGCCGAGCGGCGAGGTGACGGGCGAAAAGACGACGCGCCTCATCAAAACGTTGTCGGACATCATCCACGATCAGACTGTCGCGATGCAGTCGGCGATCATCGAGTGGCAGCACGGGAAAGGTGCTGAAGAGGGCCTGAACTGGATCGTCAACACCCTGGAAGGGCCCGGACACCTCCCGGATTTCGATGCGCCACACGGCAAGCATGCGCAATTCTGGTTCAACGCGAATCAGGCGAACCCGCTCCCGGCGTGCTTCTGCGGCAATCCTTCGTCTTCGCTGTGGATGGGGCAAGGCTTCTGCTGCGACGAACACTATCGCAAGGCAAGAGCCAATGCCGATGCCGCCCGCACCCAAGGGAGCCGCACATGAGCGAGAACAGCAAAATCGAATGGTGCGACCACACGTTCAACCCGTGGGAAGGTTGCCAGAAGGTCGGGCCGGGCTGCGACCATTGCTACGCCGAGGCGCGCAACGCTCGATTCGGCGGTGGTGCCGCACCGAACTGGGGGGCGGGTGCGCCGCGGCGACGGACATCGGCTGCGAACTGGCGGAAGCCGCTCGCATGGAACGCCGCACACGCCGATTTCTTCGCGGAGCACGGCCGACGCCAGCGTGTGTTCTGCGCATCGCTCGCGGATGTGTTCGATAACGCCGTCGATCCGGCATGGCGCCGTGAGTTGTTCGATCTGATCGAACTCACGCCGAACCTCAACTGGTTACTGTTGACGAAGCGCATCGGCAACGTGTTCGAAATGGTCGCCCGCGCGCGAACGCATGACTGGCTCGCCGGCCGCGACAACGTCTGGCTCGGTGCGACGATCGTCAACCAGGCCGAGGCCGACCGCGACATCCCGAAGCTGCTCGCGGTGCCCGCGCCCGTGCGCTTCCTGTCGATGGAGCCGCTGCTCGGGCCGGTCGATCTGCGCTTCCACATCTTCAGTGAACCTACCGGCAACTGGCGCACGCACGAAGGCAAGAGGCAGTTCGAATGCCGCCGTCCGGACGATGGCGGCCTGCACTGG
>NZ_LOWC01000039.1:0-644 GCF_001522845.1 Burkholderia sp. BDU5 | reverse complement strand
CGCTATCTAACCGAGTTGTTCAAGGCATTGCCCTACGCGCGAAGCGTCGATGATTACGAGGCGCTCTTGCCATGGAAACTGGCCCAGCGCAACGTCGACACGACGGCCTAATTCGCGTCACAGCGCAAGGGCGTGGTCAATCGATCGCTTACGGCTGAACACTTGGTCGCCGCGCGGGAGGAGCTTGAATTGCCCACGCCGGAGGATGACCCGCAGCTATTCAGGCACGCTTGCGCCGCACTTCAGAGTGGCATCGACTTGCTCACGGAAGTGGGAGGTGATTTCTGTGCGCCCGTTACAGACTTGAACGGCGTAGAGATTGAACTCAGCGCGGCGCTCCTGTCGGACGTTCCAAAGCCTAGATCAGTGCACGTTATCAATGTGGTCGGCGCGAGCCTATCGAAGCGCGTGAGGTTTATGCGGCCGCTCATGAACGGGCTAAAACCGAAGCGAGCGGGTTGCGTCGTCGTGCACAACTTGATTGAGGGCACGGAGGAGGTAGCAGCGCCCAGCGGAAACGTCAACATGACGACGCCCTACGCGGTGACCGTCAAGCTACACGCCGGCGAATCGCGGTAGGAATGCCCATTACTGAACACCCCCCGCACAGATCCCGGCGTGCCCAATTCGGGCACCGGGCTCCT
>NZ_LOWC01000038.1:0-62814 GCF_001522845.1 Burkholderia sp. BDU5 | reverse complement strand
CGGTTGTTCCGATGCCTGAGGTTAACAGCTCGCCGCGAAAGTTAACAGCCCCACCGGGCCTTTTTGAAACCGTCTCTAAGAATGGCAAAACCGCGCGACTGCTTCGCCTCCCACCTCGCATCGCTCGAACATCGCGCACACAAAAAAATACAAAACAGATAACGAATGGTTTGCAGCCCAAAGAATCTGCGATTTCCCGCCAACGGACTTGACAATTTCCGAAACATGCGGCACTCGGTGTTGCACTCGCACCACAATCGATAGACTGATCTTAGGGTGGGGAGGATTTTTTTTCGTGGGAAGGGAACGATATGGCAAAATGCCAACGCACTGAAAGTTAGACGCTGCTCGAAGTCTACACAGAGCGGTGCCGCGTTTTTTGTGCCGCACCAATGTTATACTTCGAGCAATGTATGACTTGTCATCGTCAACAGGCTCGCAGTAAACCTGCGGTAATCTCAATTTCGAGAGGAGAAATATGAATAAACTTTCAAAGCTCGCGTTCATTGCAGCTACCGCAGTTATGGCTGCATCCGCTTCGGCACAGTCGGTGCCGGCGTCGCGACAAGCCGTGAATGACAACTGGGTGAATGGCACGGGCGAATGGGTGTGGATGAACGGCACGAACGAGCTCTGCTGGCGCGATGCGTTCTGGACGCCGGCCACCGCCAACGCGAAGTGCGATGGCGCACTGGTCGCCCAGGCACCGGCACCGGCCCCGGTCGCACCGGCTGCTCCGGCCATCACGAGCCAGAAGATTACGTACCAAGCCGATACGCTGTTCGATTTCGACAAGGCCATCCTGAAGCCGGCCGGCAAGCAGAAGCTTGACGAACTGGCTGCGAAGATCCAGGGCATGAACGTCGAAGTAGTCGTGGCCACGGGCTACACCGACCGCATCGGTTCGGACAAGTACAACGACCGTCTGTCGCTGCGCCGTGCGCAAGCCGTCAAGTCGTACCTGGTCAGCAAGGGCGTCCCGGCGAACAAGGTCTACACGGAAGGCAAGGGCAAGCGCAATCCGGTCACGGGCAACACCTGCAAGCAGAAGAACCGCAAGCAACTCATCGCCTGCCTCGCACCGGACCGCCGCGTGGAAGTCGAAGTGGTCGGTACGCAGGAAGTGCAGAAGACGACCGTTCCGGCGCAGTAAGCCGCGCATCGATCGCACCTGCTTCCAAAGCCCCGCTTCAGCGGGGCTTTTTCATTGACACGGCCCGCCCATCGCGCGAGCGCGTTCCTGGCGACCTCGCCCGCCCGCTTATATACTCGTGGCTTGACGGGCGCGCCGCCGCCCTCCTACCCGCATCCGCTTGCCGACATGACGAACGCCGATCCGCACGAACTCCAGAAATTCAGCGACCTCGCTCACAAATGGTGGGATCCGAACGCTGAATTCAAGCCTTTGCACGACCTCAATCCGGTGCGCCTGAACTGGATCGACGCGCACGCGCATCTGCCCGGCAAGCGTGTCGTCGACATCGGCTGCGGCGGCGGCATCCTGTCGGAATCGATGGCGTCGCTCGGCGCGCAGGTCAAGGGCATCGACCTCGCGACGGAAGCGCTCGGCGTCGCCGATCTGCACAGCCTCGAAAGCGGCGTCACCGTCGACTACGAGGCGATCGCGGCCGAAGCGCTCGCCGCACGCGAGCCGGGCACGTACGACGTCGTCACGTGCATGGAGATGCTCGAGCATGTGCCGTCGCCCGCGAATGTCGTCGCCGCGTGCTCGACACTCGTGAAGCCGGGCGGCTGGGTGTTCTTCTCGACGCTAAACCGCAACCTGAAGTCGTACCTGCTCGCCGTGATCGGCGCCGAGTACATCGCGCAGATGCTGCCGAAAGGCACGCACGACTACGCGCGCTTCATCCGACCGTCCGAACTCGCCCGCTTCGTGCGCGCGACCGATCTGCAGATCGTCGAGATCAAGGGCATCACCTACCATCCGCTCGCGAAGCGCTTCACGCTGTCGAACGACACCGACGTCAACTACCTCGTCGCGTGCCGCCGCAGCGCCTGACCCGTCACCCGTTCCGATCGCGCCCATGAGCTTTTCTTCGCCCTCCTTCGCCGCCCCGCTGTCCGACGCGTTGCGTCTCGATGCGTGCGAGGCCGTGCTGTTCGATCTCGACGGCACGCTCGCCGACACCGCCCCCGACCTCGCGGCCGCGGTCAACAAGATGCAGCGCACGCGCGGCGTCGCCGAAACGCCGCTCGACGCGCTGCGCCCGCTCGCGTCGGCGGGCGCCCGCGGCCTGATCGGCAGCGCCTTCGGCATCGTGCCAGCGGACGCGGAATACGATGCGCTGCGCGACGAATTCCTCGCGAACTACGCGGTCGATCTATGCGTGCATACGACGCTCTTCCCGGGCATCGGCGCGCTTCTCGACGACCTCGACGCGCGCGGCGTGCGCTGGGGCATCGTGACCAACAAGGCCGCGCGGTTCACCGATCCGCTCGTCGCGCTGCTCGGCCTTGCAGGACGCGCCGCATGCGTCGTCAGCGGCGACACGGCGTCGCATCCGAAGCCCCATCCAGCGCCGCTCCTGTATGCGGCAGAGCGGCTGTCGCTCACGCCCGCGCGGATCGTTTACGTCGGTGACGATCTGCGCGACATCCAGGCGGGCAGCGCAGCCGGCATGCCGACCGTGGCGGCCGCGTACGGCTATTGCGGCGATGGCGCCGCGCCCGTCGACTGGCAGGCGCATCATCTCGTCGGGACGACCGGCGAGCTGCTGCGACTGTTGCGCGCGTTGCGCTATAATGATGGATCCGCTGGGGGCGACCTGGTTTCGACAGGGGTTGTGAAGCGGCTAGGGCATGTCGAGGACCCGTCACCTCGTTAATCAATGGGAAAAACGTAACTGCAAACGACGATACGTTCGCACTGGCAGCCTAAGGGCCGCCGTCCTCTGCCTAGTTCACTGACGGGCTAGTGTCGCAAGACCGGTAGCAATACCGACAGAGGTCATATACGTCAGTTAAGCCTTGCCGGCGTCACGACGGCCGGGTCGAAAACCTAGTGAATCGCCGTAACGGAGCGTGTTCGTCCGCGACGTTACGGTTAAATCAAATGACAGAACTAAACATGTAGAACTGGTCGTGGACCGCTTCTGGACGCGGGTTCGATTCCCGCCGCCTCCACCATTTTCCTGCCTAGCGTTACCCGTCTTTACCCAGAAAACCCCGCCCAGCTTGGCTTCGCGGGGTTTTTTATTGCAAACTACACCCAACGTTGTCCGGTAGAAACGACCCCAAACCGGGGGTTTTTCTGGGGGCTCTCCAGCCCTCCACCAGCCGCCCCCCCCCAAACCCCATTCATCCTCAGCCAGCAAAGGAACGCGCATGGCGCTGATTGATATGGCGATCCGCCCCACGAATACCCCACAAAGCCCTTGTTATTCGAGGGCTTTTCTTTTGGTCACGGCAATTTCACGCCGTGCTTTCAATATCCGACGCAAGCGGCGCATCGTGTGCGCGCTGCCCCGCACCGCCTCCGCTTCGTCCCGGCATTGCCACATGCGCGAGCGCAACACAGCGGGTAATACATGATGGCCTTCGTTTTTTATCGTGGCAGGCTAGCTTGCCGGTCGCTGAGCCGAATCCGATTTCGCCGGACGGCCGCCGCGCCCCGCTTGCCGCTCAATTATTGCCAGGAACGGATCCATGCGAATCCCCGAGCTCGCGCTCTTTCTGCGAGCATGGCTGCGCAATCCCCGCCAGGTCGGCGCACTCGCGCCGTCCGGCCCCGCGCTCGCCACGCTGATGACCGCCCAGATTCCCAGCGAAAGCGCGCTCGTGATCGAGCTCGGCGCAGGCACGGGCGTCTTTACGCGCGAGTTGCTGTCGCGCGGCGTCGCCGCCGATCGGCTCGTGCTCGTCGAAGCCGATCCGGCGTTCGCCGCGACGCTGCGTCGCCGCTTTCCCGACCTGCGGATCATGAACATGGATGCGGCCGAGCTCGGCATCACGCGCGGCCTGTTCGGCAATGCGCGCGCAAGCGCCATCGTCAGCGGATTGCCGCTCGTCGCGATGCCCGTCGAGCAGGCGGTGGCGATCGTGCATGGCGCGTTCGCGATGCATCTCGGCCCGGGCGGCGCGTTCTATCAGTTCACCTATCTGCCCCGCTGCCCGATTCCCGCCAGCCGGCTCGCGGCGATCGGCATTCGCGCGGAGCGCATCGGTATCGCGTGGGCAAACGTGCCGCCCGCGGCCGTCTATCGGCTGCAGCGCTGCGCGGACTTCTCGGGTTCCCCGTCGTCGATCGGCCATGCATGGCCGGGTGCGCGACCGCCTTCGGCGGCCGCGTGACGCCATGCCGGCGACGTGCCGGCAACATATCAGCCGCAGCAGCTTGCCGCGTTCGTGTTCGCTCGTGTTGTTCGACCGGCGAGCTCATGCGCCGCATCGTGCGCGAAGCTGCCGGACGCATTGCGCAGCCGGTCGCCGCCTCGCTCGCCTCTCGCGCGGCCGCATCATGCGGCGCTGCGCCAGAACGCCGTCAATCCATCGGACACTTCAAGTTGCAGCCGTTCGGGTCCCCAATGTCGCCCTTCCTGCGCAAGTCCGACTTCTTGCCGGTCTGATATTTCTTCGACGGCGCCGACGCGGCGAACTGCATCTGCGGATGCTCGTTCAGCCGGAACTGCTCGTTCAGGATGCCGCCCGGCACGCCGGGGGAGTTCTGCGCGAACGCGACCGTCGTCGCGGCCGCGGCGAGCGCGCCCGCGACTGCGGACGCGACGGCGAGATGGGTCAGGAGCTTCATCGATGTCGAACGCCGGTGCGGCGCTTTGGCTCATACGAAAGGAAGCAGCTAGCGTAACGCAAATGCACACGCCTTGCAGCGCCACCCGCATGCCCGCTTCGTTACCGTTGATGACCGTCCGCGCGCGCTTCGCCCGCCGTGCCCGCGAGGCCCGCCGGTACGTCGACGAGCGTGCCGCACGCGCTCGGATCGTAGCCGTCGAGCCGTGCGACGGCAGCGCGATAGCCGTCGTCGCGCAGCAGCGCGAGCGCAGCAGCGAGCGGCGCGTCGCCGAGCCGCGAACGCTCGCACGCGAAGTAATAGTCCTCGTCGACGACCGGAATGAAGTCGAGCCCGAAGTGGCGCGCCGCGGGCTCGACGCCGAAGCCGAGATCGGCCATCCCGCTCGCGACGAATGCGGCGATCGCCGAATGCGTCAGCTCCGCCGACGCGTAGCCGTTGATCCGCTCCGGATCGACGCCGATCTCGCGCAACGCGAGATCGAGCAGCATCCGCGTGCCGGAGCCCGGCTGCCGGTTGACGAAGCGGATATCGCTGCGCGCGAGATCGGCAAGCCCCACGACTCCCTTCGGGTTGCCGCGCGGCACGAAGAGGCCCTGCTTGCGGCGCGTCAGGTGAATCAGCACGTGATCGGCGTCGTCGAGCCATGGCCGGTAGATCTGCGCACAGTGCGTGCGAAACGCGCCGCGCGGCAGATGAAAGCCCGCGAGATCGCATTCGCCGCCCGCGAGCGAATGCACCGCCTCGACGCTCTCGCGGTACTTGATGTCGACGGGCGAGTTCGCGTCGACGAGCGCGGACACGAGCGCCGCGACCGCATAGCCGTGCGACGCTTGGATCCGCAGCGCGCCTGCATGTCGCGCGAGCCGCCGGTTGAGAACGCTCGCGACCTCTGCCGCAAGCGCGCGCAGGTTGCCGTCGAGGCGCTCGCCGGCCAGCCGCTGTGCGTCGACGACCGCCTGCCCGAGTTCCGACAGCGACGAACCCTTGCCGCGCACGGTCTCGATCAGCGCGCCGCCGACGCACGCCTCCAGCGCGCGCAGCAACCCCCAAGCGTGCCGGTACGACAGCCCTTTTGCCTCGGCCGCCTGCGCGATGCTGCCCGTCGCCGCGACGAGCTCGAGGAGCGGTGCGACGTCGGTCAGGCTCGCCGTGCGGCCGTCGTTGTCGCGCACGATCAAATGCGCGTCGCATTCGACTCGAATCATTTATGTAATTCCATTTCCTATTGCGACCATTATTCTATCGATTTATCGTTGACCCACATCAATATCTCAAAGCCTATTTGCGCCTCATATGAACACAAAGCGCATATATGACTTCGGAGGAGGCAACTGGATGTCCCCCAATACCGCCGCGCCCGACGCGCTCGTGCGCGCGCACGCGCTACCCGGCAAATCGCTCGTCGCGATCCTGCATGCGATCCAGGACGATGCGGGCTACGTGCCGCCCGCGTGCGTCGAGCCGCTCGCGAAGGCGCTCAATCTGTCGCGCGCCGAAGTCCACGGCGTGCTGACCTACTACCACCACTTCCGCACCGCACCGCCCGCGCGCGTGACGGTCCGGCTCTGCCGCGCGGAAGCGTGCCGCAGCATGGGCGGCGAGGCGCTCGTCGCGCACGCGCAGGCGCGCGCCCGCTGCCGGATCGACGGCGAGCACGGCGAAGAAATCGCGCTCGAATCGGTCTATTGCCTGGGCCTCTGCGCGCAGTCGCCGTCGCTCACGATCAACGACGAACTGCACGCGAAGATGACCGCCGAGCGCTTCGACGCGCTCGTCGACGCGGCCGTGCACGCAAAGGAGCCCGCATGAGCACGCGCATCCACGTGCCGCGCGATTCCGCCGCGCTCGCGGTCGGCGCCGACGCGCTCGCGCGCGCGATCGAGGCCGAGGCGGCCCGGCGCGGCGTCACAATCGAGCTCGTGCGCAACGGCTCACGCGGGTTGCTATGGCTCGAACCGCTCGTCGAAATCGGCACCGCGGCGGGCCGCGTCGGCTACGCGAACCTCACGGCGGCCGACGTCCCCGCGCTCTTCGATGCCGGCTGGCTCGACGGCGGCGCACACCCGGCGCGCGTCGGGATCGTCGACGAGATCCCTTATCTGAAGCGCCAGCAACGGCTCACGTTCGCACGGATCGGCATCACCGATCCGCTGTCGCTCGACGACTACGTCGCGCACGGCGGCCTCGAAGGTCTGAAGAACGCGCTCGCGCTAGACGGCGCGGCCGTATGCGAGACGCTCGTCGAATCGGGCCTGCGCGGACGCGGCGGCGCAGCATTTCCGGCGGGCATCAAGTGGCGGACCGTGCGCCAGGCCGCGGCCGCGCAGAAGTACGTCGTCTGCAACGCGGACGAAGGCGATTCCGGCACCTTCTCCGATCGCCTCATCATGGAGAGCGATCCGTACTGTCTGATCGAAGGGATGATCATCGCGGGCGTCGCGACGGGTGCGACGATCGGCCACATCTACGTGCGCAGCGAATATCCGCATGCGATCGCGACGCTCGACGACGCGATCGCCCGCGCGCGCGACGCCGGCTGGCTCGGCGAGAGCGTGCTCGGCACGGCGCACGCGTTCGAGCTGCACGTCGCGAAAGGCGCGGGCGCCTATGTCTGCGGCGAGGAAACGGCGCTCCTCGAATCGCTCGAAGGCAAGCGCGGCGTCGTACGCGCGAAGCCGCCGCTGCCCGCGCTCGCGGGACTCTTCGGACAACCGACCGTCATCAACAACGTGATCACGCTCGCGACCGCGCCGATCATCTTCGCGCGCGGCGCGGCGTTCTACCGCGACTACGGAATGGGCCGCTCGCGCGGCACCCTGCCGTTCCAGCTGGCGGGCAACGTGAAGCGCGGCGGACTCGTCGAGCTCGCGTTCGGCGTCACGCTGCGCGAGCTGCTGTTCGACTTCGGCGGCGGCACCGCGAGCGGCCGCCCCGCGCGCGCCGCGCAAGTCGGCGGCCCGCTCGGCACGTACCTGCCCGACAGCCAGTGGGACATTCCGCTCGATTACGAAGCGTATGCGGCGGTGGGCGCCGTCGTCGGGCACGGCGGCATCGTGCTACACGACGACACGTCGAACCTCGCCGAGCTCGCCGAGTACGCGATGCATTTCTGCGCGCTCGAATCGTGCGGCAAGTGCACGCCGTGCCGGATCGGCTCGACGCGCGGCGTCGAGACGATCGCGAAGATCCGCGCGGGCGACACGTC
This sequence comes from Burkholderia sp. BDU5, assembly GCF_001522845.1. Lineage (NCBI taxonomy): Bacteria > Pseudomonadati > Pseudomonadota > Betaproteobacteria > Burkholderiales > Burkholderiaceae > Burkholderia > Burkholderia sp. BDU5. Next base: position 54,838 of record NZ_LOWC01000038.1, on the reverse strand, counting down.
GGAAAAGCAGGTGCGCCTGCTGCGCGACCTGTGCGACACGATGACCGCGGGTTCGCTCTGCGCGATGGGCGGCATGACGCCGTACCCGGTGCTGTCCGCACTCGATCACTTCCCCGAAGATTTCGGCCTCGCCGCGCACGCGCCAAGCGCCGCGCCGGCCGCGGCCTGACAGAAGGAAACCCGATGACTTCCTCCGCATTCGATTCGTCCCGGCAAGGCTGCGGCTCGGGCCAGTGCGCGTGCAAGCGCGCAGCGCCTGCGCGTCGCGCCGATCCGTTCGACGACACCGACTACGGCACGCCGCGGCGCCACACCGACACCGACGTCACGCTCGACATCGACGGCCGCCCGGTCACGGTGCCGGCCGGCACGTCGGTGATGCGCGCGGCGATCGAGGCCGGCGTCAACGTGCCGAAGCTGTGCGCAACCGATTCGCTGGAGCCGTTCGGCTCGTGCCGCCTGTGCCTCGTCGAGATCGAAGGTAGGCGCGGCTATCCGGCGTCGTGCACGACGCCCGTCGAGGCCGGCATGAAGGTGCGCACGCAAAGCGACCGCCTGCAGGACCTGCGCCGCAACGTGATGGAGCTCTACATCTCCGATCATCCGCTCGACTGCCTCACCTGCGCGGCGAACGGCGATTGCGAGTTGCAGGACATGGCGGGCGTCGTCGGGCTGCGCGAGGTGCGCTACGGCTTCGACGGCAAGAACCATCTGAGCGACGCGAAGGACGAGTCGAATCCGTATTTCAGCTACGACCCGTCGAAGTGCATCGTCTGCAATCGCTGCGTGCGCGCGTGCGAGGAAACGCAGGGCACGTTCGCGCTGACGATCGCCGCGCGCGGCTTCGAATCGCGCGTCGCGGCGAGCGCGGGCGATGCGTTCATGGATTCGGAGTGCGTATCGTGCGGCGCGTGCGTCGCCGCGTGCCCGACCGCGACGCTCGTCGAGAAGAGCGTCACGCGGCTCGGCCAGCCCGAGCATGCGGTCGTCACGACCTGCGCGTACTGCGGCGTCGGCTGCTCGCTGAAGGCGGAAATGAAAGGCGGCCAGGTCGTGCGGATGACGCCTCACAAGAACGGCCTCGCGAACGAAGGCCACGCGTGCGTGAAAGGCCGCTTCGCGTGGGGCTACGCGACGCACAAGGACCGCATCACGACGCCGATGATCCGCGAGAAGATCACCGATCCGTGGCGCGAAGTAAGCTGGGACGAGGCGATCGGCTACGCGGCCGCGCAGTTCCGCCGCATCCAGGACGAGCATGGCCGCGATTCGATCGGCGGCATCACGTCGTCGCGCTGCACGAACGAAGAGACGTACCTCGTGCAGAAGCTCGTGCGCGCGGCGTTCGGCAACAACAACGTCGACACCTGCGCACGCGTCTGCCATTCGCCGACGGGCTACGGACTCAAGGCCACGCTCGGCGAATCGGCGGGCACGCAGACGTTCGCGTCGGTCGGCTCGGCCGACGTGATCGTCGTGATCGGCGCGAATCCGACCGACGGCCATCCGGTGTTCGGCTCGCGCCTGAAGCGCCGCGTGCGCGAAGGCGCGAAGCTGATCGTCGTCGATCCGCGCAGGATCGATCTCGTCGACGGCCCGCACGTGAAGGCCGTCCATCACCTGCAACTGCGGCCCGGCACGAACGTCGCGCTGATCAACGCGTTCGCGCACGTGATCGTCACCGAAGGGCTCGTCGACGATGCGTTCGTCGCCGAGCGCTGTGAGCCGCACGCATTCGACGCGTGGCGTGAGTTCGCCGCGCGGCCGGAGAATTCGCCGGAGGCGACGGCGGACGTCACGGGCGTGCCGGCCGACGCCGTGCGCGCCGCCGCGCGCCTCTACGCGACGGGCGGACGCGCCGCGATCTTCTACGGGCTCGGCGTGACCGAGCATGCGCAAGGCTCGACGATGGTGATGGGCATCGCGAACCTCGCGATGGCGACGGGCAACCTCGGCATCGAGGGCGCGGGCGTGAACCCGCTGCGCGGACAGAACAACGTACAGGGCTCGTGCGACATGGGCTCGTTCCCGCACGAGCTGCCCGGCTATCGGCACATCGGCGACGCCGCGGTGCGCGCGCTCTTCGACGAAGCCTGGTCGACGACGCTGCAGCCGGAGCCCGGCCTGCGCATCCCGAACATGTTCGACGCGGCGCTCGACGGCAGCTTCAAGGGCCTCTACTGCCAGGGCGAGGACATCGTCCAGTCCGATCCGAACACGCAACATGTCGCGGCCGCGCTGTCGTCGCTCGAATGCCTAGTCGTGCAGGACATCTTCCTCAACGAGACCGCGAAGTACGCGCACGTGTTCCTGCCAGGCGCGACCTTCCTCGAAAAGGACGGCACGTTCACGAACGCCGAGCGCCGCATCTCGCGCGTGCGCCGCGCGATGAAGCCGCTGTCCGGCTTTGCGGACTGGGAAGTGACGCTGATGCTGTCGCGCGCGCTCGGCTACGAGATGCACTACGCGCATCCGTCCGAGATCATGGACGAGATCGCACGCCTCACGCCGACGTTCGCGGGCGTGTCGTACGCGCTGCTCGACGAACTCGGCAGCGTCCAGTGGCCGTGCAACGACGCCACGCCGGAAGGCACGCCGACGATGCACGTCGGCCAGTTCGTGCGCGGCAAGGGCAAGTTCATGATCACGCAGTACATCGCGTCGCCGGAGAAAATCACGCCGCGCTATCCGCTCATCCTGACGACCGGCCGGATCCTGTCGCAATACAACGTCGGCGCGCAGACGCGCCGCACCGACAATGTCCGCTGGCACGACGAGGACCGGCTCGAGATCCATCCGCACGACGCGAACGATCGCGGAATCAGGACGGGCGACTGGGTCGGCGTCGAATCGCGCGCGGGGCAGACGGTGCTGCGCGCGCTCGTCACCGAGCGGATGCAGCCTGGCGTCGTCTACACGACGTTCCATTTCCCCGAATCCGGCGCGAACGTGATCACGACCGACAGCTCGGACTGGGCGACCAACTGCCCCGAGTACAAGGTGACGGCGGTGCAGGTCGCGCCCGTCGCGCAACCGTCCGAATGGCAGCGCGCGTACACGCGCTTCAGCGCGGAGCAGCTCGCGCTGCTCGAGCGGCGCACCGCGGCGCCCGCGCCGGTAACGGGCAAGTGAGGTCGAAATGGAAAGCCGACACTTGATCGACATGGCGAACCAGATCGGCGCGTTCTTCGCGTCGATGCCCGATCACGACGAGGCCGTCGCGGGCGTCGCCGACCACATCCGGCGCTTCTGGGAGCCGCGGATGCGGCGCGCGCTCCTCGCGGCGCTCGACGATCCGCACGACGAGGCCGCGCGAAGCGTCGCGCCGATCGTTCGCGAGGCGATCGACAAGCACCGCGCGTCGCTCGAGCCCGCACCCGCGCCGCCGCGCGCGGCGTAGGACGCGGCATCGCGGCGGGCGTATGCGGATGCGACGCGACGACGGCGCAATGATCGCTCGCATCAGGAGCAGACGACGACGCGGCGGCGGCGCCGATCGTCGCACGCCTCCATGTCTGTGTCGGCGCCGCGCACATCGCGCGCGCCGTCTTCGTCAAGTCTCGAGCCGCATCCCCGAGAACCACGTCTCGCAATGGCGCAGCAACGCGTCCGTGTCGGCCGCCGGGCGGCCGCGCGCGGCGACGTAGCCGTCCGGCCGCAGCAGATAGAACACCGGCCGCGTGCGCCCATACGCGTCGCTCATGAGCGGCGCGCCTTCACCTTCCGCATCCGTCACGCGCCAGCAGCGCACCGCGCCCGGCATGATCCGCTCGAGCGCGTCGGCGAGCGCGCGGCCGTCTTCCCCCGGATCCGACGGCAATGTGTCGTCGATGTCCGCGCGCGGTTCGAGCACGAGCAGCGTGAAATGCGCGGGATCGTGCAAGTCGAAGAGGCGCGCGACGCCGGGCGCCTTGCCGAGCGGCCCGTCAAGCACGTGCACGAGCGCGTCCGGCGCACGCTCGCCCGCGCGCGGCCCGCCGTCGAACGCGCGCTCGAGCGTAAGCGGACTCTTCCGATACTGGATCGCGAGCTCGCTGACCGTGCGGCGCGCCGCGTCCCGCAGCGGCCCGAACGACGCGAGAATCGGCACGACATGCTCGCGCAACAGCTTGAGCGGCCCGCGGTCCGCCTCGACGACCTGCGTCGCGAAGCTCGTCTGCCGCAGCACGTCGCGTTCGATCGGATGGCGCTCGGCATGGTAGGTGTCGAGCAGACGCTCGGGCGCATTGCCGGCAAGCACCCGCGCGAGCTTCCAGCCGAGATTGAACGCCTCCTGGATGCCCGTGTTCATCCCTTGCGCGCCCGCCGGGCTGTGCACGTGCGCCGCATCGCCCGCGAAGAACACGCGCCCGTGACGCAGCTTCGCGACCATCCGGCTGTGCAGATGAAAGTACGACGACCACGCGAGATCGCCGATCTTCAGTTCGGGCGTCACGCGCGCACGCACGACGTCGCGGCACAGCTCGAGCGACGGCCCGTGCTCGTCGTCGAGCGCGCCGTTGCGCGGCGGGCGGTCCGCGACGAGCCGGTAGCGGCCGCTACCCATCGGAAACAATCCGGCAAGGCCGTCGCCCGTCGCGAACAAATGAATCTCATCGTCCGGCCAGTCGGCGCCGACGTCGAGATCGGCAAGCATGAACGTCTGCTCGAGCGCATGTCCGACGAAATCGACGTCGAGCAGATGCCGGACTGTGCTGTGCGCGCCGTCCGCCGCGACGACATACGACGGCTGCATGCTCTCCTCCCAGCCTTCGTCGTGGCGCAGCCGGACGTCGAGCGCGCCTTCCGGATCGGTGCAGCGCGTGAGCGTCACGCCGCGCTCGACGTCGACGCCGAACGTCGCGAGATGCTCGGTCAACAGCCGCTCGGTGACGGTCTGATCGAGAAACAGCAGATACGGATAGCGCGTTTGCAACGGATCGAAGTCGAGCTCGGCGATGCGCTGCCCGCCCGAATACAGGATCGCGACGCGCGCGCGATGCCCGAGCTCGACGAACCGCTCGACGACGCGCTGCTGCTCGAAGAGCTCGAGCGTTCTGGCCTGAATGCCGATCGCGCGCGAATAGCGCGCGGGCTGCGCCGCCTTGTCGACGATCCGCACCGGCACGCGGGCGCGCGCGAGGCAGAGCGCGGCGGCGAGCCCGGTCGGACCCGCGCCGACGATCAGGACGGGAGGAGTGGCGAGCGGAACGACTGCCATAAAGACCTCGTCGATACGCAACATCCGCAGTCTACGCCCGCCGCCCCGCCGCATCCATAGCGCGGCCGAAACGGCCGCCGCCGTCCGAGGTATGGGAAAATGCGAAGTTTCTCGCTTGACTCGCGTCATGGAATCCGCTTTCGACCGCGCATTTGCCGCACACCGCGCAGGCCGGCTCGACGATGCCGAACACGGCTATCGGGCAGCGCTCGCGGCCAACCCCAACGACGCCGATGCGCTGCACCTGTTCGGCGTGCTGCACCATCAGCAGGGCCGGCACGAAGAAGCGGCCGATCTCGTCGGCCGCGCTGTCGAGTTGCGCCCGAACGACGCCGCGCTGCAGCTGAATCTCGGCAACGCGCTCAAGGCGCTCGGCCGGCTCGACGACGCGATCGAGCGCTTTCGCAACGCGCTCACGCTCGCGCCGGCGTTCCCGCTCGCGCACTACAACCTCGGCAACGCTTACGCGGCGCAGGAGCGCCACGACGACGCCGTCGACGCGTTCGAGCGCGCGCTCGCGCTCGCGCCCGGCGACGCGTCGATCCACAACAACCTCGGCAACGCGCTCAACGCGCTCGGCCGGCATGACGACGCGCTTGCGGCGTTCCGCCGCGCGCTCGAGTTGCGTCCCGGCCACGCGGGCGCGCACAACAACCTCGGGATGGCGCTCGCCGCGCTCGGGAAGACCGACGAAGCGGTCGCGCATTTTCGCGCGGCGCTCGCCGCCGAGCCGCGCTTCGTCGCCGCGCATTTCAATCTCGGCAACGCACTCGACGCGGTCGGCCGGCATGCGGAGGCGCTGCCCGCGTTCGAATCCGCGCTCGCGCTGCAGCCGCGCTTTCCGCTCGCGCTGTTCAGTTTCGCGAACGCGCTCGCGGCGCTCGGCCGTCATCGCGACGCGCTGCCGCATTACGAGCGCGCGGTCGGACTCGATCCGTCGTTCGCGCTCGCGTGGCTCAACCTGGGCACCGCGCACCATGCGCTCGGCGCGCACGAGATGGCGCTGCGCGCGTTCGATCAGGCACTGCGGCTCGATCCCGCGCACTCGCTCGCGCAAATGCACCGCGCGGTCACGCTGCTCACGCTGCGCGACTTCGCGCGTGGCCTGCCCGCGTACGAAGCGCGGCATGCGTTGCCGGGCGCCGCGCCGCTCGGGCCGCTGCCGCGCTGGCAAGGCGAGCCGATCGGCGACCGCACGCTGCTCGTGCGCGCCGAGCAGGGTTTCGGCGATACGCTGCAGTTCGTGCGGCTCGTCCCGCTCGTGCGCGAGCGTTGCGCACGCTTGATCCTGCAGGTCCAGCCGGCGCTGCTGCCGCTCGTCGAGCCGATGGCCGCGCGCTGGCGCGTGAACGTCATATCCACCGACGCGGCGAGAACGCCAGCCGCCGACCTCGTCTGCCCGCTCCTCAGCCTGCCGTTCGCGCTCGGCCTCGAATACGACGCGATCCCGTCGCCCACGCCGTATCTCGACGTGCCCGACGCGGCGCGGCGCCGCTTTCGCGGCTCGCTCGGCGGACAGGCGAAGCGCAAGTTTGGGATCGCGTGGTCCGGCAGCGCGCAAGTGCAGGAAAACCGCGCGTTGCCGCTCGATGCGCTCGCGCCGCTCTTCGCGCTCGCCGACGTCGACTGGATCGCGCTGCAGCCGGCGCTGTCGGACGCCGAGCGTGCGGCGCTCGATGCGCATCCGCATGCGGCGCGCATCCATCGGTTCGACGGCCTCACCGATTTCGCGGCGACGGCCGCGCTCGTCGATCGGCTCGACGGCATCGTATCGATCGACACGGCGGTCGCGCACCTCGCGGGCGCGCTCGGCAAGCCGCTGTGGCTGATGCTGCCCGTCGCCGCCGACTGGCGCTGGAGCACGGGCGACGACAGCCCGTGGTATCCGCACGCGCGGCTCGTCAGGCAGTCGGAGCCGGGGCGTTGGGAAGACGTGGTCGCGACGGTCGCGGGCGAAATCGCGCGCGGCTGACGGAGGGCGGTCGCGCGTTCGTGCGTGCGCTGTTCGTCCGGGCTTCGTATCGGCGAATCGTCGCACGGCCACGGTGCGGTGCTGTCGAACGTTCTCGCCTTCTCGCCTTCTCGCCTTCTCGCCTTCTCGCCTTCTCGCCTTCTCGCCTTCTCGCCTTCTCGCCTTCTCGCCGCCGAGCCGCCGAGCCGCCGAGCCATCAGCGCATCGAGCCTTCAAACCGCAACGTCATCGATGTCGTACCTTCACGCCGGCACGCCCTGCCACCACATGTTCCGGCGACGCCGCACCGCCCCGTCACCACGGCGCACCGCCTCGCCAAAACAAAAACGGAGCGCCGAACGCCCCGTTTTTTCGCTTCGTCCGCCGCAGCCCGCTTGTGCCGAGCTGCTCGTCCGCTCAAGTCGTCTTGTACTGACCGCGCGCTTCCGGCGACCGGTACAGCACGAGCGTCGCGATCAGCCCGCAGATCGCCGCGAGGCCCAGCCAGAGGCCCGGCGCCGCCTTGTTGCCGGTCTCGTGGATCAACAGCGTCGAGATCGCCGGGGTGAAGCCGCCGATCGTCGTCGCGAGGCTGTACGCGAGCGAGAAGCCCGCTGTGCGCACGTCGACCGGCATCGCTTCGGTCAGCGCGACGACCATCGCGCCGTTGTACGAGCCGTAAAGGAACGACAGCCACAGCTCGACCGACAGCAGCCGCAGGAACGACGGCGATGCGACGAGCCACTGCATCGCCGGATACGCGGTCAGGATCGTGAGCGCCGTGAACGCGATCAGCACCGGACGGCGGCCGATCCGGTCGGACAGCGCGCCCGACAGCGGCAGCCAGACCAGGTTCGACAGCCCGACGCAGACGGTCACGACGAGCGCGTCGATCGCCGACAGATGCAGCACCTCCTTGCCGAATGTCGGCGTGTACGCGGTGATCATGTAGAACGACACCGTCGTCATGATGACCATCCCCATGCCCGCCAGCACGACGCCCCAGTTTTCGAGCATCGACTTCATGATCTCGCCCATGCCCGGACGGTGGCGCTTCGCGAGGAACTCGTCGGTTTCCTTCAGCGAGCGGCGGATCAGGAACAGAAACGGGACGATCAAGCAGCCGATCAGGAACGGAATGCGCCAGCCCCACGACGTCATCTGCTCGACGGGCAGCGCGCGGTTCAGCAGCACGCCGACGAACGCGGCAAACACGACGGCCACCTGCTGGCTGCCGGACTGCCACGACGTGTAGAAGCCCTTGTTGCCCTTCGTCGCGATCTCCGACAGATACACCGACACGCCGCCCAGCTCGACGCCCGCCGAGAAGCCCTGCAGCAGCCGTCCGAGCAGCACGAGGATCGGGGCGAGGACGCCGATCGTCGCGTAGCCCGGAATCGTCGCGACGGTCAGCGTGCCGAGCGCCATCAACGCGAGCGTCAGGATCAGGCCCTTGCGGCGGCCGTGATGATCGATGTACGCGCCGAGCACGATCGCCCCGACGGGACGCATCAGGAAGCCCGCGCCGAACACCGACAGCGACAGCATCAGCGACGCGAACGCGTTGCCGTTCGGAAAGTAGGTCTTGGCGATCGCGGATGCGTAGTAGCCGTAGACCATGAAGTCGTACATCTCCAGGAAGTTGCCGCTGACGACGCGGAACACGGTCTTGGCCTTGGATTCCTGCTGAACTGCGGGGGACGCTGTAGACATGTCTCTCTCGATAAGGCTGCGCCGCGGCCGCCCAGGCGGCCGCGGCGCGTATCACATCGTGTTTCTTGCCCCGGCGCGCCAGGGGCGGTGCAGATCGATGATGCGCTGCACAGCGCTCGCCATCTTACTGCGAACGACGACGGGATGCGTCAAAGCGTCGCTTGCGAAGTCATCCGAAAGGAATCTGAAAACCAGTGGATATCCCGGGGCTTTTCCGCCAGTTCGTGCGGACGATGCGCCGTCGCATTGCGCCGTTGCGAGATCGCGCGACAGGATGCCGACGCTCCGGACGCCAAACGAACGACGGGCCGCACCTCGGTGCGGCCCGCCATTCTTCCTGCGCCGATTTCGTGTCGCGCGCCGGTTACAGCCGCGTCTCGCGCGCCGCTCTCAGGAACGTGTCGAGAAGCGGCGTGCAGTCGAGCAGCTCGGGGCCGCCCGCACGATGGAACTCCGGGTGCCACTGGACGCCGACGACGAACGGCGCGCGGCGATAGCGGATCCCTTCGATGATCCCGTCTTCCGCCGATACCGCTTCGATGTTCAGATCGCGGCCGATATCGCGGATCGCCTGATGGTGGATCGAGTTGACGATCGCCTCGCGGCGGCCGGGGAACATGTTCGCGAGCGTCGAGCCGTCCGGAAAGCGGATCGCGTGCCGATGCTGGTCGTAGTGTTCGCTCACGTGCACGCCCGCCGTCGGCACGTCGCTCGCGATGTCTTGATAGAGCGAGCCGCCGAACGCGACGTTGATGAGCTGGCAGCCGCGGCACACGCCGAGCACCGGCTTGCCCGACTCGATGAACTCGTGCAGCAGCTCGAGCTCGTACATGTCGCGCACGCGATCGCCGGGCCACTCGGGGCGCGCGTCGGCGGCCGCGTAGGTCTGCGGCGACACGTCGGCGCCGCCTTGCAGCAAGAGGCCGTCGAGATGCTTCGCGTAGTCGCGCAGCCGGATGTTGCTCGGATGCAGCATCCCCTGATGGCCGACAGTCGGAATCATGAACACGAGCACGTTGCGCGACATCACCCAATGCGCGATCGATTCCTCCAGATACTGCAGCGTCTTGCCACGCAGCCCGGGCGCACCCGGCTCCGGATGGAAGATGCGCGCCGACACGCCGATGCGCAGCGTGCGCTGCGTGATCCGCTGGCCCGCGCGGTCGAACAGCCGGCGCGCACGCGCGGCAACGATCCGGCCGAACACCGACCACGGCGTGTCGCTTTGTTTCAGGTAGGCGGGCGGCGCGGGCGAAGCGGCGCTCGCGGGCGGCGGACGCGGCGTCTCGAAATCGGGTTGCGCGCCGAAGCCGGGCGGCGGCGAGCCGTTCTTGGCCGTGGCCGCCGTGGTGCCGGACATCGATGCGCCGGCTCCAGTCGCGCCGGAGGATACGGCGCCGGCTGCGGCCGAACCGGACGCCGCCGCGGCTGCGGCCGGCTGCGCGGCCCCACCGCCCGCAGCGACGCCGGGCGCACCCGGCTCGGCGATCGTGTCGGTCGGCGCGGCGCCGGGATCGCCGACGTCCTGCGCAGCCGCGATCTGCGCGGCGAACGCGCCGACGTGGACGGTCGCGCCCGCTGATGGCTTGTCGGAAACGGTGGACGGCGAAGAGTCCGAGCCGGCGTGGCCGGAAGACGTCGCGACGGAAGGGGAAGCAGAACCGGACTGATCGGCTCTTGCGGACGTGTTTTCGCTCATGACGGAGGTCTGGCGCGTCGGTCACGCGGAGAATCAACAAGAATTCATTATCCTTCAGTACACGATCGGCGGCAAACCGACAGAATTTCGTCAGTATTGTTGCAATGCTGTGTCGAATGCGTGTCGATGCCCGTTGCCATCGCGCGACATCGTGCATTTTTCGGCGTACGAAGCGGCGCGCGGCCGCATGACAGGCGCGTCGGCGCGGCAGGACGAGCACCGTTCGGGCGCTTCGGCCCCGTGCTCAGCTCAAACGTGATATCGACGGCCGGCGACAAGCATGAGCAATCGTGCACGAGCGTCGTTGGCGTATCCCAACGATTCCGCTCACGAATCAGCGTCCGACGCCGTTTCCGACCGCGCCCGATCCGGCATCCCGCCGCTTCGGCGCGCGGCGATCCGCGCATTCCACGCAACGAGCCAACGCACGCCGCCCCCTCGCCCTCGCGCCGCAACGCTGTTCTACAATGCCCGAACCCGGCCGCCGCGTCCTGACGTTCGCGGCTGCGCCACGCACCGTGCCGAGCCGCTTCGCGCGGCACGTCGCCAACCCAATCGAACCCGATACCGCCATGACCACGTTCGCCCCCTTCCCGCCGCTCGCCCGGCTCGCCGCCGATCTCGCCGCCGGAGCGACGACGAGCCGCGCGCTCGTCGAAGCCGCGCTGGAACGGATCGCCGATCCGGCAGGCCAGGGCGCGATCGCGTTCACCGAGGTCGATGCACAAAGCGCGCGCGCGGCCGCCGACGCGCACGACCGGCTGCGCGCGGCAGGCACCGTGTTGTCGCCGCTCGCGGGCATTCCGGTGTCGGTGAAGGACCTGTTCGACATCGAGGGCCAGGTGACGCGCGCCGGCTCGCGCGTGCTCGACGACGCGCCGCCCGCGAACGTCGACGCGATCGCCGTCGCCCGCCTGAAGCGCGCGGGCGCCGTGCCCGTCGGCCGCACGAACATGAGCGAGTTCGCGTTCTCGGGCCTCGGCCTGAATCCGCACTTCGGCACCCCGCGCTCGCCGTACCGGCGCGGCGTACCGGGCGACGAGCGGATCGCGGGCGGCTCGTCGTCGGGCGCGGCCGCATCCGTCGCGGACGGAATGGCGGCCGTCGCGCTCGCGTCCGACACGGGCGGCTCGATCCGGATCCCCGCCGCGCTCTGCGGGCTGACGGGCTTTAAGCCGACCGCGAGCCGGATTCCGAAGCAAGGCGGCGTGCCGCTGTCGACGACGCTCGATTCCTTCGGCCCGATCGGCGTGTCGGTCGCATGCTGCGCGCTCGTCGACCGGATCCTCGCCGGCCTCGAGCCGCACGTGCCCGCCGCGCGTCCGCTCGAAGGCGTGCGGCTCGGCGTGCTGACGAACTATGTGACGGACGGCGTCGACGCACACGTCGCGGCGTCGCTCGACGCGGCGCTCAAGCACCTGGAAGCGGCGGGCGCGATCGTGTCGGAAGCGCGCTTCGCGCCGCTCGAGCGGCTGCCCGACATCAACCGCTTCGGCTTTTCGTCAATCGAGGCGTACGCGTGGCATCGCCCGCTCATCGCGCGCCATCGCGACGCGTACGACCCGCGCGTGCTCGCGCGGATACTGAAGGGCGAGCCGGCGAGCGCCGCCGATTATCTCGATCTCGTCGCCGCGCGCGCAGCGCTCATCGACGAAGCGGCGCGCACCGTATGGCAGCGCTTCGACGCGCTCGTCGCGCCGACGGTTCCCGTCGCGCCGCCGCGCATCGACGAGCTCGAGCGCGACGACGACGCGTTCACGCGCACGAACGCACTCGTGCTGCGCAACCCGAGCGCGTTCAACTTCCTCGACGCGTGCGCGCTGTCGCTGCCGTGCCATCCGCGCGATACGGCGCCCGTCGGCCTGATGCTCGCCGCCGCGCCGCACCACGACGACGCGCTCCTCGCGATCGGCCAGGCGGCCGAGGCCGTGCTCGCGACGATCCGCTGACGCCGCCCGAGCGCTCGACGCCGCGCCGTCGGAATACGACGCGGCGTTCGCGTTAAAATCCGACGATTCATTTTCCCGACCGCTCGAAGGAATGCCGTTTCGATGAACAACCTGACGCTCTCGCTGCGCCGCGAACGACGACTGCTCGTGCTGCTCGGCCTCGTATGCCTCGCGCTCCTGGCCGGCGCGCTGTACCTGCAATATGTGAAGAACGAGGATCCGTGCCCGCTTTGCATCATCCAGCGCTATTTCTTCCTGCTGATCGCGATATTCGCGTTTCTCGGCGCGGGCATGACGAGCGGCGCCGGCATCGCGATGTTCGAAGCGCTCATCGTGCTGTCGGCCGCCGCGGGCGTCGGCACCGCCGCGCGCCACCTGTACGTGCAGATGAACCCGGGCTTCAGCTGCGGCTTCGATGCGCTGCAGCCGATCGTCGACAGTCTGCCGCCCGCGCACTGGCTGCCGGGCGTGTTCAAGGTCGCCGGGCTGTGCGAGACCGTCTATCCGCCGATCTTCGGCATTCTGCTGCCCGGCTGGGCGCTGATCGCGTTCGTGCTGATCGTCGTACCCGTCGCGGTGAGCCTGCTGCGCCACCGCGGCCGGCTGCGCTGACGTCCGCTGCGCGGCCGCGAAGCGGCGGGCGATCCCGCCCCGCCGCCGCCGTCGCGCACGTTTCAGGCCGCTTCGCCCGCCGCGCCGACGCAGCGGGCTCGTGCGGGCGCCGCGTCGGCTTCCCCAATCGGCCGCAAACCGCGCAGCGCGACGGTTTCCCGCCGCCCGGCAACTTCGGCCCGGCGCGCGAATCCTATGTGCATCATGATCGCCGCCGAATAGCCCGCATCATCGCCACGCCATACCGCCGCATTTTTGCGGTGCTATCTTCGTTTCCGGATGGCGATCTACGTGCGCGTGGCGGGAGCCTCTCGACCCAGCGTAACGCGCGCCTGATCCGCAATGTCCCGTGGATTCGCCATGACAACGCAAACCATCCGCATTTCCCGCCGCGGCCTCGTTCGCGCCGCCCCGCGCGACGACACGCGAGGCGTCCGGCCTGCCGACGACGCGCATCGCGCCCGTTCGCCGCGAATCCGAACGTTCGACGTCAGCCGATGCGTCGCGCATGCGACGCGCGACACCACTCGCCTTTGCCGGGTTTTCGGCGCGTGCCGCATCGATTTTGGCGACCGGGCTAACGGCATCAGCTTCCCGTTCCGCGTGCCGCGGCCTTCCGCTGCGATTCCGCGATCGCTGCACCGCGGCACGAAGCGCCGCTGCGTTATCGCCGCAGCCGCCCCTCGACTGACGCCGCACGCGACGAATCTCGACACCGCCCGCGCCACACGAGCGCGACGCGTCATCCACGCGGCAACCGCCGCCCGCCCGGCCGTCACGGTCTGATTCTGGAGAAGCGCCGGATGGAAACCTGGCTCACCGACCTGCAGCATCTGCTCGCCCGCGGCGACGCGGCCGTCCTCGTGACGGTCGCACGCGTCGACGGCTCCGCGCCGCGCGACGCGGGCACGAAGATGCTCGTCACGCGTGACGCCGCGCGCCATACGATCGGCGGTGGCCATCTCGAATGGAAGGCGATCGAGATCGCACGACAATTGCTCAAGGAAGGCGCGCGCGCGCCGCACGCGCGCCGGCTCGAGCGGCTCGCGCTCGGCCCGAGCCTCGGCCAATGCTGCGGCGGCGCGGTCATGCTCGCATTCGAGCGGCTCGACATCGCCGACCTCGGCTGGGTCACGTCGCTCGCGAAGCGCACGGCGGCGGGCGCGCCGACTGTGCGCAGCGTATCGTTCGGCCCCGACCCCGACGCGGTGATGCTGAGCGAGCCCGAGCCAGGCGCCGCGCGCCCCGACTGCCTGCTGTGGGACACGGGCGGCGCGGCGCTGTTGACCGAGACGATCGCGCCACGCGCGTTCTCGGTCGTGCTGTTCGGCGCCGGGCATGTCGGCGCGGCGCTCGTGCGCGTGCTCGCGACGCTGCCATGTCACGTGCGCTGGGTCGACGAGCGCGACGCGCAGTTCCCGCCGCCCGACTCGCTCGCGGGCATCCGCAACCTCGCGCTCGACGCGAACGATGCCCCCGACGAAGCGGTTGACGAAGCGGAGCCCGGTGCGTACTTCGTCGTGATGACGCACAATCACGCCCGCGATCTCGAGCTCGCGCACCGGATCCTCATGCGCGGCGACTACGCGTACTTCGGGATGATCGGCTCGCGCACGAAGCGGATGCAGTTCGAGCATCGGCTCGCCGCGCGCGGGATCGATCCGCTGCAGATCGCGCGGATGCAATGCCCGATCGGCGTGCCCGGCATCGTCGACAAGGCGCCCGAGGCCATCGCGATCGCGGTCGCCGCACAGATCCTGCAGACCGTCGATGCACGGCGCGCGCACGAGCATCCGGCCGCGTCGCCTTCGCCATCCGGCACCGGCGCGTACTGAATCGCCGTCATTCAAACCAAGATGCGACAACCGATACCACAATGACCCCGACACTCAAAGACAAGATCGCCCGCGCGCCGAAGGCGGAGCTGCACATCCACATCGAAGGCTCGCTCGAGCCCGAGCTGATCTTCAAGCTCGCGCAGCGCAACGACGTGAAGCTCGCGTACGATTCGATCGACACGCTGCGCGCCGCGTACGCATTCGCGGATCTGCAGTCGTTCCTCGACATCTACTACGCGGGCGCGAGCGTGCTCCTCACCGAGCAGGACTTCTACGACATGACGGCCGCGTACGTCGAGCGCGCGCTCGCCGATCACGTCGCGCACGCGGAGATCTTCTTCGATCCGCAGACGCACACCGAGCGCGGCGTGCCGATCGAGACGGTCGTCGCGGGCATCGATCGCGCGCTCGCCGACGCCGAGCCGCGCGGCTTCTCGAGCAAACTGATCCTGTGCTTCCTGCGCCACCTTTCGGAGGAAGATGCGCTCGCGACGTTCGAAGCGGCGCTGCCCCTCTTCGACCGCTATGCGCATCGCCTGATCGGCGTCGGCCTCGACTCGTCCGAGCGCGGCAATCCGCCGTCGAAGTTCGCGCGCGTGTTCGACAAGGCGCGCGAGCGGGGCCTCAAGCTCGTCGCGCACGCGGGCGAGGAAGGCCCGCCCGAATACGTGACGGAAGCGCTCGACGTGCTGAAAGTGGATCGCGTCGATCACGGCGTGCGCAGCTCGGAAGACGCGGCGCTCGTCGCGCGCCTCGCGAACGCGAAGATCGCGCTCACCGTCTGCCCGTTGTCGAACCTGAAGCTCCGCGTGTTCGACGACCTGACGAAGCACACGCTGAAGGACCTGCTCGATCGCGGCGTCGCGGTGACGATCAACTCCGACGATCCCGCGTATTTCGGCGGCTACGTCAATGAAAACTACTTCGCGACCGTCGACGCGCTGAAGCTTGGCGACGAAGACGTCTACACGGTGATCAGGAACGGCTTCGAAGCGTCGTTCGTGAACGCCGGCGACCGCGCGGCGCTGATCGCGAAGCTCGACGCGCACTGGCACGCGGCCTGACGACCGCACAACGCGCGCGCGTTGCGACGCGATGCGCTCGACACGAGACACTGGGGAAAGCTTGACGATGGACCTCTATCAAGGCACGGCCGCGCCCGCGAAACGCCCGGCGCTCGAGCGCCATTTCGGCATCCGCGAGTCCGGCTCGCGGCTGCGCACCGAGATCGTCGCCGGCGCGACGACGTTCCTGACCGCGATGTACATCATCGTCGTCAATCCCGGCATCCTGTCACAGGCGGGCGTGCCGTTTCCGGCCGCGCTGACGGCGACCGTGATCGTCAGCTTCCTCGGCAGCTGCGCGATGGGTCTCTACGCACGCAATCCGGTGCTCGTCGCGCCGGGCATGGGCATGAACGCGCTCTTCACGTTCGTGATGGTCCACGGCGGCAAGATGCCGTGGCAGACCGCGCTTGGCTGCGTATTCTGGGCAGGCGTGCTGTTTGCGACGCTCGCCGCGTTCAACGCGCGCAAGCTCGTCGTCGACGCGATTCCGGCCAACCTGCGGCACGCCGTGTCGTGCGGGATCGGCCTTTTCATCAGCCTGATCGGGCTCGTGAACGCGAAGTTCATCGTCGGCGATCCGGTGACGATCGTCCATGCGACATCGCTCAATCCGGTGATCGTCACGTTCCTGGTCGGCCTCGCGATCACGACCGTGCTCGTCGTGCGCCGCGTGACGGGCGCGCTCATGCTCGGCATCGTCGCGACGACGCTGCTCGCGATTCCGATCGGCCGCCTGTGGGGCGACGGCAGCGCCTACTGGCCCGCCGCGATCGCGACGAAGACCCTCGTCAACTGGAATGGCTTCGTCTCTGCGCCGGACTTCTCGGCGATCGGCCAGCTCGATCTGCTCGGCTCGCTGAAGTTCGCATACTGGCCGTTCATCTTCGTGATGCTGTTCACCGCGTTCTTCGACGCGCTGTCGACGTTCATGGCGATCTCGGAAGCCGGCAACCTGCGCGATCGCGACGGCAATCCGCGCAACATCCGCCAATCGATGATCGTCGACGCGTTCTCGGCCGTCGTGTCGGCGCCGCTCGGCACGAGCCCCGCGAACGCGTACATCGAATCGGCGGCGGGCATCTCGGCGGGCGGCCGCACGGGCCTCGTCGCGGTGGTCGCGGGCTTATGCTTCGTGCCGTTCCTGTTCCTGTCGCCGCTGCTCTCGCTCGTGCCCGCGATCGCGACGGCGCCCGCGCTCGTGCTCGTCGGCGTGTTCATGATGGAATCGATCACGAAGATCGAATGGCATCGCTTCGACGAGGCGATCCCCGCTTTCCTCGCGATGATCCTGATTCCACTCACGTACTCGATCACCGAAGGCATCGCCTACGGCTTCCTCGCGTTCGTCGTGCTGAAGCTCTTCACGGGCCGCCGCCACGACGTGAAGCCGGCGATGTGGGTCGTCGCTGCGCTGTCGGTTCTTCTCGTCGCGCGGCTCTGACTTCAATCGATACGGATTCCCTACGATGACTCAAACCGCTTTCCGCGCGCGCCTCCTCACGTTCAACGGCGATCCCGCGCAGTCGGCCGACATGGCCGCGTACGACGAAGACGGTCTGCTGATCGTCGACGACGGACGCGTCGTCGCGGCCGGCGCGCACGCGGCGCTCGCGCCGTGTCTCGCACCCGGCGCGACCCTCGTCGAGATGCGCGACAAGCTGATCGTGCCCGGCTTTATCGACACGCACGTCCATTATCCGCAGACCGAAATGATCGCGTCGCCCGCGCCGGGCCTCCTGCCATGGCTCGACCGCTACACGTTCCCGACCGAGCGGCGCTTCGCCGATCCCGCGCATGCGCGCGAGGTCTCCGCGTTCTTCCTCGATACGCTGCTTGCGTGCGGCACGACGACGGCGCTCGTCTACTGCACGGTGCACAAACAGTCGGCCGACGCGTTCTTCGAGGCGAGCGACGCGCGCAGCCTGCGGATGGTGGCGGGCAAGGTGCTGATGGACCGCAACTGCCCCGAATTCCTGCGCGATACCGCGCAGTCGGGCTACGACGACAGCGCCGAGCTGATCGGCCGCTGGCACGGCCACGGCCGGCAACTGTATGCGCTGACGCCGCGCTTCGCGCCGACGTCGACGCACGAGCAACTCGAAGCGTGCGGCGCGCTCGCGAAGCGCAATCCGGACGTGTTCATCCAGAGCCACGTCGCGGAAAACCTCGACGAGATCCGCTGGGCGGCCGCGCTGTTCCCCGAGCGCCGCAGCTATCTCGACGTCTACGATCACTACGGCCTGCTGCGCCGCCGCGCGGTGTACGGCCACTGCATCCATCTCGACGACGCCGATCGCCGTCGCTTCGCGGAAACGGGGGCGATCGCCGCGCACTGCCCGACGTCGAACCTGTTCCTCGGCAGCGGCCTGTTCGATTTCGATCGCGCGAACGCGCAGCGGATGGCTGTTACGCTCGCGACCGACATCGGCGGCGGCACGTCGTTCTCGATGCTGCAAACGATGAACGAGGCGCACAAGATCGCACGGATGACGGGCCATCATCTGAGCGCGACGCGGATGTTCTGGCTCGCGACGGCAGGCGCCGCGCACGCGCTCGATCTCGCGGACACGATCGGCACGCTCGCGCCGCGCACGGAAGCCGACTTCGTCGTGATCGATCCGGCCGCGACGCCGCTTCTCGCGCGCCGCACGGCGCGCGCGGAATCGCTCGAAGAGCTGCTGTTCGCGCTCGCATTGCTCGGCGACGATCGCGCGGTCTACCGCACGTACGCGGCGGGCCGCTGCGTGCATCGGCGCGACGGCGCGGACGCGCGCTGAATGCGCGTGTAGAAGACGGGCCGTTCGGCGAGGAAACACGGCGGCGGTCCGGCTGCATCGGCGCGCATCGACTGACGTTCGATTGACGTTCTAATGGCGATCCCGCACGACGCTGCGGTGCAGCAGCCGCGACAGCGCAGAGACCGACACGCGCGGGCACGCATCGAAACGCCGCCGACGAACGCGGCTCCCGCTCGCGGCCTCGCCGGACCGCCTCGCGCCCGCACGCGTCCATGCCCTCGAATTCGAATCGAACGCGACCGGCGCGTCCCTGCATTTCTTTCACGACCGCGCGTCGCCCACGTTTGCTCCGCTTTCGCCCATGCCGCCCGCGTCCGTCGACACACGCTTGCGCCTGCGACATCCCCCACCGCATCAATTGCACGCGTTGCTCCGCCCGAGGCGACGAACCGCAACAATGCATCCCTTCATGCAAAAAAGGCGTGCTAGAATCCGCTCCTCATTGGGGAGTAGCCGCTCCGCCCGAGCCGACGCCGCCCGGCGCGCTCGTGACGGAGGCGTCCGTCAACAGACTTGGCCGTCGCGGCCATGGCGGACGCAGCCCGCAAGGCCTGGCGAGACCGATGGTTCACCGCACGCCGTAGATGGGCCCGGCGCGCGGCGAATCGTCGCTCGCGTTCAACCAGGCCCAGGGATATCCGTTCCGTGACTCAAGCCTTCCTGATCTCGACAGGCGCTGTCGCCCTCGCCGAAATCGGCGACAAGACCCAGTTGCTCTCCCTCGTCCTCGCCGCCCGCTACCGCAAGCCGTTGCCGATCATCGTCGGCGTCTTCGCCGCAACCCTGATCAACCACGGCTTCGCCGGCGCGCTCGGCGAGTGGCTCGGCGTGTATCTGACGCCGTCGGTGATGCGCTGGGCGCTCGCGATCTCGTTCATCGGGATGGGCTTGTGGATTCTCGTGCCGGACAAGCTCGACGCCGACGAGGCGAACGCGAACCGCTCGCGGCTCGGCGTGTTCGGCGCGACGTTCGTCGCATTCTTCCTCGCGGAAATGGGCGACAAGACGCAGATCGCGACCGTCGCGCTCGCCGCGCGCTTCCAGGATTACATCGGCGTCGTCGCCGGCACGACGTTCGGAATGATGCTCGCGAACGTGCCGGCAATCCTGCTCGGCGACCGTTTCGCGCACCGGCTGCCGACGAAGCTCGTCCACGGCATCGCGGCCGTCCTGTTCATCGTGCTCGGCGCGCTCGCGTTCGTCCACGGCGGCGCTTGACGGCACGAAAGCCGCATCAGGCCGGCGGAACATTCGCTGGCGCAGCCCCACGGCGCACTGCAGCGGCTCACAGCGGAGGCTGCGGCCCGTTGTCTGCCGGCCCGGCGCAGCGCCCGCTGCCGAGTGCCGCATCGTGACTTGCCGCTTCATCGGCTTTCCGCCTCGCCAGGTCGTCCGTTCAACGCGCCGGCACCGTAGCGGCGCCGGATGCGGGCGCGGCCGGCGCCGCGCGCTCGTTCGAAGGCATCGGCGCGGGCGCGCCGTTCTTGTCGACAGGCAGCCGCACCGTACGCACGGTGCCGTTGCCGAGTGGGAAGTCGGCGAGCGCCGCACGGGCAAGATACGGCATCGCCTGCAGCAGCGACGAACCGTCGCCCGCGTTGCGCGCCGCGACGTTGTAGACCTCCTTGCCCGTCGCGCGCTCGGTGATCCGGATCTCGAGCGAGCGCTGGAAGATCTGGTAGCTCTGGTTCACGTAGCCCGCCGGAAACGGTCCCCACGGGCCGAACGGCCCCCAGGGGCCGCCGCGCCAGTACGGGCCGGGGCCGAACCACGGGTCGTAGTAGACGGGCTGCGGCACCGACACCCAGTCGCTCTTGATGCCGTACGCGAGGCCGACGAGGTAGCGCGCGTCCTTCGTCGGCACGCGGGTGAACGCGTAGGTCGACAGCTCGTTGCCGACGATCTGCTCGTAAGTCGACTGCTCGAGGCTGTTCTGCTGCTCGGCGGTCCGGACGAACGCGTAGCTGCGCGTCGCGTCGCTGCCGCTCCAGTTCGAGAACGCCGTGACCTGCGTCGCGACATAGGACGTGCAGCCGGACAGCAGCACGATCAGGGCACCCGCGACGAGCGCCGCGCCGCGGATGATGGGATTGCGTTTCATGTTCGTCCTCTTAGTCGGTGGCACCGCGCGGGCTGGCCGGACGTCGCGATGACCGGATCATACGCCGTCGCGCGAGCGCCGCGCCGATAATACAAAGACCGTTCGCGCCGCCGAAAAGTTCGTCCCGCGCACCGCGTGCAAAGGCTTTGTACAATGGGTTTTTGTTGCCGCGCCGCCCGATCGGCGCGCCCCCTCTCTTTCTTACGCCCACGATCGACATGTCCGATACCGCCGCCCCCTCCGCCGTGATCCGCCGTAGCGACTACACGCCGCCTGCGTTCCTGATCGACGCCGTCGCGCTCGAATTCGATCTCGAGCCCGCGCGCACGATCGTCAAGAACACGATGCGCGTGCGCCGCAACCCGGACGCCGCGCCCGCGCCGCACTTCGAGCTGATGGGCGAAGCGCTCGAGTTCGTCGGCGCGCGCGTCGACGGCGAGCCGTACGACGCCGTGCGCGCGCACGAGCACGGCCTGACCATCGAGAACGTGCCCGACGTGTTCGAGCTGACGATCGAGAACGCATGCGCGCCCGAATCGAACACGACGCTGTCCGGCCTCTACGTGTCGAGCGGCAACTTCTTCACGCAGTGCGAGGCGGAAGGCTTCCGGCGCATCACCTACTTCGTCGACCGCCCCGACGTGATGGCGTCGTACACGGTCACGCTGCGCGCGGACAAGGCCGCGTACCCGGTGCTGCTGTCGAACGGCAACCTCGTCGATTCCGGCGAACTGCCGGGCGGCCGCCACTTCGCGAAATGGGAAGACCCGTTCAAGAAGCCGAGCTACCTGTTCGCGCTCGTCGCGGGCAAGCTCGTCAGGCTCGAGGAAAAGATCACGTCGGGCAGCGGCAAGGAAAAACTGCTGCAGGTATGGGTCGAGCCGCAGGATCTCGACAAGACCCGCCACGCGATGGATTCGCTGATCCACTCGATCCGTTGGGACGAGAAGCGCTTCGGCCTCGAGCTCGATCTCGACCGCTTCATGATCGTCGCCGTCGGCGATTTCAACATGGGCGCGATGGAGAACAAGGGGCTCAACATCTTCAACACGAAGTACGTGCTCGCGAATCCGGAGACGGCGACCGACGTCGACTTCGCGAACATCGAATCGGTCGTCGGCCACGAGTATTTCCACAACTGGACCGGCAACCGCGTGACCTGCCGCGACTGGTTCCAGTTGAGCCTGAAGGAAGGCCTGACCGTGTTTCGCGATCAGGAATTCTCGGCCGACATGTCGGCGGGCGGCGGCGAGAACGCGGCCGCGCGCGCGGTCAAGCGGATCGAGGACGTGCGCGTGCTGCGCCAGCTTCAGTTCGCCGAGGACGCGGGCCCGATGGCGCACCCGGTGCGGCCAGAGAGCTACGTCGAGATCAACAACTTCTACACGATGACTGTCTACGAGAAGGGTTCGGAAGTCGTGCGGATGTACCAGACGCTGTTCGGCCGCGATGGCTTCCGCAAGGGGATGGATCTGTACTTCCGGCGTCACGACGGGCAGGCGGTCACGTGCGACGACTTCCGTCACGCGATGGCCGACGCGAACGGCCGCGACCTCGCGCAGTTCGAGCGCTGGTACAGCCAGGCGGGCACGCCGCGCGTGACGGTCCGGACTGCGTACGACGCCGCCGCGAAGCGCTACTCGGTGACGCTGCGGCAAGGCTACGGCGACGCCGCGCCCGCGGCGCGCGAAACGCAGAACGGGCCGCTCCTGATCCCGTTCGCGATCGGTCTGATCGGCGCCGACGGCCGCGATCTGCCGCTGCGCGTCGAAGGCGAGGCGGCCGCGTCCGGCACGACGCGCGTGCTCGAGCTGACCGAATCCGAGACGACGTTCACGTTCGTCGACGTCGACGAGGCGCCGCTGCCGTCCCTGCTGCGCAACTTCTCCGCGCCCGTGATCGTCGAGTACGACTACCGCGACGAAGAACTGGCGTTCCTGCTCGCGCACGACAGCGATCCGTTCAACCGCTGGGAAGCCGGCCAGCGCCTCGCGACGCGCACGCTGCTGACGCTCGCCGCGCGCGCGGCTGCGCAACAGCCGCTCACACTCGACGATGCGTTCATCACCGCGTTCAGGCGCGTGCTGACCGACGACACGCTGTCGCCCGCGTTCCGCGAGCTCGCGCTCACGCTGCCGTCGGAGGCTTACCTCGCCGATCAGATGACCGAAGCCGATCCGGCCGCCGTCCATCGCGCACGCCAGTTCGTGCGCCGCCGGCTCGCCACGGCGCTGCGCGGCGACTGGCTCGCGGTCCACGAACGCCACCAGACGCCGGGCGCGTATGCGCCGACGCCCGACGACGCGGGCCACCGCGCGCTGAAGAACCTCGCGCTCGCGTACCTCGCCGAACTCGACGAGCCGGCCGATGCGATCCGTCTCGCGAACGCCCAATACGATGCCGCGAACAACATGACCGACCGCGCGTCCGCGCTCGTCGCGCTGCTGTCGTCGGCCGCGGGCTCGGCCGACGCCGCGCAGTCGGCGGATCACGCGCTCGACGACTTCTATCGCCGCTTCGAGAAGGAAGCGCTCGTGATCGACAAGTGGTTCTCGATGCAGGCGACGCGGCGCGGAACGCCCGAGCATCCGACGCTCGACGTCGTGCGCAGGCTCCTTGCGCATCCGGCATTCAACCTGAAGAATCCGAACCGCGCGCGCTCGCTGATCTTCGGCTTCTGCTCGGCGAACCCCGCGCAGTTCCATGCGGCCGACGGCTCGGGCTACGCGTTCTGGGCCGACCAGGTGCTCGCGCTCGACGCGCTCAATCCGCAGGTCGCCGCGCGGCTCGCGCGCGCGCTCGAGATGTGGCGGCGCTTCACGCCGGCGCTGCGCGACAAGATGCGCGACGCGCTCGAACGCGTCGCCGCGAACGCGCAGTCGCGCGACGTGCGGGAGATCGTCGAGAAGGCGCTCGCCTGACGGCGCGCCGTATTTTCCAGCGGTAGACGAAAACGAAAAGGCCGGTATCGCGTCATGCGATGCCGGCCTTTTCGTCGAACCGGCGAATCGATTCGAATCGATACGAATCGCGCAACGTCCACGCGGCATGAACGCGTCGACGCGCGGCGCGCACATGCGCCGCGCGCCCATCGCTACGCGCTGCCGCGTCGAATCACACGAGCGCCGTTTGCGCGACCGTCTCGCGCACGCGCTTCGCCGCTTCGACCATCGCGGCGAGCGCCGCGTCGACCTGCTGCCATTCGCGCGTCTTCAATCCGCAGTCCGGATTCACCCACAAGCGCTCCGCCGGAATCCGCTCGAGCGCGAGCAGGATGAGCCGCTCGATCTCGTCCGCGCCGGGCACGCGCGGCGAATGGATGTCGTAGACGCCCGGCCCGATCTCGTTCGGATACTCGAACGTCTCGAACGCGTCGAGCAGTTCCATGTTCGAGCGGGTCGTCTCGATCGAGATCACGTCGGCGTCGAGTGCGGCGATCGACGGCAGGATGTCGCCGAACTCCGAATAGCACATGTGCGTGTGGACCTGCGTCGCGTCGGCGACGCCCGACGACGCGACCTTGAACGCGCGCACCGCCCAGTCGAGATACGCGGCGCGCTCGCGCAGCTTCAGCGGCAGCCCCTCGCGCAGCGCCGGCTCGTCGATCTGGATCATCCCGATGCCGGCCTTCTCGAGATCGAGCGTCTCCTGCCGCAGCGCGAGCGCGATCTGCAGCGCGGTCGTCGCGCGCGGCTGGTCGTCGCGCACGAACGACCATTGCAGCATCGTCACGGGCCCCGTCAGCATCCCCTTCACCGGCTTCGTCGTCAGGTTCTGCGCATAGGTCGCCCAGCCGACCGTCATCGACTCCGGCAAATAGACATCGCCGTAGACGAGCGGCGGCTTCACGCAGCGCGAGCCGTAGCTCTGCACCCAGCCGTTGCTCGTGATCGCGAAGCCCCACAGCAGCTCGCCGAAGTACTCGACCATGTCGTTGCGCTCCGCCTCGCCGTGCACGAGCACGTCGAGTCCGTACGCGAGCTGCTTGTCGATCGCGATGCGCACCTGCTCGCGCATCGCTTCCAGATAGCCGAGATGATCGAGCACGCCCTGCTTGAACGCCGCGCGCGCACGGCGAATCTCCTGCGTCTGCGGGAACGAGCCGATCGTCGTCGTCGGCAACGGCGGCAGGTCGAAGCGCGCTCGCTGCGCGGCCGCGCGCGCCGGATACGCGCTCGCGCGGCGCGCGTCGGCGCCGGTCAATGCCTCGACGCGGCGCTTCACGAGCGGGTTGTGGATGCGCGCCGACGTGCGCCGCGCGGCGGCGGCCGCCGCCGCGTCGTCGAATTCCGCCGCGACCGCCGCGCGCCCCTTCACGAGCGCGTCGCGCAGCGCCGCGACCTCGCGCGTCTTCTGCACCGCGAACGCGAGCCACGACTTCAGCTCATCGTCGAGCTTCGGCTCGTGTGCGAGATCGACGGGCACGTGCAGCAGCGAGCAGCTCGTCGCGACCCACAGCCGCTCGCCGAGCACGTCGCGCACCGGCGCGAGCCGCGCGAGCGAACGGTCGAGGTCGGTGCGCCACACGTTGCGGCCGTCGACGATCCCGCACGACAGCACCTTGTCGGCCGGATAATCGGCGACGAACGCGTCGAGCTGCGCGTCGCCGCGCACGAGGTCGATGTGCAGGCCCGCGACGGGCAGCGCCTTCAAGCGCGCCGCATGCTCGCTCGCATCGTCGAAATACGTCGCGACGAGCAGCTTCGGCGCGTCCGGCACGAGCGCTTCGTAGGTCGGCTGCGCCGCGTCGAGCCACGCGGCGGGCAGATCGAGCGCGAAGATCGGTTCGTCGATCTGCACCCAATCGACGCCCTCTTCCTTCAGCCGCGCGAGCAGCGAACGGTACGCCGGCAGCAGGCGCGGCAGCAGCTCGAGGCGATCGGCGAGCCCGTCGCGCGCCTTGCCGAGCCACAGCAGCGTGAGTGGGCCGACGAGCGCCGCTTTCGCCGAATGGCCGAGCGCGCGTGCCTCCCGCACCTCGTCGAACAGCCACTCGACGCCCGGCCCGAACGACGTCGCCGGCGAATACTCGGGCACGAGGTAGTGGTAATTCGTATCGAACCACTTCGTCATTTCCATCGCCGGCTGCGCGGCGTTGCCGCGCGCGGCCGCGAAGTAGTCGGCAAGCGTGAGCGCGCGGGCGTCGAAGCCGAACCGCGGCGGCAGGCCGCCGACGTGCGCGAGCGTCGTCAGTACGTGGTCGTACCAGGCGAAGTCGCCGACCGTCATGCAATCGAGCCCGGCGTCGCGCTGCGCCCGCCAGTGCGCGGCGCGCAACGCTCGGCCGGTGTCGGCAAGCGCGCGTTCGGCGTCGGCCGAGGCGCCGTCGCGCCAATAGCGCTCGAGGGCGAACTTCAATTCGCGTTGCGCGCCGATGCGCGGAAAACCCAGGATGTGTGCAGTGCTCATCTCGATCCTCCAGAAGTGACCGGTAGTATCGGATTTGCCCTATCATTACTCAAACGAAAGTTTTTGCCGAACAACATGAATATTTTTCAACATCGTCACCGGCCAAGTTTTCCGCAATGATCCGTTCCCCGCTCGAATTCCGGCATCTGCAGACGCTCGTCGCGCTGCGCGACACCGGCAACCTGTCGCGCGCCGCCCAGTATCTGTGCTTGACGCAGTCGGCGCTGTCGCATCAGTTGAAGGCGCTCGAAACGCACTTCGGGCTGCCGCTCTTCGTTCGCAAGTCCGCGCCGCTCACGTTCACCGCGGCGGGCAAGCGCCTCCTCGCACTCGCCGAGCAGGTCGTGCCCGCGATCGAGGAGGCCGAGCGAGACATCGCGCGTCTCGCGCTCGGCACCGATGGCGCGCTGCGGATCGCGGTCGAATGCCACACGTGCTTCGACTGGCTGATGCCCGCGATGGACGCGTTCCGGCAGCGCTGGCCGGAAGTCGAGCTCGACATCGTGTCGGGCTTTCACGCGGACCCGATCGGCCTCCTGCATCAGGACCGCGCGGATCTCGCGATCGTCGCCGAGGCCGACGCCGGCGAGGCGGTCGACTATCACCCGCTCTTTCGCTTCCAGATCGTCGGGCTCGTCGCCAACGACCACGCGCTCGCGCAGCGCGCGTCGCTCGCCGCGGACGACTTCCGCGACGAGACGCTCATCACGTATCCGGTGCCCGACGAGATGCTCGACATCGTAAGGCAGGTGCTGAAGCCCGCCGGCATCGAGCCGAAGCGGCGCACGTCGGAGCTGACGGTCGCGATCCTGCAGCTCGTCGCGAGCCGGCGAGGCGTCGCGGCGCTGCCGCTGTGGGCGGTCGCGACCTACCTGGACAAGCGCTACGTGAGCGCGCGCCCGGTGCTGCGCGCAAACGGCTCGACGCTGTCGGGCGAGCTCTACGCGGCGACGCTGCCCGCGTTCTCGCCGCGCCCGTACGCGGCCGATTTCGTCGCGACGATGCGCGAGACGAGCGCGGCGTCGCTGCCCGAGATCGAGCTGCTGTAGGCGGCGCGCGGCGCGCCGTTCCGACCCGCTTTCGCCGAAAAACCGTCGGCCGCCGCGCACGGCGGGTAAAATCGAGCCTATTCCTATCCCAACATCGAACGCATTCGTCAGCCTCTCGGAGTCCCCATGTCCATTACCCGACGCACCACGCTGTCCAAGTATCTGATCGAGCAGCAGCGTGAGACCAACAACCTCCCCGCCGACCTACGCCTTCTGATCGAAGTGGTCGCGCGCGCGTGCAAGGCGATCAGCTACAACGTGAGCAAGGGCGCGCTGGGCGAAGCGCTCGGCACGGCCGGCAGCGAGAACGTCCAGGGCGAAGTGCAGAAGAAGCTCGACATCCTGTCGAACGAAATCCTGCTCGACGCGAACGAATGGGGCGGCAACCTCGCCGCGATGGCGTCGGAGGAAATGGAGACGTTCTTCCCGATCCCGTCGAACTACCCGCGCGGCGAATACCTGCTCGTGTTCGATCCGCTCGACGGCTCGTCGAACATCGACGTGAACGTGTCGATCGGCACGATCTTCTCGGTGCTGCGCTGTCCGGACGGCCATCAGGCGACCGAGCAGTCGTTCCTTCAGCCGGGCACCGAGCAGGTCGCCGCGGGCTACGCGGTATACGGCCCACAGACCGTGTTCGTGCTGACGACGGGCAACGGCGTGAACTGCTTCACGCTCGACCGCGAAGTCGGCTCGTGGGTGCTCACGCAGAGCAACCTGCGCATTCCGGAGGACACGCGCGAATACGCGATCAACGCGTCGAACGCGCGCCACTGGTACGACCCGGTGAAACGCTACGTCGACGAGCTGAACGCAGGCGCCGACGGCCCGCGCGGCGAGAATTTCAACATGCGCTGGATCGCGTCGATGGTCGCCGACGTGCACCGGATCCTGAACCGCGGCGGCATCTTCATGTATCCGGCCGACAAGCGCACGCCGGACCGCCCGGGCAAGCTGCGCCTGATGTACGAAGCGAACCCGATGTCGTTCATCGTCGAGCAGGCGGGCGGCGCGGCGACGACGGGCCTGCAGCGCATCCTCGACGTGCAGCCGACCGGCCTGCACCAGCGCGTGCCGGTGATCCTCGGCTCGAAGAACGAAGTCGAGCGCGTCACGCGCTATCACGAAGACGCCCAGCCGTAACGCGGAATCGCGCCGGTCGGGCGCCGCCCCGCTCTTTCGCATGCGATCTGTGCGGCATGCGGGGCCCGCTCGGCCGGGTGACGCGTGAACAAGGCGTCGCTCGCACGATGCCCTTCGCAGCGGGAGCACGCGTTTTGATCGATGCGAGCCAGTCGAATGCCGGCAAACCGGCCTGAATCGATCGCCCGCATGCCCGTCGAATCAGGCAGTTACCGGCATCGACAAAAAATACCGATTTTTTTGCCAAACCCTCTTGCCAGCCCGCCGCTAGCTCCCTATAATTTTATTTCTTTGTTGCCGGTGTAGCTCAGTTGGTAGAGCAGCGCATTCGTAATGCGAAGGTCGTAGGTTCGACTCCTATCTCCGGCACCAAGTAATTCAAGGGCTTAGCCGCAAGGCTAGGCCCTTTTTACTTCCAGCCTGTCAACGAAGTGTCAACGCGCGGACAAGCGCACCGCCAACCCTCTCCCGCTACCTAGGCTCGCTTTTCTCGAACTCCTTCGAGTACGCGTAAATCTTCGCAAACAGCGCGTCGTCACCAAAAGCCCGTGCGGCCATAGCAAAGCTTACGATCGCTCGATACACATAGTTCCAGACGTCAGCAGCGTGATCACCCCAAAACGGCGTTCCACGCATTCCCGCCATATGAAACCGGGCAGGCTGACCGCCATACATTTCCATCAAGTGCGGCGACGCCCCGTGCACGAACCCCGAATTCGTCTTGTGAATCGCCTGCATCGCCGCCACACCGCCGCTCGGATTCGGCCCGGCAACAGGATTACTCGAAAGGTAAGCGTGAATCCGCGATCGACGGATACTTGGCCGTTTGATCCGCGTGTCGTGCGGCCTATCAGCGTCCTCGAAGTCCTCCAGGAAAAACTCTTCGAGAAACTGGCGGTGTAAGTCCGTTTCCCCGAGAAGCAGCCCGAGCGCCAGAAAGCTAACATCCTCGCAAGCCTCATCCACCATGCGGCAAACCGCAGCCTGCTCTTGAATGTAGCCCTCATCGAGCAGGAGCAGCACCGCCCTAAGTCCGCTCACGACCCTCGCCATCTTCTGAACAATCGCCTGCCGGGCGCCCTGCTCCGCGTAGCGAAAACCGTGAGCCGTTCGCGCAAAAGTGGTCATCACAGGTGGATCAATACGGCCGCACAGGTCATGCGTCGTGGCCTCCATATTGCTCAGCGCTTGCGCATACAGGTCTCTTCGCTTCATATTGTTCGTCCCCATCCTTCGCCCCGAAAGCCGTCAACCGACCATCTAACCTAGATACCGGATTCAGCATCTTCGCCTCCTGAAGGTGCTCCGGCGACAGATGCGCATACCTCATAGTCATCGTCAGGTTAGCGTGCCCCAATATTCGCTGCAGCGTCAAAATGTTACCGCCGTTCATCATGAAATGGCTCGCGAAGGTATGCCGCAACACATGCGTCAACTGCCCGGCCGGAAGCTCTAACCCAGCCCGCTCGACGGCTTCGCGGAACGCCGAGAACGCCGTCGAAAAAATCCGGACACCGCGCCCATGTGCATCCGCATGAGCCAACATACGCTGCTGCAACCTGTCGTCGATCGGAACCGCACGAGTACGCCGACTTTTCGTCCTGGAGAACTGTATCTGGCCGTTCCGAACTTGACTGCGCGTCAACGTCTCAGCCTCAGACCACCGCGCGCCTGTAGACAAGCACACGATCGCAATCAGCTCAGCCCCAGGGTTTCTGGACGCCTGCAACTCGCGAAGCAACACACGGATCGACTCGGCATCGAGAAACGATAGCTCCCGCTCCTGCACCTTGAACTGTCGCAGCTTTCCCAGCGGATTCTCGCGCTCCCACAAGCCAAGGCGGGAAAGCTCGTTAAACACGGCCCGCAGCGTAGCGTGCTCCCGGTTCATATTCGACGCACTAATACCAGCTTCGAGTCGCTTAGCTCGATAGCTCGCGAACATGTCGGCCGAAAAGGTATCCGCGGTTGGCTCACACGCACGTGCGGATCGCTGATTTGCTTGAATCGACTGTCGGCATCGAGCGCCGAAATCGCCACATCGAGCATCGAACTCGAAAAGCGCAGCGCCGTAGGATCGGCATCCGTTGAACCGTTCGACAAACTCAGCTTGCCGCCCCAACCCGGAATACCGCCAAACAGGCTCGCCACGATGCTGAAGGCCGAATTGCGTGAATTGATGTTGGACACCTCATACACCCACCCACGCACCACGACCTCGCCCGGCACGCGATCCAGTTCAGCGAGCACCTTTTTCAAATCACGAATCTCCGACGCCTCGCCCGAGAACACCAATTCGTCAGCCGAAGTCACAGAGGCGCGCGACGACGCAATTGGCACTCGTGCAGGAGCAGCACCCGACTCTCGATAAGCCTTTGTTTTGTAACGCACAGTCATTTCATACGAGCATTCGTAATGCGAAGGTCGTAGGTTCGACTCCTATCTCCGGCACCAACAGATTCAAGGGCCGCGACGCGAAAGCGTCGCGGCCCTTTTCGATTTGTGCGTCCGCTTTCCCGTAGCCGTGCGTGCATCGCGTTCGCCGCAGCGACGCCATTGACAAGCGCGCATCGCCGCGCAGTGCGGTCATCTTGATGACGACCTGCTGCGAGCCCCAGCAAAGGCATAGAACCAGCGTGACCGCGATCGATACGACATCCGGCGAGCGACGGGTTTCGAGCACGACGACCTCCGGCGAAGATGAGCGAACGACTTCGATGCCGGCTTCCGGATACGCCTTGCACCTACGGCATCGCGTCACGAAGAAGCGACGCGCCGGTCGCGCGCATCCTCGGACGAGCGATCCCAAGACCAATATCTCCGCGACGACGATAGATCTGCGCCCCCCGACATCCGGCCAATACGCGAAGATCGCCAAAGGACAAGGAAAGACGGAGTTCCACAACTTCGCTTTTTCTTGTCGGGCGCTCGAGCACAACTCAACGCGAGCGAGGATCTTCATGAATCGACAAAACGTATTCGTCCGAGAC
This sequence comes from Burkholderia sp. BDU5, assembly GCF_001522845.1. Classification (NCBI taxonomy): domain Bacteria; kingdom Pseudomonadati; phylum Pseudomonadota; class Betaproteobacteria; order Burkholderiales; family Burkholderiaceae; genus Burkholderia; species Burkholderia sp. BDU5. Next base: position 23,319 of record NZ_LOWC01000038.1, on the reverse strand, counting down.
GGCCGAAGATCGTCGGCGAAGTCGCTCGTCCGTCCCCTTCCCGCATCTTCAGCGCCGTCCCGGATATGCCGCCCTTCGCCGCGATCCCATCCGTTTGAAAGCGGCACGTTCAGCACAGCATCAAACGGCTCCGCATCAAAGCGTCTCGATCTAAAGGATCGCGCCCGCGATTCGTTCGCCCCATGAACAGTGACGCACCGCACGGTGCGCCCGTCCCGCACCCGCTACCGTTGGAACGCTTTGCAGCGCGAACGATTCGGCAGCTCGCTGCGATGCCGCATGCGTATCGTTCGCTGATGCGATCGAATGTCTGCAAGAGAATCGATCGCAAGTTTTCCTTACGTTTTTATTTCAATCCGCTCACCAAAATCCGGCTCGCAAAAAAATAGTTGGTCAATCCGGACGAGGTGCGTAACATTACTTAACGATCCTGACCCGTCTATTGCAGTAAATTGCGTGTGCGACGCTCCGGGATCGGCGTGTGATCCGCGTCACGTCACAGGCATCGCCCGACGTCGGTTAATTCGTGGAAGTTAACAAAGGAGAGGACCACCATGGCTCATGGCTTGATTATGTGGCTCATCATCGGCGCAATTGCCGGCTGGCTTGCCGGTTTGCTCGTGAAGGGCGGCGGCTTCGGGCTGCTCGTGGACATCATCGTCGGCATCGTCGGCGCAGTCATCGGCGGCTGGCTCGCCGGCATTCTCGGCATTCACATCGGCGGCGGGTTCATCAGCTCGATCATCGTCGCCGTCATCGGCGCCGTCATCCTGTTGTTCGTGATCCGGCTATTCAAGCGAGCCTGACGTGTACGTCGCCCGGCGCGCCGCATGGCCGCCGGGCGCTTTCCCCGCCTTCCCTCCATCTCCGCGGCCGCGCCGCGTCTTCTTCCTCCACGCGCACCGATCTTTCGATCGCCCCCTTGCTCGAAAAGCCTTCGTACGCGATCGCGCATTCACGCGCAAGACGCCACGCGCCGCCGTGTAAACTGTCGGCAAGCCGAAATGATTCCGGCATGCCGACGACAGCGCTTTCAGCACGCCGATCTTCAGTTATCCCGACGTTGCAGCCACGCATCGAGCACGCCCGGCGCGAGCAGCCCGCTCTTCGCACGCCGCGCGCCGTCCGCACCGATCCATAGCGTACGCGGCAGCTCGCCGCGCCAGCCTGGATCGAGCGCCGCACGCAACCGCTCCGGCATCGGCTCGGCGTTCGCGTATTGCGCGACGCTCTCGGGCAACTTCATCTGCGCGAGCGCGTCGACGAGCTGCCGTGCATGCTCGTCGAGCGAATCGAGCGAGACGAGCGCGATTCGCACCTGCGGATGTCGCCGCTGCCATTCGACGAGATGCGCGACGTTCTCGCGGCAATAGCCGCAGTCGAGCGACCAGACTTCGACGACGAGCGGCGCGCCGCGCCCGCTCGCATAAAGCGGCGCGACGTCCGCCGCGCGCAGCGGCTGCGGCTCGGCCGCGGCGCTCGACGCCGTGACGACGAGCGCCGCGAACAAGAAGACGATGCGCATCATCGCTTTTCCTCCACATCGATCAAACGATAGCCGTCGTTGCGCGTGCGCCATGACAGATAGACGCGTCCGCGGTCGAGCAGCAATTGCGGGTTGTCGCTCGCGCCCGACGTTTCCGCGAGCGTGCGCGGCGCGCCCCAATGCGCGCCGCCGTCGTCGGAGCGGCGCAGCCTGATGCGCATCGCGTCGCCGTCGAACGCCTTCCACGCGAGCCACAGCGTGTCGCGTTGCGCGACGAGCGCCGCGTGCGACGCCTGCTCGTTCGGCGTCGCCGGATCGTCGCCGAACGCGAACGGCGTGCCGAGCGGCACACCGTTCGCGTCGAGCCTCGAATAGAACACGTCGGCCTTGCCGTCGACCACGCCGAACCACGCGAGATGGCGCACGCCGTCCGTCGTGATCGCAAGCGCGGGCCCGTGATCGGGACACGCTTCGACGTGCCAGTTCGAGAACGTCGCGCGCACGGGCTCGATCGCGCGATCCGCCGATGCGGGCAGCATCGCGAGCGCATGGTCGCGGATCTGCCCCGGAAACACGTTGCGCCACGCGGCCTGCACGCGGCCGCCGGGATCGATCGCCATCGCGATCCGGCAGCATTCGCACGTGTGATCCGTCACCTTGCGCTCCGGCTCGAACGTCGCGCCGCCGTCGGTCGACACCGCGTAGTAGATCGCCGCGCCGTCGTAAGAGCGCCCTGCCCGCTGCGCGGCGACGAGATCGCGCTTGTCGATCCACGCAACGAAGATTCGGCCTTGCGGATCGACCGTCAGCATGTCGAAGCGATGCGTGATCGCCTGCCGGTCGCGATGCACGGTGATCGGCACCGACCACGTCGCGCCGCCGTCGAGTGAGCGCGAGAAGCGCACCATTCCGGTATACGGCGCGTCGAGCGGCATCGACCACGTGACGTAGATCGCGCGTCCGTCCGGGCTCGCGGCGACCTTCGGCCGATTCTCGGCGCTCGTGTAGACCGGTTCGGGCAGCGCGTTGACCGTCACGGGCGCGGACAGCGTGCGCCCGGCGTCGTCCGAATGCGCGGCGACGACGTGCTGCCCTTCGACCCATGTGATCCACAGCCGATGACGCGCATCGAATGCGGCCCCCGTCGCGAGCGGCGCCTTTTGCGTCGAGCCCGCTGTCATGGAGTCCATCGCCATGTGCGCGGCATGCGGCACGGACGCGCCCGCCGCCGGCTGCACATCGTGCGCGAGCGCACCGCATGCGAACGCGAACAGCGCGCCGCCCGAGAGAAAGTGCTTCACAGCGACCATTTCAACTCTCCATAGAACGTCCGGCCCGGATACGGGTGGAACACGTAGTAGCGGCGGTCGGTGACGTTGTCGATGCCGAACGACGCGAGCCAGTGGCGATCGAACCGATAGCGCGCCTTCAGGTCGACGACCGTAAACGAGCTGGTGCCGCCGTACACGTTCGGGTTCACGTCGCTGTTATCGAGCGTGTTGTACTGGCGCCCCGAATAGCGAACACCGACGCTCGTCATCCAGTGCTCGTCGAAGCGGTACGACGCGAGCAGGTTCGCGCGCATTCGCGGGATTCGCGGCCAGCGCGCGCCGACATAGTTCGGATTCGCCGTGTCGGCAAGCGTCTGCGCATTTGTCGCGGACACGTTCGCGTCGACGTCGAGTCCCTTGATCCCGACGTCCTGCCCCGAAAACGCGAGCTCGACGCCTCGCACGCGCACGCGGTCGACGTTCGAGATGTTCGTGTACGTCGATGCGCCGACGACCGTCGTCTGGCTGTAGATCGAGTTGCGCAGATCGCTCTGGAACACGCTCGCGCGCACGACGCCGAAACCGACGTCGCGCTCGGCCGTGAAGTCCCAGTCGATCGCCTTTTCCGGCTGCAGGTTCGGGTTGTTGTTGACGATCGCGTTGTTCGAGATCGTTCCCTGAAACAGCTCGGAGACGGTCGGAAAGCGCGTGCCCGTCGCGAACGACAACCGGAAGCGCCACGCGTGCGCGGGCTGCCATTCGAGCGCGAGCTTCGGCGACAGCGCAGTCGCGCCGCGATCCGCATAGCCGAGCGTCGCGTTCGCGTTGCCGAGCTCGCCGCCGTATGCGTCCCAGCGCTCATAGCGCAGGCCGAGCGTCGCGAGCCAGCCGGGCGCGAAGCGCCACGCGTCCTGCGCGTACAGCGCCTGCGTGCGTGTGTTGCCGCCATAGCTGCTCGCGAGCGTCGTCGGCACCGCGTTCAACCAGTTCGCCGTATTGTAGGTCGCGTTGCGCAGGAAATAAGTGTCGAAGTGATAGCCGAACGAGAAGCGATGCCCGCGCACGTCGGGCGATTCCGCGCGCAGATCGACGGTGCGCCAGCCGGTGCCGTCGCCGCGGAACACCGTGCCCGCGCCGCCGTCCCACGCGGCGGGGGGCGCACTCGACGCCGCGCGCAGCACGTCTCGCGACACATCGTACGCGGACGCGCTCGCCGACAGCTTCCAGCCCGACGCGAGCCGCGCGTCGAGCCCGAGTCCGTACAGCCAGTTCTCCTGGTCACCGTTCTGCGGCGCGAACGCGGTCGGCGACACCGTGTAATTGCGCCCGCCGAACGACACGTTTCCGCCATATACGGGGTTGCCCGCCGCGTCGCGCAAGAACGTGTCGCCGTGCTGGCTGTAGTGATTCTCCCAATGTCCCAGCGTGACCGTCGCGTCGATATGATCGGTGAACGCATAGCCGAAGCGCAGCGTCTCGTTGAGCTGCTCGGTGCGCTCGATCGTCTGCGCACCGACGATCGTCCGCGGCCGGCCGTTCGGGCCAACGTCGGAAACCGCGCCCGTCACCGGCACCGGCGCGCCGAGCCTCGAGTCGTACGCGCCGTTCGGGCTCGCGTACTGCATCGGCTGACCGTCGTTTTCGAGCCGGTCGAGCGACAGCGCGTACCAGAAGCGCCCGATCCGGTCGGCGATCCGCGCGGTCTGGTGGTTGCCGCCGAAGCTGTCGGCGAAGCCGTAGCCGTCGCGGTAGCGCTGCGTGAAGAACTGCGTCGACACCGACGCCTCGAGCCGCTCCGGCTTGCGCGTCGTGATCTGCACGGTCGAGCCGATCGCGTTGCCCGGGTAGAGCGCGGAGAACGGGCCGTACAGCACGTCGACGCGTGCGATGTCGTCTGGCTGGATCAGCGACCAGCGCGGCGGGTACGAATAGCTCGAGCCGAGCAGATTGGATAGCAGCAGGCCGTCCGCGTAGACGAGCCCGCGCGCGCTCTGCAACTCGTTGAAGTCGCGGCCTGCGAACACGGAGTTGCGATCGCCGATGTAGCGCCGGCGCACCATCAGGTTCGGCGCGTACTTGAGCGCGTCTTCGGTCGTCACGTTGACGTGCGAGTCGATCTGCTCGCGTGTGAGCGCCTCGACGACGCCAGGCGTGTCGGGCGCGAATGCGGAACGCTGCGCGGTGACGGTGACGACATCCAAGGTTTTCCCGGATGTCGTCGTCGCCGCGGCGGCGTCGGACGTTGAATCGGTAGGCGCGGTGCCCGTCGGCGCCGCATGGGCGACGGGCCAGGCGAATGACGCGAGGCAGGCGGCCGCAAGCCGCCGGCGCGCGACGTACGCGGCAAGAGCATTGGACATGGACAAGCAAATCCTGAAAACGGGGTCGACGAATCGCCGCGAACGCGAACGCGCGCCATGCCGGTCTTCGCGAAGAAGAAGTGCGGACATGGCGCGGGGGTACCGCGCGCGCGACGGCGCTCACGCGTGGTGACGCGCGAGCGAATTGCAGGGATCAGACCGGGACGGTTTCAGGCGGGGCGCGCGGCTGCGCGATGCGCACGCCGCGGCGGAAGAAGACGGCGGGCCGCTCGACGCGGCTCGCATACGCGAATGCGCGGACGAAGCCCGGCAACGCGGGCGCGCTCGAGCTGAGCGCGACGTTGGCAGCGAAGCCGGGACAGTAGACGCAATGCGCGCCGTGCGCGAGCGAGCCGTTGTCCTGGCGCGTCCCGCCGTCGACGACGATGCGCTTTGCGCCCGCTGCGCTGCACAAATCGAGCGCGAACGGCGCGTCGGACGCGTTCGCGGCGGCGCGCGCGTAGCCGATGACGGGCGACAGTACGTTGAGTACCAGCGCCAGCCATACGAGGCTCATCCATCGCGTCGAACGTTTCATCGCAGCTCGATAAAAAGAGGCGCGCAGTATAACAAGGCAGTTCGCGATTGCGCTGCGTAGGATGCGCATCCGTGCGGGATCGCGCATTGCTGCCGATCAACGCAAACGCATGTGCCGTTTAAGCAACATAGACAAAATCTAACGATTGAACGCTGGCACAAAGCAAAGCTTGCGATCGATAATCATCCTACCCAAGGAGAGAGATTATGGACGAAAGGCCAACCCGCATCCCGCCGCCCGAGAAAGTGATGAGCCCGGACCCAGAGCCCGTGGCCGTCGAGTTTCTCGCCGAGCTGCCCGAGCATGTGCGCGCGTTCTTCGACGAACAGCACAAGCTGTGCACGCCGAAGTGACCGTGCGTTCGCTGACGGCGCGCTCGGGCCGGTGAACCGTCGCGTGCTCGCGAACGCTTCCGTGCGCTCCACCGCTTCCTCGTCTCGGCAAGCCGCGCTGAACCCGGGCCGCATCGGCCAGCCGGGTCGGAGTTGTTGCGTCGGCTGATCTCCTGCTTGCGCCGCGTCGCCGCGCAACGTCTTCGCTTATTCTTCTGTTTTTTCATCGCCCGGCTCCTGCAAGCCGGCATTGTCATTTTTCGCCATGAAACTGTCGCTTCGCGCAAGCTTGGCCGCCGCCGCGCTCGGCCTCGCCGTGCTGACCGGACCTCGCATCGCCGCCGCCGACGGCGACGACACCGCGCTCACGAACCTCGTCGCACTCGCGTCGCAGCGCCTCGCGCTCGCCGAGCCCGTCGCTCACTGGAAGTGGATCAACAAGAAGCCGATCTCGGATCCACCACGCGAAGCGGCGCTCCTTGCCGACGTCGAGCGACGCGCGGCGGCGAACGGCGTGGATCCCACCTACGCCCGCGCCTTTTTCGACGACCAAATCACGGCGAGCAAGCAGGTGCAGAACGCGCTCTTTGCGACCTGGCGCGCGACGCACGGTCCCGAACGCCCCGCGCCCGATCTCGCGACGAGCACGCGGCCACAGCTCGATCGGCTGACGCAATCGCTGATCGCTGCGCTCGTTCGCGTCGCGCCGCTGCGAGACGCGCCGGATTGTCCGTCGCGTCTCGCACGCAGCGTCGCGAACTGGAAAACACTGACGCGCTACGATTCCGGCCAGAAGGACGCGCTCGGCACCGCGCTGTCGCAGGTCTGCACGGCGGGCGGCGCAAGCGCCGTCGGCTGAGCGTCGGCGGGCGCCGTGCCCGCAAGCGGAATCAGCTGCAGCCCGCGCGCGAGATGCGTTTGCAGAATGCGGCGCACTGCCGGTGTGGCGTCCGCTCCGCGTTCGCTCGCTTCGCGCGCTTGAGCCGCGACCGCCGCAGCCTGCTCGATGGAAAAAGCGGCGCCGACATAGCGCCAGCGGTCGACCACGTGGAAGATGCTCGATGCACCGCGCTCCTCGAACGCGACCGGCCCGTCGAACGGCCAGTTCGCGTCGCGAACCGGGCGCGCCGCGCTTCGGTCGGGCCGCCGGTTGAACGACGGCGTGAGCGAGGCGATCCAATCCGCCTCGACCAGCAACGCGCCGAGCTCGCCGCCCGTCTCGCGCCACTCGACTCGCCGAACCAGCTGCGCCAGCCGCATTTCCTTCGACGAGCGCCGCTCGCCCGTCAGCAGCGCGCGCAGCCGCTGCCGGACCCGGACGCTGCGGCCCACGTAGAGCGGCACATCGTCGTCGCCAAACAGTGCGTAGACGCCGCAACCGGCGGGCGCGCGCTCCAGGTGCGCTTCCGTGAACTCGCCCGCAAGCCTGAAACGGCGCGTCGTGCGCTCGATTTGCTCGCGCAGCCGCTCGCCCGGTATCGCGTCGTGCAATTTCTGCCAGAACTGCCAGATGAGATCCGCGTCGGCGAGCGCCCGGTGGCGCGCCGATGGCGTGAGCGCGTGGCGCTCGATCAGCGCGTCGAGCCCGTGGCGCGGCTCGCGCGGAAAGAGCACACGCGACAGCCGCACCGTGCAGAGTACGTCGGGATTGAACGCAAAGCCCGCCCGCTCGAATTCCGCGCGCAGAAAACCGCGGTCGAAGCTCGCGTTGTGCGCCACGAAGAGCTTGCCGTCGAGTCGCTCGAATAATGCGGACGCGATGTCGGCAAACGTCGGCGCGTCGCGCACCATGTCGTCCGTGATGCCCGTCAGTTGCTGGATGAACGGCGGGATTGCCTGCAGTGGATTGACAAGCGTCGCCCAGGTCGACACGTGATCCGCGCTCACGACGACGACACCGATTTCGGTGATGCGATGCTCGACGGCCGAGCCGCCGGTGGTTTCAAGATCGACGAACGCGAGCGGCGCGTCGATTGCAGGGTGGAGCAGCGGCGAGGCGGACATGGATGGCGGGCAGACGGTGCTTCGTGTTTTGTCGGATGGACGCGGGGGGACAGCCCGCGGCGCTAGCAATCCCTATTCTACCCACCCGAAAAACCAAAACCCCCGCATAGGCGGGGGTTTGCACGGCCCTCGGTGCGTTTCAGGCGTTCAAAGCGCCTGAATATTCGCGGCTTGCTTGCCTTTCGGACCGGTTTTCACTTCGAACGAAACACGCTGATTCTCTTTAAGGGTCTTGAAGCCGTCCATCTTGATTTCGGAGAAATGGGCAAACAAATCCTCGCCGCCATTGTCCGACGTAATAAAGCCGAAGCCCTTAGCATCGTTAAACCATTTCACGATACCGGTATCCATATTCCTAGTTCCCCACTAAATAAAAATAAACACGGGCTACGCCCTTATATCGTCACACAAAGCCCCGGCACTTCCTCAACCCCCTCATTCGACGTACGGGAAGCATCGCAAGCTTGGTGGTGCTTTTATAAATGGGGGAATCCAATTCAGTCAAGAAAATTTTTGATGACCTCTTATGCGATTTGATACAAATACAACTGGAATCGGTACACTCGAAGCGAGAAATTAATTAACCGCAACAACACCTGTCATTATTACCGGGGCAGTTCGCCATTTAATTCCGCAAAAGAAAAATCTACCGCGATCAAGCGAATCGGCCTTGGCTCGGTATTTGTCCGGGTTGCGGCGAGCAAAAACCTTTGCAATGCTGACCGTCGCCTCTAAGGGCGCGGGAGACTGTCATGCTGAACGGCATCAAACGTTTCGCACATCGGCTCGGCATTGCGCGCCGCAGCAATTCGGCGGGCCGCACACCAGCGGCGTCCACAACATTCGCCAGCGAATTCGATGCGACATGGCACGGCGATCACTGGCAAAACCTGCTCGCGTCACCGCTCGATGCGCGTCACTATGTAATGGAAGACTGGGCGCAACCCACCATGCCGGTGCGAGAGGAACAAGCCGACACGCAGTCGCCCAAGCGCCGCAGGCGTTGGTACGAACAATAGACAGGCGAAAAAAAAGCGCGACCGGAAAGTCGCGCCGACAAAGGTTTGGAGATCTTTTCCGTCAACGAAAAAGTCTGCTTAGGTAAGCAGAAGCTGCAGTATAACGAGTTGACTCCCTTTCATTAGTCGTACTCCCCACAAACCTCTATTGTCGAAGCGTCAACAATCACATTCTTACGCGACGCACACCCGGTCGTCTCCCCGCACATTGTCGCTGTCGCGCAACGCTATCGCAGGTTCGGGGGCGGAAAAATATTCCCCCGATGAGGCTCGAAGCCTTGCCTCATAAGGGTTTTCGCCGATACCCCTATTATTGCCGAAAAGAAAATACATTATTTCTTAAACTGAATTCCTCGACTTTCGGCAACGCTCTTTTACACTGCGGATAGCTTGATGACGGGCGTCGGTGCACGCCCAACACATGCCCCGGCTCCATTTCTCGCAGCAGCGGCCGGGAACATCGAAGAACAGGTCAGATATCGTCATCCACCCTGTTTCGGACGGAGATAAACCCAATGAAAAAGACCCTCATCGTTGCCGCTCTCTCTGGCGTCTTCGCGACGGCCGCCCACGCGCAAAGCAGCGTGACGCTGTACGGCCTGATCGACGCCGGCATCACCTACACGAACAACCAAGGCGGCCACAGCGCGTGGTCGCAATCCACCGGCTCGGTCAACGGCAGCCGCTGGGGCCTGCGCGGCGCCGAAGATCTCGGCGGCGGCCTGAAGGCGATCTTCGTCTTGGAAAACGGCTTCGGCATCAATAACGGCACGCTGAAGCAGAATGGTCGCGAATTCGGCCGCCAGGCGTTCGTCGGCCTGTCGCACGACCAATACGGCACGCTGACGCTCGGCCGTCAATACGACAGCGTCGTCGACTACATCGGGCCGCTGTCGCTGACAGGCACGCAATTCGGCGGTACGCAGTTCGCCCATCCGTTCGACAACGACAACCTGAACAATTCGTTCCGGATCAACAACGCGGTCAAATATACAAGCGTGAACTGGGCCGGCCTGAAGTTCGGCGCGTTGTACGGCTTCTCGAACAGCGACCAGTTTACGAACAACCGGGCGTATAGCGCCGGCGTGTCGTACAGCTACGCCGGCTTCAACATCGGCGCCGGCTACCTGCAACTGAACAACAACTTCGGTCCGGCGGTTTCCAACGCGTCGGGCGCCGTCGCACTCGACAACACGTTCGTCGGCAAGCGCCAGCGCGTGTTCGGCGGCGGCCTGAACTACACGTACGGCCCGGCGACGGCCGGCTTCGTGTTCACGCAATCGCGAGTCAACCGCGCGACGGCGATCAGCGCGGGCGCATCGGGCGTTGCGGATGGCATCGCGCTCGACGGCACGTTCATGCGCTTCAACAACTATGAAGTGAACGGACGCTACGCGATCACGCCGGCCTGGACGGTCTCGGGCTCGTACACGTACACTGCGGGCTTCATCGAGAACCAACACCCGGGTTGGAACCAGTTCAACCTGCAAACGGCCTACGCGCTGTCGAAGCGCACGGACGTGTACCTGCAAGGCGTGTATCAGAAGGTCAACAGCGACGGCACGGGCCTCGGTGCTTACATCAACGGCATCGGCGGCATGTCGTCGAGCGAAAAGCAGGTCGCTGTCACGGCCGGCCTGCGTCACCGCTTCTAATCGATCGCGGTTCAGCACCAATCAAAAGCGCCTCGAATGGGGCGCTTTTTTCATGCTCTGTCGCGTAGAGCAGACGCGCTACGCAGCCGCGGTCACGCTGTCGGCACAACCTCCGCCGCCCCCGCTCGCGAACAGCGCATCGGCCGATCCGCATTCGCCGCAGACGCACGAGAAGCGAAGCGCCCTCCCTCGACTACGCTTATGCCGCGCCCGGCGCCGGATAGCGGACGTCGAGCACGTCGATCGGCTCCGGACCGACCGGCGTCAGCAGCGTGACCGTATCGCCGACGCGCGCCTTCAGCAGCGCGCGCGCAACGGGCGAGATCCAGCTTACGTGTCCGCGATCCAGATCGACCTCGTCGACGCCGACAATCGTCACCGTATGCTCAGCGCCATCCTGCGTCGCGTAATCGACGGTCGCGCCGAAGAACACCTGGTCCGCGTTCTCCTGGCGGCTCGCATCGACAACTTCGGCAAGATCGAGCCGCTTCGTCAGAAAGCGAATGCGGCGGTCGATTTCGCGCAGACGCCGCTTGCCGTAGATGTAATCGCCGTTCTCCGAGCGGTCGCCGTTCGACGCCGCCCACGACACGAGCTTCACCACCTCCGGGCGCTCCTCGTCGATCAGGTGCAGCAGCTCGTCGCGCAGGCGCTTGTGGCCCGCCGGCGTGATGTAGTTCTTCGCGCCAGGCGGGATGGCTGCCTGCGCGTGTTCGAGGTCGTCGTCGTCTCCGTCCGACTCCTTCACAAACGCTTTGTTCATGACGCAATTTCAACGGCTATCGGATGCTGTAAGGTTACACGAACAGCTTCATCCGATAAATCGCCGCGAAAGACTTCCCTTTTTAAATTTGTTTGCTATAATCTTTCTTCTGCGTGCGGCTGTAGCTCAGTTGGATAGAGTACTTGGCTACGAACCAAGGGGTCGTGGGTTCAAATCCTGCCAGCCGCGCCACTTTTTCGAGGGCTTTCTCCCGAGAGAGTCTTTTGCAGTTCAAAGTTGTACCGCTTTGCGTGCGGCTGTAGCTCAGTTGGATAGAGTACTTGGCTACGAACCAAGGGGTCGTGGGTTCAAATCCTGCCAGCCGCACCATTTATGAAGGGCCTTCCTCCGGGAAGGCCTTTTGTTTTTGTACGCGCGCGGTGCGCTGCCGCGTCACCAGCCCGCTACGGAGCCGGCATATGCCGCCCGCTCACCTCCCCCCCCCAACCGCGCACTTGATCCGGTCGTCCGCACTGCGCCACAGTTCGTAGCCCAGGAACTTACGACCGGTCGCCTGAGCAACCGCCGTCTTGGCCTCATTGACCCGCAGGTGGAGTCGGTCGTAGAGCCTGCGCAAACCGTCCAGCACCCGTTCGCCCGCGCTGCGACTACGCACATACACATTGCAGTCGTCGGCGTAGCGCACGAAGCGGCGGCCTCGCTTCTCCAGTTCCCGGTCCACCTCGTCCAACAGCACATTGGCCAGCAGCGGCGATAGTGGCCCGCCTTGCGGCGTACCTTCGTGACGCTCCATGACCACCCCGCCATCCATGATCCTGGCTACAAGGTAGTGACGAACAAGCCGTAACACGGCCTTGTCGTCGATCCGACTCGACAGCCTTTCCATCAGAATGTCGTGATTGACCCGATCAAAGAACTTCTCCAGATCCACATCAACCACCACCCGCTAGCCGCCGCACGTGCCGCTGTGCCATCAGCACCGCGTCACGCGCCCGGCGTCCCGGGCGGAAGCCGTAGCTGTGAACGTCGGATCTCCTCACAACCGCCGGATTTACGCCGCCGACCCTTGACCACGAGCGCTTTACAGTTCATTGCCTGCTCGCCCTGATCGGCACCGCCTTCTATCCGGTTCTTGTCCATCGGCTCGCGGTTTCGCTCCACGCTTGGTCACCCGCACGCAGTTGCGCTTCGCTTCATTCGCTGTGGTCAACTCATGGTGGGACTTGCACCCACAAGATTGCGCCCATGCTGGGCGCACAATGAAAATGGCGGCCCAAGGCCGCCGTCGACGACACGCCGCACTCGCCTCTCGGGCACGGTTCGCGCTAGTAGTCCTGCCGTTCGCGATCGATCCGCATTCCGCCGTCGTGCCGCGCATGCACGACGTCGTCGTTCGAACGCTCACGCATGATCCGCATCACGTCCGGATTCGTGCGCACGCGGCGCATCACGTTCGCGAGGTGCACGCGGTCGCTCACCTGGATCACGAAGCGCAGCACCGTCGATTCGTGCGTCAGATCCTCGTCCATCGCGATATGGACGATGTTCGCGTCGGCCGACGTGATGTCGGCCGCGACGCGCGCGAAGATCCCCTTCGCGTTCTTCACGAGCGCCTTCACCGCGACGTCGAACAGACGTCCCGGCTGCGGCGCCCACGCGACGTCGATCCAGCGGCCCGGATCGCGCCGGTGGATCCGCTGCGCGACACGGCACGCGGTCGTATGGATCGCCATCCCGAGCCCGATGCCGATGTAGCCCATGATGTCGTCGCCCGGAATCGGCCGGCAGCACGCCGACAGCTGCACCGACATTCCTTCCGTGCCGGTGATGACGACGGGCGGCGCATGGTTCGCCGCATGACGTTCGGCGCGCGGCAGATCGTCGTCGGCGTCGCGCCCGCTCATCAGCACTTCGATGCGCTTCGCCATCACGGCGGCCACGCGGCGACCGAGGCCGATGTCCGCGAAGATTTCCTGACGGCTCTTGTTGCCCGTCCACTGGACGAGCTTTTCCCATGCCTCGGGCGTGACGTCGGCAAGCGCGAGCCCGTAGCCCTTGAGGCTCTGGTCGACGAGCCGCTCGCCCAGTTGCACCGATTCGTTCAGGCGCATCGTCTTCAGGTAATGCCGGATCGCCGAGCGCGCCTTGCCGGTGCGCACGAAACCGAGCCACGCGGGATTCGGCTTCGAGTACGGCGCAGTGATCACCTCGACGATGTCGCCGCTCTTCAGCTCGGTGCGCAGCGGCAGCAGCTCGTTGTTGATCTTCACGGCAACGCACTGGTTGCCGAGATCGCTGTGGATCGAATACGCGAAGTCGAGCGCGGTGGCGCCGCGCGGCAGCGCCATGATCTTCGACTTCGGCGTGAACACGTAGACCGCATCCGGAAACAGATCGATCTTCACGTGCTCGAGGAATTCGCTCGAATCGCCCGCCTCGCTCTGGATGTCGAGCAGCGACTTCAGCCACTGGTGCGCGCGCTTCTGCACATCATTCAGATCCGCGCCGCCGTTCTTGTAGAGCCAGTGCGCGGCGACGCCGGCTTCCGCGATCTCGTGCATCTTGCGCGTGCGCACCTGGAACTCGATCGGCGCGCCGAACGGGCCGACGAGCGTCGTGTGCAGCGACTGATAGCCGTTGACCTTCGGGATCGCGATGTAATCCTTGAATTTGCCCGGCACGGGCTTGTAGAGCGCGTGCAGCACGCCGATGCACGTGTAGCAGTCGAGCGGATGCTCGACGACGATCCGGAAACCGTACACGTCGAGCACCTGAGAGAACGACAACTGCTTGTCGCGCATCTTCTTGTAGATGCTGTAGATCGTCTTCTCGCGGCCGGTGATCTCGGCGCCGATCTTCGCATCCGCCATCGCGCGCTGCACCGACTCGAGGATCTTGCCGATCACTTCCCGACGGTTGCCGCGCGCGGCCTTCACCGCCTTCTCGAGCGTCGCGTAACGATTCGGATTGAAGTTCGCGAAGCTCATGTCCTGCAGCTCGCGATACGTATTGTTCAGGCCGAGGCGGTGCGCGATCGGCGCATAGATGTCGAGCGTCTCGCGCGCGACGCGGCGGCGCTTTTCCACCGGCACCGCGCCTAGCGTGCGCATGTTGTGCAGGCGGTCGGCAAGCTTCACGAGGATCACGCGCACGTCGCGCGCCATCGCGAGCAGCATCTTGCGGAAGTTCTCCGCCTGCGCTTCCTCGCGGCTCCTGAACTCCATCTTGTCGAGCTTCGACAGACCGTCGACGAGCTCGGCGACCTTCGGGCCGAAGCGCTCGGCGAGCTCGCTCTTCGTCACGCCCTGGTCTTCCATCACGTCGTGCAAAAGCGCCGCCATGATCGCCTGGGCGTCGAGCTTCCAACCGGCGCAGATTTCCGCGACGGCGACGGGATGGGTGATGTAAGGTTCGCCGCTCTGGCGATATTGACCGAGGTGAGCTTCGTCGCCGAAGTGGAACGCCGCCTTGACCTCCTTGATTTCCTCGGGACTGAGGTAGTCGGCAAGCGCGGCGGTCAGTTTCGCGATGGAGACGACGCCGTGCTTGCGCGGCTGTTCCGGCGTTGCGGTCGGCCCGAACAGATGGCGAAACGACTGTTCGAGGACCGCGTCGATGTATTGACGCGCGGGCGACGGTGCGGTGGCCTCGGCGTGGCCGGCCTCCGAGGAGGCGGACGATGGTGTGGTGCTCATTTTCGCCTCCTTGGTTCGCACGTCGGTTGCGCGGGGACTACATGGCTGAAGAAATCCGAGTGTGCCTTAAACCGGCACTTTCTTCAGCATTTCGACACCGACCTGGCCGGCCGCGATCTCGCGCAGCGCGACGACCGTCGGCTTGTCGCGGCTTTCGATCTTCGGCGTATGGCCTTGCGCGAGCTGCCGCGCGCGATAAGTGGCGGCGAGCGCCAGTTCGAAGCGGTTCGGAATCTGCTTCAGGCAGTCTTCAACGGTAATGCGAGCCATGTTGGGTCGTTCCTTCTGAATATGTTGCTTATTCTACCTTATGTGCTTCGTGCGCCGCCGTCACTCGGCATGCGGCAGATGAATGCCGAGCTCGATGAAAAGTTCGGCGTGCCGCGCATATTGCGACGTGAAGCGCAGGCGCGTTGCGGCGACGATGCATTCGAGCTCGGCGAGCGCATGCTCGAAGGTTTCGTTGATGACGACGTACTCCGCTTCCGCCGCATGCGCGATCTCGCTGCCCGCGGCGAGCAGGCGCCGCGTGATCACGTTCGGCTCGTCCTTTCCGCGCTTCTTCAGGCGCTCCTCGAGCGCGACGAGCGACGGCGGCAGGATGAAGATGCCGACCGCGTTGCGGAACTGCTTTTTCACCTGCTGCGCGCCCTGCCAGTCGATTTCGAGCAGCACGTCGTGGCCGTTCTTCATCTGCTCTTCGATCCAGACGCGGGACGTGCCGTAGTAGTTGCCGTGCACTTCGGCGCTCTCGAGAAACTCGTGACGCGCGTGACGCTCGCGGAAATCGTCGACCGTCGTGAAGTGATAGTGCTCGCCGTCCTGCTCGCCCGGACGCGGCTTGCGCGTCGTGTACGAAATGGATAAGCAGATCTCCGAATCTTTCGACAAGAGCGCGTTGACGAGCGTCGACTTGCCCGCCCCCGACGGCGCGACGACCATGAAGAGATTGCCCGGATAGACGCCGGCGTGCAGCGTGTGCGCTGCCGCGCCGTCGCGGTTCGAATCAGTCATGTTGCGCTACTCCAGATTTTGCACTTGCTCGCGCATCTGCTCGATCAGCAGCTTGAGCGCCATCGACGCGTCGGCGAGCTCCTTCGCCGCCGCCTTCGAGCCGAGCGTGTTCGCCTCACGGTTCAGCTCCTGCATCATGAAGTCGAGACGCTTGCCGACGCGGCCGCCCTTCTCGATCACGTGGCGCGTCTCGTTCAGATGCGCGGTAAGGCGCGACAGCTCCTCGGCGATGTCGATGCGGATGCCGTACATCGTCACTTCCTGACGGATTCGCTCGGCTGCCTCCTCGCGCGATGCGATGGGCGCGCTGCCTTCCGGCGTGGCGATGCCGAGCGCTTCCTGCAGCCGCTCGACGATCTTCTGCTGATGTTTCTCGATCAGCTCCGGCACGAGCGGCATGATGCGCGCGACGATCGCCTCCATCTCGGCGACGTTCGCGAGCAACATCGTCGCGAGCTGCGCGCCCTCGCGCGAGCGCACGACGACGAGCTCGCCGATCGCTTCCTTGCCGCACGCGAGCACCGCGTCGCGCAGCGCGTCGGCCGACACGCCGCTCTCGGCGAGCACGCCGGGCCAGCGGAGGATCTCGCCCGCACGCATGCGGCCGACGCCTGGAAACGCGTCGAGCACGGCGCGCTCGAGCTCGGCAAGCTGGTTGAGCGCCGCCTGGTTCAGCGCGCCCGCGTTCACGTTCTGGTCGCCGCGCTGCAGGTTGATGCGCACGTCGACCTTGCCGCGCGACAGCTTGTTCATCAGCATCTCGCGCAGCGCCGGCTCGCACGCGCGCACGTCGTCCGGCATCCGGAAATTCAGGTCCAGGAACCGCGAATTCACGGTCCGCAATTCGACCGATACGCTCGTGCCGCCGTTGCCGGAGGCCGTCGCGAGATCGCGCGTCGCGCTCGCATAGCCCGTCATGCTGTAGATCATCGTTCGTCCCGTCGTTTGATGGCCCAGCGGGCCAGGAGGATTCGAGACGCCCGGCGCTTACGAGGCGCGGGGCGCGAAACGGTCATTATCCCATTTTTGCGGGCCGGACCCGCCGGACCGACGCGCCGTGCGCGCGGTAAAATCCTGATTTCCCCTCAAGCACATTGCTCCCGATGACGAATTCCTCCCCACGCCCGAGCGGCCGGCGCGCCGACCAACTGCGCGACGTGCGCATCACGCGCCGCTACACGAAGCATGCCGAAGGCTCGGTGCTCGTCGAATTCGGCGACACGAAGGTGATCTGCACGGCGAGCGTCGCCGAGCGCGTGCCCGAGTTCCTGCGCGACCGCGGCCAGGGCTGGCTCACCGCCGAATACGGGATGCTGCCGCGCGCAACGCACACGCGCAGCGACCGCGAGGCGGCGCGCGGCAAGCAGACGGGCCGCACGCAGGAAATTCAGCGACTGATCGGCCGCGCGCTGCGTGCGGTATTCGATCTCGACGCGCTCGGCCCGCGCACGCTGCACCTCGACTGCGACGTGATCCAGGCCGACGGCGGCACGCGCACGGCGAGCATCACGGGCGCGTTCGTCGCCGCGCACGATGCCGTGACGAAGCTCGTCGCGGCAGGCAAGATCGCGCGCTCGCCGATCACCGACTACGTCGCGGCGATCTCGGTCGGCGTGTTCGGCGGAGCGCCGGTGCTCGATCTCGACTACGACGAAGACTCCGCTTGCGACACCGACATGAACGTCGTGATGACGGGCTCGGGCGGTTTCGTCGAGGTACAGGGCACCGCGGAAGGCGTGCCGTTCTCGCGCGCCGAGATGAACGCGCTCCTCGACCTCGCGCAAGCCGGCATCGGCGAGCTCGTGCGTCTGCAGCGCGCGGCGCTGGAGGCCTGAGATGTCGCATGCATCGACCGACGCCGCGCGCTCGCGTATCGTCCTCGCCTCGAACAATCCGGGCAAGCTGCGCGAGTTCGCCGCCCTCTTCTCGACGGCCGGCATCGACGTCGTGCCGCAGGGCGAACTCGGCGTGCCCGAAGCGGACGAGCCGCACGTGACGTTCGTCGAGAACGCGCTCGCGAAGGCGCGCCATGCGTCGCGCGCGACGGGTCTGCCCGCCGTCGCCGACGATTCGGGCCTGTGCGTGGCCGCGCTGCGCGGCGCGCCGGGCGTCTATTCGGCGCGCTACGCGCAGCGCGCCGGCCGCGAAAAGAGCGACGCGGCGAACAATGCGTATCTCGTCGAACAATTGCGCGACGTCGCAGACCGGCGCGCGTACTACTGCTGCGTGCTCGCGCTCGTGCGCCACGCGGACGATCCGGAGCCGATCATCGCCGAAGGCCGCTGGGCGGGCGAGATCGTCGACGCGCCGCGCGGCGCGCACGGCTTCGGCTACGATCCGCACTTCCTCGTGTCGGCGCTCGGCGCGACCGCAGCCGAGCTCGATCCGGCCGCGAAGAACGCGGTGAGCCATCGCGCGCTCGCGCTGAAGTCGCTCGTCGCGCGGCTGGGAGAGATTCGATGAGCGACGCCGCCAACGGCGCGCGCGTCGTCGCGACGTTCGCCGCGCCCGGCAAGATCCGGCTCGCGTCGCTGCCGCCGCTCGCGCTGTATGTGCACTTCCCGTGGTGCGTGCGCAAGTGCCCGTATTGCGACTTCAACTCGCACGAATGGAAGGACGGCGGCGCGCTGCCCGAGCACGGCTATCTCGACGCGCTGCGCGCCGACCTCGAGCAGGCGCTGCCGCTCGTCTGGGGGCGCCAGGTGCATACGGTGTTCATCGGCGGCGGTACGCCGAGCCTGCTGTCGGCGGCGGGCCTCGACCGGCTGCTGTCCGACGTGCGCGCGCTCCTGCCGCTCGATGCGGACGCCGAGATCACGCTCGAAGCGAATCCCGGCACGTTCGAGGCGGCGAAGTTCGCGCAATTCCGCGCGAGCGGCGTAAACCGCCTGTCGATCGGCATCCAGAGCTTCAACGAGGCTCATCTGAAGGCGCTCGGCCGGATCCACGACGCCGCGCAGGCGCGCGCCGCGGTCGAAATCGCCGCACGCACGTTCGACAACTTCAATCTCGACCTGATGTTCGCGCTGCCGAACCAGACGCTCGACGAATGCCGCACGGATCTCGAGACCGCGCTGTCGTTCGCGCCGCCGCATCTGTCGCTCTATCACCTGACGCTCGAGCCGAACACGTACTTCGCGAAATTCCCGCCCGTCGTGCCGGACGACGATGCATCGGCCGACATGCAGGACTGGCTGCACGAGCGCACCGCGCAGGCGGGCTACGAGCGCTATGAGGTGTCCGCCTACGCGAAGCCGCATCGGCAGTGCAAGCACAACCTGAACTACTGGCGCTTCGGCGACTATCTCGGGATCGGCGCGGGCGCGCACACGAAACTGTCGTTTCCGAACCGGATCCTGCGCCAGGCGCGCTACAAGCATCCTGCGACGTTCATCGAGCAGGCAAAAGCGGGCGCGGCCGTGCAGGAGGAGCGCGAGGTCGGGCCGCGCGATCTGCCGTTCGAGTTCATGCTGAACGCGCTGCGGCTCGTCGAAGGCGTGCCCACGCACAGCTTCGCGGAGCGCACCGGCCTGTCGCTCGCCGCGATCGGGCCCGCGCTCGCGGAAGCCGAGCGGCGCAGCCTCATCGTGCACGATCACACGCGCATCGCGCCGACGCCGCTCGGCCAACGCTTCCTCAACGATCTCCAGGCGCTCTTCTTGCGCGACGAATGATCGGCGGATAACCGACGAGCGAGCGGCCGCGCGGCGGCGCGAATCGGCCGGGTTGCCGCGATCGATTCGCGCGTCATTTCGGTTACAATGCACTGCCTTGGAAGCGTGGCCGAGTGGTTTAAGGCACTGGTCTTGAAAACCAGCGACGGGCAACCGTCCGTGAGTTCGAATCTCACCGCTTCCGCCAGGACACGCTTTCCCCGCCTCTCAAGAAATGCCGCAAAGCCAAGCCAGACAAGGGTTTGCTGGCCATCCAAGCTTTCGTGAGCGTCCAAGAAAAGTCGTAAAATTCCAAATTTTGCCGGGTACTTTTCCGGGTACTTTTTGGACCTATAACGACAATGCCTGAGAGCCTCTTACGTCACCTGCAATGCCGCGCGGCCAAGCCGCGCGAACGCGTCTATCGCCTTAGCGATGGCGGCGGTCTCGCATTGCTCGTCAAGCCCAACGGATTGAAGTACTGGCAGTTCCGGTACATGAAGCCGGACGGCCGCGAAGGCTTGATACAGATCGGCCCGTACCCACGCGTCACGCTAGAGGCCGCAAGAGCGGAGCGGCACGGAACGAGCATCGCGCGGCCGTGCAGGGCGGCAACGATCCTGCGATGCTGCGCAAGCAGGAGAAGGCCCGCCGCAAGATCGACGCAGCCCGCGCGCTTCAAGCAGTACGCCACGGCGTTTATCGAGGCACGCAGTGCGGATGGGTGAATCCGAAGCACATGCAACAGTGGACGGAACACCCTCGCGACCTACGCCTATTCCATCATCGGCGCATTGCGCCCGGCCGACATCCACACGGACCTCGTGCGTCGAGTGCTTGAGGCCGATCTGGCTAACGAAAAACGAGACCGCATCGCGCCTGCGCAGCCGAATCGAGAACGTACTGGATTGGGCAAAATGCGTGGCCTGCGCGACGGCGAGAAGCCACCCTCAAGAGCCTGCACGACAAGAAACGATCGGGATGCACCGCCCCCCAGAAGCCGCCCATCATCCACAACGCGCAGCTACTGCACCCCGACCAACCGGTATCCCTCGCCAGCTTCCGTCAAGATGTGCTCCGGTTGCCCTGGGTCACGCTCCAGCTTCTGACGTAAATGCCCGACATAAACGCGCAGATAATGCTGGCCTTGCGTATGCGACGGTCCCCATATCTCCGTCAGCAACTGGTCATACGTCAACAGTCGTCCGGCATGTTGCGCGAGCAATGCGATCAGTCGATATTCCGTACGGCTCAAATGGACAGTTCCGCCCTCGCGCATCACTCTCCGCTCGCCGAGATCGATCGTGACGCATCCGAAACGCACGATACCCTCCCAATGGCGCGGATTGCTAGCCAGCCGCCTCAGGCGCGCCTGGATTCGTGCGACCAATTCTGGTAACCCGAACGGTTTCGTCAGATAATCGTCCGCTCCTGCATTCAGCGCGGCGACCTTGTCGGATTCCCGATCCCGCGACGACAAAACGATCAACGGTACACGCGACGAGCAGCGGATCTCCCTGATCAGATCCACGCCATCGATGTCCGGCAAATTGATGTCGACGATGAGGAGATCCGGATGTCGCCGCGCAATCTCATCCAATCCCCGCGCGTCCGTGCCGGCATCGAAGACAGCCAAGCCCTCTCGCGCGAGCGCCGTGCTTACAAAATGTCGAATGCACGTCTCGTCATCGATCAGCACGACAGTAACGGCCGGTTCGATCATGGCCGACCTTGCCGATGGGTTCGAATCGATCGTCCGTGCCTTGCAGCAGACGAAAATGCCATCTCGTTGCCTCCTCCCTCGGCTCACGCTCGGCAAACGCCGTTTTGTCGAGCCAGCCACCGCCGACTTCGGCTCACATAGCCGCCGCCGGCCTACAATGAACCGGCTTCCGAAACGCGCCGCTCACCGGGAGACAGATCGCAGGACAATCACGCAATCGCGGTACCTCTCCATTGGCATCCGCCGAATCGTTCTCGGCTGCCCCCATCGGTCGTCAGCGCATCGGCTGCACTGCGTCGAGTGCCAGGTTCAGCCTCAGCACGTTGACGCGCGGCTCGCCCAGTACGCCAAGTTGGCGTCCGCTCGTGTTGTCGGCAATCAGGCGACTGACGTGATCGACCGACAAGCCTCGCGCCTTCGCCACCCGCTCCGCCTGATAGGCCGCTGCGGCTGGCGTGATGTCCGGATCGAGCCCGCTGCCCGACGACGTGACGAGATCCACGGGTATAGGCTTCGACACGTCCGTTCCTGCGGCCTTGAGCGCATCGATCCGACCTTTCACCTCGTCGGCAAGCGCCGGATTCGTCGGCCCCAGGTTCGAACCGCTCGAGCTCTGCGCGTTGTACGGATTCGGCGTGGTCGCCGACAGACGTCCCCAGAAATACTGCGGCGCGTCGAATTGCTGACCGATGACGGCGGAGCCGACCGCCTTTCCGTCTCGCTTTAGCAGACTCCCGTTCGCCTGCCACGGAAACACGACTTGCCCGATTCCGGTCACGACGAGCGGATACAAACCACCCGTGATCACCGTCAGAGCGGCGAATAGTACGAGCACCTGTCGAATCAGCGTCCTCACGATATCGGTCTCCCGTTATGCCCAACCGAGCGCGCTCAGGATGACGTCGATCAGCTTGATGAACGGAAACGGCAGGAGAATGCCTCCGAGTCCGTAAATCAGCAGATTGCGACGCAGCAGTGCCGATGCGCCAAGCGGACGATACTTCACCCCCTTGAGCGCGAGCGGTATCAGCGCGACGATGATGAGCGCATTGAAGATCACTGCAGACAGAATCGCCGACGACGGCGACGTCAAGCGCATGACGTCGAGCACCCTCAGTTGCGGATACGTGGTCGCGAACGCGGCTGGGATGATCGCGAAGTATTTCGCGACGTCGTTCGCGATCGAGAACGTCGTCAGCGACCCGCGCGTCATCAGCATCTGCTTGCCGATCTCGACGACTTCAATGAGCTTCGTCGGATTCGAATCGAGATCGACCATATTGCCGGCTTCCTTCGCGGCCTGTGTGCCCGTGTTCATCGCGACCGCGACGTCGGCCTGCGCGAGCGCCGGCGCGTCGTTCGTACCGTCGCCCGTCATCGCGACGAGCCGCCCTTCCGCCTGATGCGCACGGATCGTCGTCAGCTTCGTTTCCGGCGTCGCTTCGGACAGGAAATCGTCGACACCGGCTTCCGCAGCGATCGCCGCAGCCGTCAGCCGGTTGTCGCCCGTCACCATGATGGTCTTGATGCCCATCTTGCGCAGCTCGGCGAAGCGCTCCTTAATGGCGCCCTTCACGATGTCTTTCAGCTCGATCGTGCCGAGCACGCGCGAGATGCCGTCGCGCAACTCGGCGACGACGAGCGGCGTGCTGCCACGGCGTGCGATTTCGTTGACGATGCTGTCGACTTCAGCGGGCACGCTGCCATTGCGCGCCTCCATATAGCGCTTGATCGCGTCGGCTGCGCCCTTGCGGATTTCGCGGCCCGGCAGATCGACGCCGCTCATCCGCGTCTGCGCGGAGAACGACAGGAACACCGCATGCAGCGCGGCCATGTCGCGCTGGC
>NZ_LOWC01000037.1:0-35499 GCF_001522845.1 Burkholderia sp. BDU5 | reverse complement strand
CGCGACGTGCCGGAAGTACCCGACGTGCCGGAAGTACCCGACGTGCCGGAAGTACCCGACGTGCCGGAAGTACCCGAGGTACCGGAAGTACCCGACGTGCCGGAAGTACCCGACGTGCCGGAAGTACCCGACGTGCCGGAAGTACCCGACGTGCCGGAAGTACCCGAGGTACCGGAAGTACCCGACGTGCCGGAAGTACCCGAGGTACCGGAAGTACCCGAGGTACCGGAAGTACCCGACGTGCCGGAAGTACCCGACGCACCGGACCCGCCCGAACCCGAGGTGCCGGACGTGCCCGACGACCCTGATGTACCCGACGTTCCGGTATTGCCGATGGTGGTCGGTTTCACGCCGCCGGAAGGCAAGGACGGACCGTCGACCGATCCACAGCCGGAAAGGGTGAGCAACGCGGAAACGCCGATTGCGATGGCCGATTTATTGAACAGTTTTTGCATGACAGGCTCCCAGATAATCTCACTGTGACAGCCGTTGAAGCAATTTTCGTACCATTTGGAAATTAGTAGAATTTCCCTTCGTTAATGTATAAAAAATATCAAATCATCGATTAATCGTTCGAAATTGATGAAGAAATTTGGATTTTCTGCGAGGCTGCGGCGGCGCTGTTCCCGTTGTGCTACGTGACGTTTCGGGCGGCGTAACGGACTACGCTGGGAACACGGAACACGGAACACGGAACACGGGGCACGACGATGGTGGCATCGCGCAGTCGTTGCTTGATTCGCGCGACGTTTGGCGTACGGCGCAGGTTCGAAAGCGTGAGACGTGCTGCGATATCGATCGAGATGGCTCGATTCGAGAAGAGGAGGATGGCTAGGGGGCGGCGCTCACCGACCGAGCGGCATCGATTTGCCCGCCGCCGATAGGGTTGAGCTTGGTTGAGCCGCCTGCGCGGCAAATCAACCGCGATGCGCCCGAGCGCACAACGAATCCGACGGCAAGCCGCAAATTGCGACAAAGAGAACTCGACAAGAATCCACCTCTCCAGCAGAGGTGACAGTCGCATCGACAGCCACGCAGACGCCTGCCTGCGATGCCGACATACAACATACGCGTTCCAGCGCGAAATTCGCCGCGCGTTCCAAGCTGGCCGCGCGGCGATCCCCGCTCGTTACTTGACCGAACTCGCGCTTACCTTTGCGAAATCGAGACTGCCGAAGCCGGTGTCATCGTCCCACCCGGAGTTCGCGTTATAGCCGTAACCGTTATAGCCGTTGTTGCCCGACGTGACGTCGTGCACGAGCGACGTGTTGCCCGGCAGGCCCTGGTAGAAGTTCGATGTCGGCAGACCGAGGCTGTTGTTGTTCGCCGATTCGACGCGCGCCCAGCCGCCGACGAAGATCGGCGACGCGAGGCTCGTGCCGCCGATCAACTGATTCGGCTGGCCGTTGACGACGATGTACGCGCCCGTCGATTGCGCGGCGTCGAACGCGACGTCCGGCACGACGCGCTTCGTCACCGAGCTGCCGAGCGCGCCCGTCTGCCAGCTCGGCGCCGCCTCGTAGCCGCTGACGCCGCCGCCCGTCGCCCAGATCCGAACCGCGTTGTCGAGCGGCTGGCCGTTGCTGCCGATGTCCGCGTACGCGAGACCTTCGTTCCAGACGGTCTCGCCCGCCCAGGTCGTCGTTCCGCTCGTCGACAGCGTCGTGCCGCCGACCGCGACGACGTACGGCGAGCTCGCCGGCGACGACACGCTGTACTTCGCCAGATTGATCTTCGTCGTGACTTTGCCGCCGCTGTACGTGCCGATGTAGCCGGGCGCACCGTACGGCGACGTCGACCATTGGTAGACGCCCGCGTCGCCGGACGACACCGAGAAGATCTGGCCTTGCGCGACCGCTTGCTTGAAGACCGCATCGGTCGCGGCGAGCGTGCCGTCCGAGTTCGCGGCCGCTTCGTCTTCGCCGAGCGATACGTTGATGACTTTCGCGACGTTGTCGGTGACGGCCTTGTTGTACGCGGCCGTCAGCGTCGCGTTCGTGAGGCCGCTGTCGTTGCTGTCGCCGTTGACGGCCGCATAGAAGATCAGTTGCTTGACGCCGCCCGATGTGCCGATGATCGTCTGGCTGTCGAGATCCCATTCGCTCGGATCGCCGTCGTTGGCGAGCGTGCCCGAGCTGCCCGCGACGACCGCCGTGTTGACGGTCGGCAGACCTGCGTTCTGCGTGAACGTTTTCAGGTCGGCGATCGTCTGCGTCATGTCGCCCCACGTGATGATCCCGACTGTCGTATTGGTCGCGGCCGGCAGGCCGCTTGCGTCGTAGATCTGCGCGAAGTCGGTCGTCTGGTGGCCGACCTGCGAGCCGCTCGTCGCGTTCTTCGTGATCGTGCCGGGCTGGATGCGCGCGTCCGTCGGCGTGGCGCGATGGAGCAGCCGATGCGGAACGGCCGCATTCTGCAGCCCGAGCACCGAATCGACGAACGGGCTCATCGACGCGGGAATCAGCGCCGCCGCGTCGTTCGCGTAGACCGCCTTGCCGCGGTAGTTGAAGCGCTTGAGCGTCGTATGGAAGCCGCGCTCCGCATTCGATGCGTTGCCTTCCGCGAAGATCAGCTTGTTGTTCGCCGACACCGTGACGTTGCTGAAGCCGTTCGCCTTCAGGTGCGCGACGACGGCCTGCACTTGGCCGTCGGTCGGCGCGAAGCGCGCCTTGAATTGTTCGGGCGTCAGGTACTTGTGATAGTTCGCGCTGCCGGGCTGGTTCACTTCATGAAGGAACGCGTCGAGCTGCGCTTCGTTGCGGCTCTTCAGGACAACGGTCACGCGCAGCGGCTGGCTCAGCTCGAGCGGCGTGACGGTCGTGTCGGCGAGCTCGGGTGTGCCGATCGTATTGAGCGCGTAGCTCGGCGCCGTCTTGGCCAGCGTCTGCGACGCGGCGGCGGCTGGCGCGCGCGTGAGCAGGAAGGCGTCGGTGCGGGTCGGCGCCCAATCGGATGCGGCTTGCGCGGAAAGCGGGGACAACGTGGCGGCGATCGCTAGCGGTAGCAGCGACAGCGCGAAGCGTTTCGAGAATAGCCGGTTGACATGCTGAGTTCTCTGCATTTTGGGAGTCCCAAGAAAATGATGAAGAACGGATGCGCAGCCTTGGTCCGGCGGGTAGGGACGCGCGGCGCGCAGCCGATGCACGGCGATGCGGCGAAGCTGCGATTCATGGCGACATGGCTCTCTCCCTTCGACGGATTGCGTGGCGGAACGGCGCCGTTTGGTTCGGCGTTCGTGTCGGCGCGCGGCCGGTTTCGCGTGCCGAACGAACGGGCGTCCGACTCGATGGGCAGCTCGTTCAATGCTTAGGAATCCAATTCATATGGCGCGCGAAAGAACCGCTTCCGCCGTACCACGATCCATTCCGCGATTCGCATGGCGACGCGGCGGGCCGGCGTGGCCTGTCGCGCGGCCGCTGCGCCGCGTCTTCCTGCGATTTCAGAGAACAGAATCCCGTCGCGCAGCCGCGGCGAAGCGGCGCGCGAGACGGAACGCACACTCAATAGACCGGCCTGAACCGGGCGAGCCGGTCGGGCTGTGAAGCAAGTCGTGCTGCCGGGGCGTCGGCGGCGCGCGGCGCCCTTTCGTCGCGCACATCATTCGTCGTATGCCGCTTTCGTCGGCCGCGCCGGCCGGATGCTCGACACCCGACATTCCGGCATCCGCGTCGCATCGCACTGAACCCAATCTCGAAAATCCGCGTTTAATCGAATGATTTTCGATATTTCTGATTCGCGATGAATGAAGCTGGATTGCTGGTTAATCAGGAATTAATCGATGGTCCGGAAACGTGCTGCGGTTTCTTCGTGGATTGAAAGCCGCCCCTCGAAAATAACGTAATTGAATTGGAAGAATTTGGTCAAGCTAATGTTTGGGTAGTACTTGTGCCATGTGCCAGCAGCGGCATTTGTCTATGAAAAGATAGCAAGGAAAAAATCGAAGCGTCAAACTTTTTTTGATTTGATCTAAAAAATTTAGAAGCGGAATTCGTTTGAACCGAATTCGATTAAAGCTGCTTGTAAGTTGGCTGGCGGAAAGCGTTTGATACGCCGCGGAGGCCGCGAATTTGTATTACGAATTTGCGGGCGGCGATTTGCGGGACATGAATTGGTCGACGAGCAGCAGCGCGTTCCGGCATGCGTCGAGATCGAATGTGTGGATCGTGCTCGACGTTGCGTCGAGCCCCAACTGCGCCGCGAGCCAGCGTATGCCCTTCGCGCGCGCTTCGAACGCGTTGCAGCCGTCGCGCCGCATCTTCGCGGCGACGAGCGGTTCGAGCGCCGCATGCAGCTCAGATTTCGCATGCCTGAGCTCGGCGTTCGCGAGCCGGCCGAGCGGCACGTGGCGCCGGCTGCGCGGAAAGACGCCGATCCACGCGTCGCACGGCGGGCAGATCCACAGTTCGCCGTGATCTTCGCGGTACGGATACGCTTCGTCGCCGAAACGCGCGAGCGTCGCTTTCGCGCCGCAGTAGTCGCAGACAGGTTGAGGGAGGGCGGGAACGGGGCGGCCAACGCGCATGATTCAGGGCAAAAGGTTCGAGCGTGGATAAAGCGATAGCGTATACGAATGACCGGGCCGCGCGGCCTGGGTTCCTTCCGCGCGCGTTCGCGAGCAGGAAAGCGGCGCGGCGGCGCGCGTGCGCCGGGACCGCGTCGCCGGACCCGAAGCGTGGGCGCTCGCTACGCGTGCTGCGCGTCGCAGACACGGTTGCGGCCAGTCGATTTCGCCTGGTACAGCGCGGCGTCGGCCATCTTGACGAGCGCCGTGTCGGAATGCGCGGCGTTAGCGTGCGACGTCACGAGTCCGATGCTGACGGTCACGCGCCGGTACGGGCTCTTCTCGTGCTCGATGTCGAGATCGTAGACGGCGCGGCGGAGGTGTTCGGCGATCGCGGATGCGCTCTTCGCATCGGTGTCCGGCAGTGTGATCACGAACTCCTCGCCGCCGTAGCGCGAAACGTCGTCGGCCGCGCGGCGCACGTTCAGCGCAAGGCAGAGGGCGACTTCTCGCAGCACTTCGTCGCCCGCCTGATGGCCGTAGCAGTCGTTGTAATTCTTGAACTGATCGATGTCGACGAACAGCAGCGACAGTGGCCGGCTGGAGCGCAGCGTGCGCGCCCATTCGCGGCGCAGGTTCTCGTCGAACGCACGGCGGTTGCCGAGGCCCGTCAGCGCATCGGTGCGCGCGAGGCGCTGCAGGCGCAGTTCCGCGTGCCGCCGCCAGCGCAGTTCGCGAGACAGCAGCGCGGTACCGGTGACGATCACGACGCCGAACACGAGCATCAGCACGCCGAGCCGCTGCGCGCGGATGTGCCATTGGGCGAAGACGTGACGCTCGGCGGGCGACACGTCGACCACGATCGGCAGACCGGGCAGCCGCTTGTACACGTAGAGGCGGCGCACGCCGTCGATCGACGCGATGCCGGTGAACGCGCCTTCGTCGTGCGCCGTCGCGTTCGCGTAGAGCTCCGAATTGGCGATGCTGCGCCCGACCATCTTCGTGTCGAACGGCAGCCGCGAGATCAACAACCCGTTGGTCTCGAAAATTGCTGCGGTGCCGCCGGGGCCGACCGACAGGCCGTCGAGCAGCGCACGAAAGTAGTCGATGCTGAGCGTGCCGGCGACGATGCCGCCGAACGAGCCGTCGGGCCGCGTGATGCGCCGGCTCAGCGCGACCGTCAGCGCGCCGTGCCGCAAGCGCGCCGCGTACGGCTCGCTGATGTAGAGGCCGCCCGCCGGGTGGTCGCGCTGATAGACGAAGTAGTCGCGATACGCGAAGTTCGCGACGGGCGGCGACTTCGGGAAATGCGAATCGAGCACGATGTCGCCGCGCTCGTTCATCACGTAGATCGTGCCGAGGTACTTGCCGGTCGCCGCGCGGTCGAACAGCACCTTGCTGCGTATCGCGGGGTCGAGGGCCATGATGCGCGGATCGTTGACGCCGTCGACGACCGCCTGAAGCGACAGGTCGTAGAGCTCGACGTTGCGCGCGATGTCGCGTTCGAGCAACAGCACGAGGTTGTTCGCGTTTTCGGTCGCACGCTGGTAGGCATCCTTGCGCGACTCGTACAGCACGCGTGCGCAAAACAGCCAGATCAGCGTGAGCAGCAGCGCGCCGCAAACGATTATGCCCGTCGGCGACATCAGGCTCTGCATCCAGGGCTGCAGGTAACGAATGGTGAAGGAGGTCGAACGCTTGCGCATGACGTCGGGGGCTGTCGGGCGGCGGATCGGCGGCGTCCCGCTTCCGGGCGCCGTCCGATCGGACCGTCGTTTCGTTCGTCGCGTAGCGCAGGCTGCAGGCTCACGCGGGTGCGACGGTTATTCGGGTTATCGTGCAATGCGGCATTTTCTTGAGCATTCGGGCGTCGCACAAGGGCGTTCTCCAGGTCGATCCGGCGACGGCCGGCGATTCGGCCGTCGCACGCCGGCCCGTCATGAACGGCGCGCCGCGCGCATTTTGCGTCGGTTGATTCGATCGGAGATTTTTACTTCGGAATATCGCGATCGTCGAGCACGGATTCGCGCGCGGATCTTTCAATGTCATTGCAATGCCGGTCGATGACCGATGCGCTGACCGCGCGCGCGGCGGATTGCCGCATGCGTGCGTTACGATGGCGTCGCGGGCGCGAGCGCGCGACAGCGCCGGTCAGTCGGTACGCAGCGCGCGGCGGGCCGGCGCGATGCTTTTGATCTCGATCTGGACGGCCGGTGTCACGAAGTGCGCGCTTACGGCGGTGTGAGCGATTCGTTGCGTATGCAACGAGTCGCGAGTGTGTTCAGCAAGCGTGAGCAATGGTGCGCACAATAAAAAAACGCGCCGCATGAAAGGCGGCGCGCATCGCGCAAATCGAACGGCTTCGCGGTGCAATCGCACGCGCTACCGATGCCGTCCGTCGCAAATCGTCGGTTCAGCTTTCCGCGCTTTCCGTCACGCGCTTGGGCTCGGCGGATACCGGGGTTCCGGCGACTTCTAGCAGCCAGTCGGTCGTTTGCGCGGGCTGCGTGACGGGCAGCATGTGCCCGCCGTCGACGACCTTCAGGTTGACCGCGTCGAGCCGCTTCTTCAGCGCCTCGCCGTGACGCTGCCAGTTGAGGATCTGATCGCTGCGGCCGTACAGCACGTCGACGGGCACGGTAAGCGACGCGTAGCGGCTTTCCATGTCGGGCAGGTCTTCCGGCGCCGCGACGAGGTCCGACGACGCCGAATAGAACGCGTGCGGCCGCAGCCCCATCAGGCCGCCGCCCTTCACGCCGAAGTCGTGCGGCACCGTTTCCGGCGCGAAGATCAGTTCGATCGCCTTGCGGCTTTGCAATATCGAAACCGGAATGCCGAGCGTGAACGATGCGAAGCGGCGCATGAGCGACGAGCGCAGCGCGAGACCGCGGAACGGGCCGGGCGGCTCGGTTTCGGTGTGCGTGAGCGGGGCGATCAGCGTGATGCGGCTCACGCTCTGCGGATGGTTGAGCGCGAGCGCGAGCGAGATCGCGCCGCCGAGCGAGTGGCCGACGACGACCGGCTTGTCGAGGCCGAGCGTCGCGATGAACATCGCGATCGTGCGTGCCTGTGCATAAACGTTCGCGGTCGAACGCGGGCCGCGCGTCGAGCGGCCGGAGCCGGGACGATCGACGAGGATCACGCGATGCGACTTCGCGAGCCGCTGCAGGTCCAGGTACGCGAAGTTGCGCAGCTGGCCGCAGAGGCCATGCACGAATACGATCGGCGGACCTTCGCCGTATTCGACGTAGTGCAGGCGGTCCGCGCCGACGTCGACGAACTTGCCTTCGGGCGGGAACATCTTCTTGATGCGGTGCGACGTGAACAGCGTGAATGCAACGAGCGCGAGGGTCGCGTAAACGAGAAAGTGGAACAGCTTGATTATCATTGGGATCACCTTCCTTCGTAGGCGGGCTGACGGGTGTCGTCACGTTCGGCGAGCGCCGGGCGGCGGCGTTCGAACTGCATCGCGCCGTCGGCAAGCGTGCCGAACCTGAATGTGGCGAAATCGCGCGCGTAGTTCTGGTAGGACTTCCACGGCTTTTTCGTGCCCTGCTTCGGCAGCACGCCGGCGGCGCGCTGGATATAGCCCGACGTCAGGTCGACGGCGGGTTCGAGCTCCATGCTGTCGGGTGCGAGCCTCGGCACGCAGACGTCGTAGCCGTGCGTGCGCATGTGGTCGAGCAGGCGACACACGTATTGCGCGATCAGCTCGGCCTTCAGCGTCCACGACGCGTTCGTGTAGCCGAACGACGACGCGAGATTCGGCACGCCGCTATACATCATTCCCTTGTACGACACGGTCTGCGACAGATCGACGGGGCGCCCGTCGACCGTCACGGCCGCGCCGCCCAGCATCTTCAGCTTGAGGCCCGTCGCGGTGACGATCACGTCCGCGTCGAGGCGCTGGCCGCTCTTCAGGCGCAGGCCGGTCGGCGTGAAGCGCTCGATCTCGTCGGTGACGATCGACGCGCTGCCCGAGCGGATCGCCTTGAAGAGATCGCCGTTCGGCACGAGGCAGACGCGCTGGTCCCACGGCTTGTAGCGCGGCGTCAGATGCTTGTTGACGTCGAACTGCGGGCCGAGCTGCTTGCCCGCCGCGCGGATGATGAACTTCTTCGTCGCATCCGGCCGGCGGCGCGCGAGGCTGTAGAAGTACATCGTCAGCAGTACGTTCTTCAGCCGCACGAGCCGGTGCGCGAGCCCCGACGGCAGCCATCGGCGCAGCGCGTTCGCGATCGCGTCGCGCGCGGGCAGCGACACGATGTAGGTCGGCGAGCGCTGCAGCATCGTCACGTGGCGCGCGTCGCCCGCCATCGACGGCACGAGCGTGACCGCAGTCGCGCCGCTGCCGATCACGACGACGCGCTTGTCCTTGTAGTCGAGATCGCCCGGCCAGCGCTGCGGATGGACGACGCGGCCCTGGTACGCATCCATGTTGGGCCAGGTCGGCGCGTGGCCTTCGTCATAGTCGTAGTAGCCGCTGCACATGTAGAGGAAGCGGCACGTGTAGACGGCTTCTTCGTGATGCGCGTCGCTCGTGCGCTGCACGCGCACGGTCCAGCGCGCGCTCGTCGAATCCCAGCTTGCGGCCGTCACCTTGTGGTTGAAGCGGATCGTCTTGTCGATGCCGAACGCGCGCGCGGTGTCCCGGATGTAGTCGAGGATCGTCTGGCCGTCCGAGATCGCCTTGTCGCTGTGCCACGGCCGAAAACTGAAGCCGAGCGTGAACATGTCGGAATCCGAACGGACGCCGGGGTAGCGGAACAGATCCCACGTGCCGCCCATCGTCGCGCGGCTTTCGAGGATCGCGAACTTCGCGTCCGGACAGCGCTCGCGCAGGTAGTACGCGGCGCCGACGCCGGACAGCCCGGCGCCGACGATCAGCACGTCGAAGTCGGTCGCGGCGCGGGCGTCGCCGCCCGTCGCCGCATGCGGCGCGCGATCGTTCAGCGAGCGGGCGGCGTTCCAGTTTGTCGTCGAGCTCATGCGGGATCCTTGCTGATGGAGGAAGGGGGGGCGGGCTGCGCCGCGCCGTGCTGGCGCGCGAGGTTGCGTTCGCGCGACTTGCGAACGAAGCGCAGCACGAAGACCTGGTATGCGGAGCCGAACAGGCGCGCGAGCTTGTCGATGCGGCGCGCGTCGGCGCCGACGAGCACGCGCCGCGCGTTGCGCTCGACGCCCGCGATGATCTGGCGTGCGGCCGATTCGGGCGTCGTCACGTTGATGAGCCGGTTCGCCGCGCGGCGATGCGTTTCGATGTCCTGACCGGTCAGCGTCGCGATGCTCGAATCGATCCGCGACGCGGTCGCGATGTTGGTCGCGACGCCGCCCGGATGCACGCAGGTCACGCCGACGGGCGCGCCTTCGAGCTCGAGCTCCATCCTGAGCGCTTCGGTGAAGCCGCGCACGGCGAACTTCGTCGCGTTGTACGCGCTTTGCGTCGGCATCGCGACGAGGCCGAACAGGCTCGACGTGTTGATCACGTGGCCGTCGCCCGATTCGCGCAGATACGGCAGGAACGCCTGGGCGCCGTGCACGACGCCCCAGAAGTTGATCCCCATGATCCATTCGAAATCTGCGATCCGCGCCGTCTCGGCGGGCGCCGCGAGCGACACGCCCGCGTTGTTGAAGACCAGGTTGACCTTGCCGTGCGCTTCACGCGTCGCGCGCGCCCAGTCGAACACCGCATCGCGCGACGACACGTCGAGCCGTTGCGACGTGATCTTCACGCTGTGCGCCGCGCAGAACGCGACGGTCTGCGCGAGGCCGCTTTCGTTGATGTCGCTGAGCGCGAGATGGCAGCCGCGCCGCGCCAGCTCGACGGCCAGGCTGCGTCCCATGCCGGAACCCGCGCCGGTGATTGCCGCCACCTTGCCTGAAAAATGCTTCATCGGACGGCCCTCCCTATGGGTGTCTCCATTTGACTTGTGTCAGCTTTTAATGTGGTGTTGGTCGTCACCACTTTAATTTTGACATTGACTGATGTCAAATAGCGAAATGGAGAACATACTCGAACTCGACAAGAGGGGCCGTCCCTACGGCGGAGTTTCGCCCGAGGCGCGGGCGGCGGAGCGCCGCGACGCGTTGATTCGTGCGGGCACGCGCGTCTTCGGGACGATCGGCTTTCGCAAGGCGACCGTGCGCGCGATCTGCCAGGAGGCGAAGCTCAACGACCGCTATTTCTACGCGGCGTTCGACGGCGCCGATGAATTGCTGCGCTGCACCTACCAGCATCATGCGGAGCGGTTGCGCGCGTCGGTGAAGCAGGCGATCGACGCGCTCGACGACGCGCACGACGGGCTCGATGCGCGGATCGACGCGGGGCTCGCCGCATTCTTCGCATTCCTGCGCGACACCTGCGCGGCGCGCGTGCTGCTGCTCGAAGTGATGGGCGTGAGTGCCGAGACCGATGCGACCTACCAGCGGAATCTGCTCGAGTTCGGCAAGATGATCGTTTCGCTCGTCGGACCGGTGAGCGAGGACGCCGACGAGCGCGCGGACCAGCGGATCATCGGGCTCGCGCTCGTCGGCGCGATGACGAACGTCGGGGCGGCGTGGCTGCTGACCGGCTATCGCGATCCCGAGGAGAAGATGGTGCGCAATTGCCGGCAGGTGCTGCTCGGCACGTTGCCGTTTCTCGCGAAGTGGTGAGCGCGCTGGACGAAGCGCGTCTCGCGAGCGTCGCAAGAACGTCGGGACGGCGCATTGCTGCGGCGCGCGTGCGGCGTTTGCTTGCTTCGATGCGCGTTCGCGATTGACCGGCTTCGACCATCGATTGCAGGCGGGCGCGCCGACGCCGTCGCGGCAGCGGATGCCGCGACGGCACGGGCGAACGGGCGAACGGGCGAACGGGCGAACGGGCGAACGGGCGAACGGGCGAACGGGCGAACGGGCGAACGAGCGAACGGGCGAACGAGCGAACGAGCGAACGGGCGAACGAGCGAACGAGCGAACCGACAAACAGGCGACTTCGCGGCGCTCCGCCCGTCGCCGCATGCGCGGCGTCGCGGCGCGCTCGAACGCTTCACGCCTTTCCTCGCGCCGGCGGGCCAGCGCCGTCGCTCCGGGCCGCTGATCGCTTACCTCACCAAAATCCCGCTGACAACTCAAACCACGCACGGCGCCTGCGCCCGCGCCACTTTCGTTCCCCGGTCGATTCGACGCACTGGCATTCGCGGTCCGCGCACGTTATGTTCTCGTCCGACGAATGGACGGACTTGTCCGTCCGATCGAACCGGCCGGCGAGCCGGACCGGCCGCGCCGGCAACGGCGGCGGCTTCTCATCCCATCACCCGAGGTACGTTCGTGGACATCTTGCGCAGCTTGTGTGGCATCGTGGTATTGCTCGGCGTCGGTTATGCGCTGTCGATCAACAGGCGGGCGATCAGCACCCGCACGGTCGTCACGGCGCTCGCGACGCAGCTCGTGATCGGCGCGCTCGTGCTGTTCGTGCCGATCGGCCGCAACGCGCTCGCGGCGACCGCGCACGCCGTCAACAGCGTGCTCGAGATGGGCCAGCACGGCGTCGCGTTCCTGTTCGCCGGCCTCGTCGGCGACAAGATGTTCGCGCTCTTCGGCGACGGCGGCTTCGCGTTCGCGCTGCGCGTGCTGCCGATGATCGTGTTCGTCACGTCGCTGATCGCGGTGCTGTACTACATCGGCGTGATGAAGTGGCTGATCGCGATCGTCGGCACCGCGATGGCGAAGCTGCTCGGCGTGAGCCGCATCGAAGCGTGTTCGGCCGTCGCGACGATCTTCCTCGGCCAGAGCGAGATGCCCGCGTTCGTGAAGCCGTTCATCCGGCGGATGAACGGAACCGAAGTGTTCGCGGTGATGTCGAGCGGCATGGCGTCGGTCGCGGGCTCGGTGCTCGCCGGCTATGCGGGGCTCGGCGTGAAGATGGAGTACCTGCTCGCCGCGTCGTTCATGGCGATCCCGGGCGGCCTTTTGTTCGGAAAGATGCTGTGCCCGACGACGGAGCCTTCCCGCGTCGTCGTCGAATCGCTCGAGTTCGACGAGAAGCGCGCGGCGAACGTGATCGAGGCGGCGGCGTCCGGCGCGGGCGTCGGGATGCGGATCGCCGTGAACGTCGGTACGATGCTGATCGCGTTCATCGGGCTGATTGCACTCCTGAACGCGATGGTCGGTCTCGTCGCCGGCTGGCTCGGCTTTGCCGGCGTCACGCTGCAATCGTTGCTCGGCGCGCTGTTCTCGCCGCTCGCGTGGCTGATCGGCGTGCCGTGGCAGGATGCGTCGGTGGCCGGCAGCTTCATCGGCCAGAAGCTGATCCTGAACGAATTCGTCGCGTACGGCGCGCTGTCGCCTTACCTGAAGGACGCGGCGCAGGTCGCCGCAGCCGGGCTGCCCGTGCTCGCGCCGAAGACGATCGCGATCGTGTCGTTCGCGCTGTGCGGCTTCGCGAACTTCTCGTCGATCGCGATCCTGACAGGCGGCTTCACCGCGGTCGAGCCGGATCTGCGTTCCCACGTCGCGCGCTACGGGTTGCGCGCGCTCGCGGCCGCGACGCTGTCGAACCTGATGAGCGCGACGATCGCCGGCCTGTTCCTGTCCCTTTCCTGAACGAGGTGCTCGCATGGAGCTTTCGTTGAATCGCAACCAGTTGACCGAGGCGGCGCTGAAGGCGCTGCATCTGATCGACCTCACGTCGCTCAACGACGACGACACCGACGAGAGGATCGCCGCGCTCGCCGTGTCGGCCGACACGCCGGTCGGCACGCCCGCCGCGCTATGCGTGTATCCGCGCTTCGTCGGCGTCGCGCACGCGGCGCTCGCCGCGCGCGGGCTCGTGCTGCCGGTGGCGACCGTCACGAATTTTCCGCACGGCGCGGCCGATCCTGACGCGGCCGCGCGGGAGACGGCCGGCGCGGTCGCGCTCGGCGCGGACGAAATCGACGTCGTGTTTCCATATCGCGCGCTGCTTGCGGGCGACGAGCGGGTCGGGCGCGAGCTCGTCGCGCAATGCCGCGCGGCGGCGGGCGGCCAGTGCCTGAAGGTAATCCTCGAGACGGGCGAACTGCGTGGCTCGGCGGCGATCCGCAAGGCGAGCGAGATCGCGATCGAGGCGGGCGCGGATTTTCTGAAGACGTCGACGGGCAAGGTCGCGGTGAATGCGACGCTCGACGCGGCGGCCGTGATGCTCGCGACGATCCGCGAAAGCGGGCGCACGATCGGCTTCAAGGCGGCGGGCGGCGTGCGCACCGCGCAGGATGCGGCGCAGTATCTGTCGCTCGCCGAGCGCGAACTCGGGGCCGGCTATCTGACGAGCGCGACGTTCCGCTTCGGCGCGTCGGGGCTGCTCGGCAATCTGCTCGAGACGCTCGGGCATCGAGCGGGGGCGACGCGGGGCGCATATTGAGCGACGCGCGGCGGCACGTGCCGCCGCGAGCGGCCGCTTCGCGCGCTGACAAAGTTAGTGAACCGGCGCATAGCCGAGCTTCTCGACGCCATACGTCTCCATCCAATCTTCGCGATCGTCAAATCCCATCGCCTTGGCAAGATGGTCGGCCATGTCTTCCAGTGTCGGCGTCACCGGCGAATCGTAGTAGCCCAGCGGTGCTTCCGCTTTCGGCGTCAAGATGGCGTAGAGCATATCGACCTCCTGTCTATAAGCCTTCTTAACGACCGCGAGCATTGCTTCCTTAACAGGAAAATTCCCGGTTAGAGTGATATGCCAAATCTCCCGGCTGTCTGGCGATATGCGTCGATTCGCTGCCCCTCGAGCTCGACATGTCGAGCCGCCGCCGTGCGCCGTGTCGAACCGTACGCTTGCCGGAATCCGCAGGCGCTGGAGCGATTCGCTCGGAGCTTCGCCGCCTCGTGCCGATTTGGGGGTGTATACCCCCGATAACGTGAAGCTCGAACTCGATCGGGACCGCGGACAGAAAGCGCTGGCCAAGGCCGCAATGCGCGTCATGCCGACCAAGCGCTTCCATAGCCGTACCGATGCGATCGCGTTCGCCATCAGGAATCCGTAGCATCTCGTCAGCAAACCGTCCGGCGATGCGGCCAGGACGCTTGGGTATGTCGTGCACGACGCGGGCGAGGCTCGACAATCGCGTCCGTTCGTCGAATATGAAGTGTCCGTGCAGCCAGATCCTCGATCCATTTCATCGCGGGCCCGTGTCGTCGCAATCGATCGAGCCTTCGCGGTGCGTCAGGACTTCGTGTGCGGATTGCGCGTCCGTGATAGCGTCCCTCTTCATGAGATTTCCGCCCGGTCGTTTGGTCTCGGCGAGGGCTTGACCGGTGGGGCGCATAGCGGGACATGTTGCTATTCGGGATGTATTTGTGTTTTTGAAAATCGAACATTTACGCAATCTATGACCTTTCTTCCGCAGGAATTCATCCGCAAGGTACGCGACCGCAAGCCACTCGACGCAGCCGACGTCGAGCGTTTCGTGCGCGGGGTGACGACGGGCGACGTGACCGAAGGGCAGATCGCAGCGTTCGCGATGGCGGTCTATTTCAACGAGCTGCCGCTGTCCGCGCGGATTGCGCTGACACTCGCGCAGCGCGATTCCGGCGACGTGCTCGACTGGCGCGGCGAGCGCCTGAGCGGCCCCGTCGTCGACAAGCATTCGACGGGCGGCGTCGGCGATCTGACGTCGCTCCTGA
Organism: Burkholderia sp. BDU5; assembly: GCF_001522845.1. Taxonomy (NCBI): domain Bacteria; kingdom Pseudomonadati; phylum Pseudomonadota; class Betaproteobacteria; order Burkholderiales; family Burkholderiaceae; genus Burkholderia; species Burkholderia sp. BDU5. Next base: position 20,360 of record NZ_LOWC01000037.1, on the reverse strand, counting down.
TCGGGCCGATGGTCGCCGCGTGCGGCGGCTACGTGCCGATGATCTCGGGCCGCGGGCTCGGCCACACGGGCGGCACGCTCGACAAGCTCGAAGCGATTCCGGGCTACGACGTCGCGCCGTCCGTCGACATGCTGCGCCGCGTCGTGCGCGACGCCGGCGTCGCGATCGTCGGCCAGACCGCGCAGCTCGCGCCCGCCGACAAGCGGATTTACGCGGTGCGCGACGTGACGGCGACCGTCGAGTCGATCTCGCTGATCACCGCGTCGATCCTGTCGAAGAAGCTCGCGGCGGGCATCGACGCGCTCGCGATGGACGTAAAGGTCGGCTCCGGCGCGTTCATGCCGACCGTCGAGAAGTCGGCCGAGCTCGCGCGCAGCATCGTCGATGTCGGCAACGGCGCGGGGGTGAAGACGGCCGCGATGCTGACCGACATGAACCAGGCGCTCGCGCCGTGCGCGGGCAACGCGATCGAGGTGCGCTGCGCGATCGACTTTCTGACGGGCGCGGCGCGCCCCGCGCGGCTGCACGAGGTCAGCTTCGCGCTGGCGTCGCAGATGCTGACGATGGGCGGCCTCGCCGCGAACGCGGACGACGCGCGCCGGCAACTGCGCGCCTCGCTCGAATCGGGCGCGGCCGCCGAGCGCTTCGCGCGGATGGTCGCGGCGCTCGGCGGGCCGGCGGATCTGATCGAGCAGCCCGATCGGCATCTGCCGCGCGCGGCGGTCGTCGTGCCCGTTCCCGCCGAGCGCGCCGGCTGGATCGAGCGGATCGACGCGCGCGCGCTCGGGCTCGCGGTCGTCGGCTTGGGCGGCGGGCGCGCGAAGATCGGCGACGCGCTCGATTACGCGGTCGGGCTGTCCGCGCTCGCCGGGCTGGGCGCGCGCATCGATGCGGGGCAGCCGCTCGCGCTCGTGCACGCGCGCGACGTCGATGCGGCAAAGCGGGCCGCCGACGCCGTGCGGCGTGCCTATCGGATCGGCGCGGAGCAGCCGGCGGAGACGCGCGTCGTCTATGCGGTGATCGACTGAGCGGGCGTGCCGGACGCATCGGGCGCGTCGAAGGCATCGGATGCAACCGGCGCCGAGACGCGTGAGCGCGCGACGTCGATCCCGCCGCCGCCCGGATCGCACCGTGCGGAGCCGCGGCGCAGCTTGCGGCATCCGCGACGTGGTCGACGGACTTTGCGACGCGCGACGCTCGCTCAAGGCTCAAGGCTTATCGCTTATCGCTCATCGCTCATCGCTCATCGCTTATCGCTCGACAATCGAGGCCCGACACGCAATCGCAGCACAAGAACCGAATCACGGAACATCGAATCAACGAACGAGGGAACACGACATGACGCACAACGCATTGATCGAAGCCGCAAAGGCTGCGCGCGAAAAGGCCTACGCGCCGTATTCGAACTTCAAGGTCGGCGCGGCGCTCGCAACGAAGGACGGCAAGGTCTTCCACGGCTGCAACGTCGAGAACGCGTCGTATGGGCTGTGCAATTGTGCGGAGCGCACCGCGTTGTTCTCGGCGCTCGCGGCCGGCTATCGGCCGGGCGAGTTCGCGACGATCGCGGTCGTCGGCGAGACGGACGGGCCGATCGCGCCGTGCGGCGCGTGCCGGCAGGTGATGATCGAGCTCGGCAAGCCGATGCTCGAGGTCGTGCTGACGAACATGAAGGGCGACGTGCGCGTGACGAATGCGGGCGACTTGCTGCCTGACGCGTTCTATCTGGCGTGACGCGCGGCTCGGCGTCGACGGGGCGGGGCGTGCGCGATTCGTCGCGCCGCGCCGCGTTCCGCGCGATTTCCGCGTTTTTTCGCTTTTCCTCGCAGATTTCGTCGGCTTCCCGCGTGTCCGGGCTCGGGCGGCAGGCCGCCGAAACCGGCGAGAGCCGGATCTTTCCGTGCTGCATCGCCCGCCGCCGATCGCGCTGCCACGCCGCTTTGCATTCGTCTGTCATGTTCCCTTCATTGACGCGCATCAAGGTCCGTGCCGCGCAATGCGCGATGCTGGATCGCATGCGCCGCCGTGCGCGTTTTTTCGCTGCGGCGGCCGCTTATCGAAACCGGTCGGCGAGGAGACGACGATGAAATCCGATGCTGCGCTCAAGCAAGATGTCGAACAGGAACTGTATTGGGATCCGTCGCTGGATGCGCGGCAGATCGACGTGTCGGTGCACGACCGCATCGTGACGCTGCGGGGCTTCGTGCCGAGCTGGGCGCAGAAGTACGCGGCACAGAAGGCTGCGCAGCGCATCGCCGGCGCGCGGGCGCTTGTGCTCGAGTTGAAGGTGCTGCCGAACGAATCGCCGCGTGACGATGAAGTGCTCGCCGCCGCGATCGTGTCGGCGCTCGCGTGGCAGGAAGGGCTGGCGGGGCAGGAGATTCACGTCGACGTCGACGAGGGCTGCGTGACGCTCACGGGCGAAGTCGAGTTCGGCTATCAGCGGCAGGCGGCCGAAACGGTCGTGAGCCGGATGCGGGGCGTGATTGGCGTCGTCAACCGGATCGACGTGCACTTGCACGACGCGAGCGAAGCCGTGCGCGAGCGCGTTGCGGATGCGCTCGCGCGGCGCGCGCAGCGCGAGGCCACGCATATCGACGTCGACGAGCGCGACGGCGTCGTCACGCTGTCCGGCATCGTCGATTCGCTCGTCGAGCGGCGCGCGGCGTGCGGCGCAGCATGGTCGGTCAAGGGCGTGCGCGAGGTCGTCGATCATCTGACCGTCGCGTAGGCGCGGGCCGTGCGAGCGGCGCTTGCGCGTCGCCCGCGCGGCGTTCGACACTGACTGGCGGCAAGCGGCAAGCGGCAAGCGGCAAGCGGCAAGCGGCAAGCGGCAAGCGGCAAGCGGCAAGCGGCAAGCGGCAAGCGGCCAGCGGCCAGCGGCCAGCGGCCAGCGGCCAACGGCCAACGGCCAACGGCCAACGGCCAACGGCCAACGGCCAACGGCCAACGGCCAACGGCCAACGGCCAACGGCCGTGCCGTGGACACGCGCCGATGCGGACAGTTCGACGCCAACTCGAACAGGTGCGGCGCACGACCTCCGTAGCCGCGCTCGATCTTCTGGTTTCCTTTCCGTTGTGAACCTTTTTGCACGATGACCGAAATCGTCACCATCACGCCGAATCCCGCCGTCGACGTCGCGACGTCCGTCGACCGCGTGACCGATACCCGCAAGCTGCGCTGCGGACCCGCGCGGCGCGACCCGGGCGGCGGCGGGATCAACGTCGCGCGCGTGCTGACGCGCCTCGGCGCCGATTGCACGGCGCTCTATCTCGCGGGCGGCGATACCGGTCGCGCGCTGCGCGGGCTGCTAGCCGACGAGCGGGTGCGCGCGAGCTGCATCGACGTCATCGACGAGACGCGAGAAAACTTCTCGGTGCTCGAAACGTCGACAGGGCGCGAGTACCGCTTCGTGCTGCCGGGGCCGACGCTCGCGCCCGACGAATGGCCGCGCTGCCTCGATGCGCTCGCGCGGCTCGCCGACGCGTCGCGCTTTCTGGTGATGAGCGGCAGCCTGCCGCCCGGGATGCCGGACGATTGCTACGGCCGTCTCGCGCGGCTCGCGAACGCGCGCGGCGTGCGGACGGTCGTCGATACGTCGGGACCGGCGCTCGCGGCGGCGCTCGAAGCGGGCGTTTATCTGGTCAAGCCGAGCCTCGGCGAGTTGCGCGCGCTGACGGGGCTGCCGCTCGGCGACGACGCCGAGCGCCTCGCGGCAGCGCGCGCGATCGTCGACAGCGGTCGCGCGCGGATCGTCGCGCTGACGCTCGGCGACGCCGGCGCGCTCATCGCATCGCGCGACGACGCGGTGCGGCTGCCGGGCGTGCGCGTTGCGGTGCGCAGCGCGATCGGTGCGGGCGACAGCTTCGTCGCGGGGCTCGTCGACGCGCTCAATCGCGGCGCGAGCGTCGCCGATGCGTCGCGCTACGCGCTCGCAGCCGCGTCGGCGTCGCTGCTGAGCGCGGGCACCGCGTTGTGCACGAGGGAAGACGTCGAGCGGATCTATCGGGAATTGCCGGGGACGGTCGAGGCGTGACGCCTGCGCGCCCGGCGCCCTTTCGGCATCCTCGTCGTGGACCGCATCTTGCGATTCGGCTCCGCGCCCGATTCCGCCGGTCACGCGCATGCGGTTGCTCGCGTGGGCGCCAGCGGGCCGGTCGGCAACGTGCGGCGCAGCCTGCGGAGATGCCGTGTCGGTTGCACCGGGCGATCGCTCGTGTGTTCGTTCGAAAGCCCGGAAGCGTTCGATCGCCGAGACGCGGCCGGCGCGGTCGCATGACACGTGACGCGCAGCGCAGCGCGTCACGCGATGCGGATCAGGCGGACGATCCGCGCATTCCGCTCCGGAATGATGCGCATCGGACCGGAGGGCGGCCCGAAGAACCGCCCAACCGGTTCACGCGCTCAGACATGCAGGACCGACGCCGCATCCCGCGCGATCACCTGTTCCTCGTCGGTCGGCACGACGAGCACCGCGATGCGGCTCGCGTCGCGGCTGACGATCTCCGCGTTGTGCGCGTTCGCGTCGGCATCGAGCTCGACGCCGAGCCAGCGCAGCCGCTCGCACACCGCGGCGCGCGTTTCGGGCTGATGCTCGCCGATGCCCGCGGTGAACACGAGCGCGTCGAGGCCGCCGAGCGTCGCCGCAAGCCGCGCGGTCTCGCCGGCGATCCGGAACGCGAACAGCTCGAGCGCGTCGCGCGCGCCGTCCGAACGATCGGCGAGCAGCACGCGCGCGTCGCCGCTCACGCCGGACACGCCGAGCAGGCCGGAGCGGTGATACAGCATCTGCTCGACCGCATCGACCGAATAGCCGAGCATCTTTTGAAGGTGCAGCACGACGCCTGCGTCGAGCGCGCCGCAGCGCGTCGCCATCGGAATCCCGTCGAGCGTCGAGAAGCCCATGCTCGTGTCGCGGCTCACGCCGGCGTCGAGCGCGCAGAGGCTCGCGCCGCTGCCGAGGTGCGCGGCGACGATCTTGCCGCGCGCGAGCGCCGGATGCCGCTCGCGCAGCCGTCCGGCGACGTATCGGTAAGACAGCCCATGAAAACCGTAGCGCTTGACGCCTTCGTCGAACAGCGCGCGCGGCAGTGCGAAGCGCCGCACGAGATCGGACTGCGTCCGATGGAACGCGGTGTCGAACGACGCGACCTGCGGCAGATGCGGACGCAGATGGCGCAGCGCGCGAATCAAACGCACGCTCTGCGGCTGATGCAGCGGCGCGAGCGGCACGAGCGCGGTAATCGCGTCGAGCGTACGATCGTCGAGGGCGACCGGCCCGTCGAATACGTCGCCGCCATGCACGACGCGATGGCCGACCGATACCAGTTCGTGCAGCGACAGATGCGACGCGATCCAGTTGAGTGCTTCGTCGAGCACTTCGTGCAGGTCGTCGGTGACGGGCGCGGCGAGCGGAACGGTGCGCGCGTCGCCGCCGTTCGAGTATTCGAACTGCAACGGCGTCCGGTTGAAGTCGATCTTGCCGCGTCCGAGCGGCGCGGGCTCGCCGTTCGCGACGCTGTAGAGGCCGATCTTCAGCGTCGACGAACCGGCGTTGAACGTCAGCAGCAGCGGCTCGCTCATGGTGCGAGCGCGCCGCTGCGCGTCCTCTCGGCGACGAGCTTCGCGAGCGCGGCGGACGCGATCCGCACGCGCAGGCTGTCCGCGCGGCTCGTCAGGATGATGGGCAGCCGCGCGCCGAGCACGAGGCCCGCGCCGTCGGCGCCCGCGAAGTACATCAGCTGCTTCGCGAGCATGTTGCCCGCTTCGAGATCGGGCACGAGCAGGATGTCGGCCTGGCCCGCGACGGGCGATGTGATGCCCTTCGACTGCGCGGCGATCGCGCTCACGGCGTTGTCGAACGCGAGCGGCCCGTCGACGATCGCGCCCGAGATCTGCCCGCGCGCGGCCATTACGGTGAGCGCGGCCGCGTCGAGCGTCGAAGGCATCTTCGGGTTGACGGTCTCGACCGCCGCGAGCACCGCAACGTGCGGCCGCTCGATGCCGAGCAGGTGCAGCAGGTCGACCGCGTTCTGGCAGATGTCGCGCTTCTGTTCGAGCGTCGGCGCGATGTTGATCGCCGCGTCGGTGATGAGGAGCGGCTTCGGATACGCGGGCACGTCCATCGCGTAGACGTGGCTGATGCGCCGCTCGGTGCGCAGCAGCGACGCCGGGCCGACGACCGCGGCGAGCAGCTCGTCGGTATGCAGGCTGCCCTTCATCAGCGCGGCGACCTGGCCCATGCCGCCCAGCTCGACCGCGCGCGCGGCGGCCGCATGGCTGTGTTCGACCGCTTCGATCGACACGCCCGCGAGATTCACGCCGGCCGCTTCGGCCGCCGCGCGGATCTTCGCTTCGGGGCCGATCAGGATCGGATCGATCAGGTGCTCGTCGCGCGCGTCGATCGCCGCGCGGATCGCGTCCGGCGAGCACGGATGGACGACCGCGGTGCGCAGCGGCGGCTGCTCGCGCGCGTCGCGCACGAACGTCTCGTAGCGGTCGTGGCGGCGCACCGCGACGTCCGGCGCCGGCACGCGTTCCCACGCGATCGGCTTGTCGGGCGCGATCACGGTCGCGGTGCCGCGCAGCACGACCTGGCCGTCCTGGTTCGTGCAGCGCGTGTCGAGCAGCACGATCCGCTTCTCCGGATGCTTCTCCTTGACGGTCACGGTCGCCGTGACCGTGTCGCCCGGGGCGACCGGATGCCGGAACTCGAGCGTCTGTTCGAGATAGATCGTGCCCGGCCCCGGCAGCTTCGTGCCGAGCACCGCGGACACGAGCGCGCCCGTCCACATCCCGTGAACGACGACGTGGCCGAACAGGTCGTGCGCGGCGAACGCCGCGTCGAGGTGCGCTGGATTGACGTCGCCGGACATCGCGGCGAACAGGTCGATGTCGTCGCGCGACGCGGCGCGCACGACTGACGCGCTGTCGCCGATCGCGAGCGATTCGAACGGCCGGTTCTGCAGGATTTCGCGCTCCACGCGGCGCTCCTTATTTCTGGAACACGTAGGTGCCCGGCGCGTCGCCGAGCGTTTCCGCGCCGGGCTTGCCGAGCCGCGGCGGTGCGACGCGCTGCGCGCTCGAATGCTCGGCGAGCCACGCATGCCACGCGGGCCACCACGAGCCTTTGCAATCGGTCGCGCCGGCGAGCCATTCGTCGGACGAGATGCTCGGCGCTTCGGCGGTCGTGACCTTCATCCGGTAATGGCGCTTCGGATGGTCGGGCTCGCTGACGATGCCCGCGTTGTGGCCGCCCGCCGTCAGCACGAACGTCACGTCGCTGTCGGTCAGATAGTGGATCTTGTAAACCGAGCGCCACGGCGCGATGTGATCGTGCTCGGTGCCGACGACGAAGAACGGCGCGTGGATATTGTGCACCGACACCGTCTGCCCGTCGATCACGTAGCGGTTCGTCGCGAGATCGTTGTCGAGGAACAAGTGGCGCAGATACTCGGAATGCATCCGGTACGGCATTCGCGTCGAGTCGGCGTTCCACGCCATCAGGTCGATCATCGGCGTGCGTTCGCCGAGCAGGTAGTCGTGGATCATGCGCGACCAGATCAAGTCGTTCGACATCAGCAACTGGAACGATCCCGCCATCTGGTGCGCGCCGAGAAACCCGCGCTCCCACATCATGCTTTCGAGGAAGTAGATCTCGCTTTCGTCGATGAAGAGCTGCAGCTCGCCCGGCTCGGTGAAGTCCGTTTGCGCGGCGAGCAGCGTGATCGACGCGAAGCGCTCGTCGCCCGCGTTCGCCATCGCCGCGGCCGCGATCGACAGCAGCGTGCCGCCGAGACAGTAGCCGGCCGCATGGATCTTCGCGCCGGGCGCGATCTTGCCGATCGTGTCGAGCGCATCCATCACGCCGAGCCGGCGGTAGTCGTCGAGGCTCAGATCGCGGTCGCTCGCGTCGACGTTGCGCCACGAGACGCAGAACACCGTGTGCCCCTCGCCGACCAGATAGCGGATGAGCGAGTTGTGCGGCGACAGATCGAGAATGTAGTACTTCATGATCCACGCGGGCACGATGAGGACCGGCTCCGCGTAGACGTCGGGCGTTGCCGGGCCGTATTGCAGCAGTTCGATCAGATGATTGCGGAACACGACGCGGCCGGGCGCCGTCGCGACGTCCTTGCCGACCTGGAAGCGCTCGACGCCCGCGGGCGGCAGCTTCGTCATCAGGCGCCGGACGTCGTCCAGATAATTCCACACGCCCTGCGCGAGGTTCGTGCCGCACGACAGCACGGTGCGCTGCGCGACCTCCGGATTCGTCGCGACGTAGTTCGCCGGCGCGAACGTGTCGAGCATCTGCCGCGCGGAGAACGCGACGACGTCCTCGTGGTGGCGCGACACGCCGGGCACTTCGTGGGTCGCCGCGCGCCACCATTGCTCGGCGAGCAGGAACGCCTGGTGCCAGAAGCGGTACGGCTCGAGCTGCCACACGTTCGCGCGGAAGCGCCGGTCGCCGGGCGACGGCTGCGCGAGCGCCGCGGGCGTGCGCCCGGTCGTCGCTTCGAACAGGTACTCGGTGAGCAGCGCGGCATGCTTCATCGCGAGCGACGCGAGCTCGGCGCGCTTGCCGGGCGCGGCCGCGAGGTGAATCAGCCAGTCGGACAGCGCGAGCTGCAGCGCGGCGGGAGACAGGCCGGACGTCAGCTTCGCGAGCGCGGCCTCCTTCGCGAAATCGAATACGCGGTACGGACTTTCCTGCTCGTACGACGCGGGCGGGTGGGCGGGCAGCGGCGCTGCGGGCGCGCCGGATTCAGGGGTATGGCGTGTATCCATCGGGCTTCCTTCGGCTGGCGCTACGCGGGCGACGACATGACGAACCGAGGCAGCCGGTGCGGCCGGCCGAGCGCGAAGCCGCGCGGCGGGCGCAGTCGCCCGCCGTGCGCTTCGACGGCATGCGTCGACGATCACTGACACGGCTACTGTAGCGACGCATAGATCTGCGGAATCTGATTTGCATCAATGGAAGCCGAGCGAATCGCGTAACGGCCGCGCAATCGTCGCGTATCGCATCGCGCACGGATTCATCTGGCGATTTCCCGTTTGTTGACCGAGATCAGCCGGCACGCCGCGTGCGCCGTTATGGTGAAGCCATCGACGGACAAGTCAGACGGGAGCGACGGTGACGGATCAGCATGCGACGAACGGCACGACTGCGGCGGAAGCGGCGCGCGACGGACGGGTCGTCGCGGTGCGCGGCGCGGTCGTCGACGTCGCGTTCGACGGCGGCGCGCTGCCCGCGCTGAACGACGCGCTCGTGATTCCGATCGACGGCGCGGCGCCGATTCTCGCCGAGGTGCACGCGCACCTGAGCGACGCCGCGGTGCGCGCGCTCGCGCTCGGCCCGACGGGCGGGCTCAAGCGCGGCGCCGCCGTGCGGGCGACGGGCGGGCCGATCCGCGTGCCGGTCGGCGACGCGGTGCTCGGCCGCCTGCTGACCGTGACGGGCGAGCCCGGCGACGACGGCGCGGCGCTCGCGCCCGACGCCGCGCGCCGGCCGATCCACCGCGGCGCGCCGCCGCTGTCCGAGCAGAAGAGCGCGACCGCGCTGTTCGCGACCGGCATCAAGGTGATCGACCTGCTCGCGCCGCTCGCGCAGGGCGGCAAGGCGGCGATGTTCGGCGGCGCGGGCGTCGGCAAGACGGTGCTCGTGATGGAGCTGATCCACGCGATGGTCGAGCGCTATCGCGGGATTTCGGTGTTCGCGGGCATTGGCGAGCGTTCGCGTGAAGGGCACGAGATGCTGCTCGACATGCGCGGCTCCGGCGTGCTCGCCCGCACGGTGCTCGTCTACGGGCAGATGAACGAGCCGCCCGGCGCGCGCTGGCGCGTGCCGCTCACCGCGCTCGCGATCGCCGAATATTTCCGCGACGAGCGCGCGCAAAACGTGCTGCTCCTGATGGACAACGTATTTCGCTTCGTGCAGGCGGGCGCCGAGGTGTCGGGGCTGCTCGGGCGGCTGCCGTCGCGGGTCGGCTACCAGCCGACGCTCGCGAGCGAGGTCGCCGCATTGCAGGAACGGATCGCGTCGGTCGAGGGCGCGGCGGTCACGGCGATCGAGGCCGTGTACGTGCCCGCCGACGATTTCACCGATCCGGCCGTCACCGCGATCGCCGCGCACGTCGACAGCATGGTCGTGCTGTCGCGCGCGATGGCGGCCGAAGGGATGTATCCGGCGATCGATCCGGTCGCGTCGTCGTCGATCCTGCTCGATCCGCTCGTCGTCGGCGACGAGCATGTCGAGGTCGCGATCGAGGTGCGCCGCGTGATCGAGCATTACCGTGAGCTGCAGGACGTGATCGCGCTGCTCGGCATCGACGAACTCGGCGCGGACGATCGGCGGATCGTCGGCCGCGCGCGCCGGCTGCAGCGCTTCCTGACGCAGCCGTTCGCGGTGACCGAGGCGTTCACGGGTCAAGCGGGCGCGTCGGTCGAGATCGCCGACACGATCGCCGGCTGCCGCGCGATCCTGCGCGGCGACTGCGACGACTGGCGCGAGAGCTCGCTATACATGGTCGGCACGCTCGGCGATGCGCGGCGCAAGGAAGAAGCGGCGCGCGAAGCCGACGCGCGGCGCGATGGCGCGGGCGGGGCGGGCGGCGGCGCATCGGCTGCGCGCGGCGGCGCGGCGGGCGAAACGCCGGGCGCTGCGCCGAGCGTCTCGAAAGACTCGCCGCAAAACGACCAAGCAGGGAACGCGTCGTCCATGAACGCGGACGGTGCGACGAACGCGACGAATACGACGAATACGACGAATACGACGAATACGACGAATACGACGAACGCGGCCGCTCGTGCGCCCGAGCGCGATTCCGCTTCCGCCGCGCCGCAGGGAGCGCCGCATGTCCGCTGAGCTGCGCCTCGCGATCGCGACGCCGGCGCGCGTGTGCATCGATGATCTGCCGATCGCGTCGCTGCGCGCCGAGGACGCGAGCGGCTCGTTCGGCATCCGCGCGGGCCACGTCGATTTCGTCACGCTGCTGCGTGCGTCGGTCGTGCGCTGGCGCACCGTCGACGGCGCAATGCACTACGCCGCGCTCGACGGCGGCGTGCTGCGCGTGACGCGCGGCGCGCGGATCGAGATCGCGTGCCGTGAGGCGGTGCTCGGCGAGTCGCTCGCCGAACTCGACGCGATCGTGCGCGGCGTGCGCGCGACGCAGCTCGACGAGAAACGTCGCGCGCGGGTCGACGAGACGCGGCTGCACGCGCAGGCGATGCGGCGGTTGCTCACGTATCTGCGGCCCGCGCATTCGAAGGACGGCATGCACGCGCCGCGCAAGCCGGAGACGCTCGAATGACGAAGCCGTCCGCGCCCGATGCGAAGCGCGACGGCGAGCCCGGCGCGCGGCGCGCGGCCCGATCCGGCGCGCAGCCAGCCGCGCGGCCCGACGCGCACGGCCCGGCAGCCGACCGCGTCGAGCAGGCGGCGCGCACGGCCGCGCGGCGTGCGGCGCGCGGCGCGCGCGATCCGGAGCCGTCGCTCGGCAGGCGTCTCGCGCAGATCGGCGTGCTCGGCTGGACGATCCTCGCGCCGACGCTCGCCGCGCTCGCGCTCGGCCGCTGGCTCGATCGCGTGTTCGCGTCGCGCGTGTTCTTCTCCGCGCCGCTCTTGATGCTCGGCGCGGCGCTCGGCTTCTGGCTCGCATGGCGCTGGATGAAAGGTCAACAGGACGGAGATCGCGATGAGTGAAATTTTGGAAACCGCGCGCGCGTCGCTCGACGGCATCGCCGTCGCGATCGGGCTCGCCGCCGGACTCGCGACGGGCGCGTGTCATTTCGTGTCGCTCGGCTGGAACAGCCGCCTGTTTGTCGAAGGCCGCGCGGGCGCGGCGCTCGTGCTGCAACTGGTGCGGATCGCGCTCACGGTCGCGGTGCTCGTCGTGCTCGCGCGCATCGGCGTCGACGCGCTCGTCGCCGGCTCGGCGGGGCTGTTCGTCGCGCGCGCGTTCGCGATCCGCTGGACGAGCGCATTGACGGGCGCGCGGCGATGAACACGTCGCCGCTATCGACCGTGCCGATGTTCTCGATCGGCCCCGTCGGCGTCTCGGAGCCCGTGCTCGCGACGTGGGGGATCATGGCCGCGCTCGTCGCGCTCGCGCTCGTCGCGCGCAAGCGGTTGAGCGTCGACGCGCCGTCGCGGCTGCAGAGCGTGCTCGAGCTGTTCGTCGCGACGATCGACGCGCAGATCGTCGACACGATGCAGACGCCGCCCGCCCGCTACCGCGCGCTGATCGGCACGATCTTCGTGCTCGTGTTCTGCGCGAACAGCGCGTCGCTCGTGCCGGGCGTCGAGCCGCCGACCGCGCATCTCGAGACCGACGCCGCGCTCGCGCTCGTCGTGCTTGCCGCGACGCTCTACTACGGCGTGCGCGTGCGCGGCCTGCGCGGCTATCTCGCGACGTTCGCGGAGCCGACGTGGGTGATGATCCCGCTCAACGTCGTCGAGCAGCTGACGCGCACGTTCTCGCTGATCGTGCGTCTGTTCGGCAACGTGATGAGCGGCGTATTCGTGATCGGCATCGTGCTGTCGCTCGCCGGTCTGTTCGTGCCGATTCCGCTGATGGCGCTCGATCTGCTGACAGGCACCGTGCAGGCGTACATCTTCATGGTGCTGTCGATGGTGTTCATCGGCGCGGCCGTGTCGGGTGACGAAACTTCCGCGCCGCGGCGCGGGCAGGAGAACTCATGAACAATCTCATCGAAGTGGTCAGCATCGCGGCGGCCGCGCTCGCGGTGTCGTTCGGCGCGATCGGTCCCGCGCTCGCCGAAGGGCGCGCGGTCGGCGCGGCAATGGATGCGATCGCGCGGCAGCCCGATGCGTCCGGCACCGTGTCGCGCACGCTGTTCGTCGGGCTCGCGATGATCGAGACGATGGCGATCTACTGCCTCGTCGTCGCGCTGCTGCTGCTGTTCGCGAATCCGTTCGTCAAGTGACGAGGGGGCGGCGATGCGAATCGACTGGTCCACGCTCGCGTTGCAGGCGATCAACGTCGTCGTGCTCGTATGGCTGCTGTCGCGCTTCCTGTTTCGTCCCGTCAGCGACATCATCGCGAAGCGCCAGGCCGCCGCGCGCAAGCTGATCGACGATGCGGCGCACGAGCGCGACGCCGCGCGCGCCGAGCACGAGCGCGCGCATGCCGAGCGCGCGTCGTTCGCCGCGGCGCGCGACGACGCATTGAAGGCAGCGCTCGCGCAGGCGGCCGCCGAGCGTGAGCGTTTGATCGAACAGGCGCGCGCCGATGCACAGGCGCTGCGCGACGCGGCGCGCGCGCAAGCGGAAGCCGACGCCGCGCAGCGCGCGAAGGAGCTCGACGCGCGCGCGACGCGCCTCGCGGTCGACATCGCGGCGAAGCTGCTCGCGCGCTTGCCCGACAGCGCGCGCGTCGCGGGCTTCGTCGACGGCGTCGCGGCGTCGCTCGCGCAACTGCCGGAAGACGTGCGCGCGGCGCTCGCCGCCGACGACGCGCAGGTCCAGCTCGTCGCACCGCGCGCATTGACCGCGCAGGAAGCAGCCGCGTGCCGCGCGGCGTTCGCGGCGAGCGTCGGACGACCGCTCGAGCCGGACGTGCGCGTCGATCCGGCGCTGATCGCCGGGCTCGAGTTCGAATCGAAATACGCGACCGTGCGCAACAGCTTGCGCCAGGATCTCGCGACCATCGAGGCGGCATTGCTGAGCGACGATGACGGCGGCCACTGATGCAACCGATGCGGCCTGGCTCGCGCGTCGCCGCGATGCGCTCGCGCGGGTGGCGCTCGCGCCCGTCGCGCAGGCGGTCGGACGCGTCGAGCGCGTCGCGGACGGGATCGCGTTCGTGTCCGGGCTGCGGGACGCGATGCTCAACGAAGTGCTGCGTTTCGACGGCGGCGTCACGGGTTTCGCGCACACGCTCGACGAGGATCTGATCAGCGTCGTGCTGCTCGATCCGGACGCGAGCGTCGAAGCGCAGGCGGCCGTCATGCGCACGGGCGCGGTGCTCGAAGTGCCGGTCGGCCCGCAACTGCTCGGACGCGTCGTCGATCCGCTCGGCCGTCCGCTCGACGAAGGCCCGCCGCTCGGCACGACGGACACGCTGCTGATCGAGCGCCCCGCGCCTGCGATCATCGACCGCGATCTCGTCAGCGAGCCGCTCGACACCGGCGTGCTGATCGTCGACGCGCTCTTCACGATCGGACGCGGCCAGCGCGAGCTGATCATCGGCGATCGCGCGACGGGCAAGACGTCGCTCGCGATCGACGCGATCGTCAACCAGCGGCATTCGGACGTGATCTGCGTGTACGTCGCGATCGGCCAGCGCGCGAGCGCGGTGCGGCGCGTGATCGACGCGGTGCGCCGCTACGGCGCGCCCGAGCGCTGCATCTTCGTCGTCGCGCCGGCCGCGTCCGCGCCGGGGCTGCAATGGGTCGCGCCGTTCGCGGGCTTTTCGATCGCCGAGTATTTCCGGGATCGCGGGCAGCATGCGCTCGTCGTCGTCGACGACCTGACGAAGCACGCGGCGACGCACCGCGAGCTCGCGCTCCTCACGCGCGAGCCGCCCGGCCGCGAGGCATATCCAGGCGACATCTTCTACGTGCACGCGCGCCTGCTCGAACGCGCGGCGAAGCTGTCCGCGAAGCTCGGCGGCGGGTCGCTTTCCGCGCTGCCGATCGCGGAGACCGACGCGGGCAATCTCGCCGCGTACATTCCGACGAACCTGATCTCGATCACCGACGGGCAGATCGTGCTCGATTCGGCGCTGTTCGCCGCGAACCAGCGGCCGGCGGTCGACGTCGGCCTGAGCGTGAGCCGCGTCGGCGGCAAGGCGCAGCATCCGGCGCTGCGCAGCGCGTCGGGCCGCTTGCGGCTCGACTACGCGCAGTTTCTCGAGCTGGAGGCGTTCACGCGCTTCGGCGGGCTCACCGATGCGCGGCTGCGCGCGCAGATCACGCGCGGCGAGCGGATTCGCGCGTTGATCACGCAGCCGCGCTTCCGCGCGCTGCGAACGCTCGACGAAGTCGTGCTGCTGAAGGCGCTCGCGGCGGGTGCGCTCGATACGATGTCGACGGATCGCGTCGCGCCGCTGCGCGACCGGCTGCCGTCGTGGCTCGATGCGCGGATCGCGGCGCTGTCGCCGGCGGGCGCGCCGCCCCTCGACTGGCTCGCGGACGACGCGGCGCTCGCGACGCTCGCGGAGTCGATCGGCGAGCTGATCGAACGGATCACGGCCGATGCGACGGATCGCACGGCGGGACACATGCATGCGGAAGATGCGGCGGGCGACGTCGGCGGCGCGGTCGATCGCTCGCTCGATGGCGACGCCGGAACCGAAGCCGAAGGCGGCGCTGAAGCCAACGCCAGCGTCAGCGCGAAAGCCAAGCCCAAGCCCGAAGCCAAGCCCGAAGCCGAACCGGAGCGCAAGCGATGAGCGACAAGCTCGCCGCGATCGAAGCGCGCACCGACACCGCGCGTCAGTTGCAGACGGTGATTGGCGCGATGCAGGGCGTCGCCGCCGCGCGCGCGCACGAGGCGCAGCAGCGCTTGCCGGGGATCCGCGCATCGGCGGCGACGGTCGGCGCGGCGATCGGCGACGCGTTGTCGGCCGGCGCGCCTTCGCTCGAAGCCGCGGCCGCGCGACGCGGCGCGCCGCGCGCGCGGCTCGTCATCGTGCTGTGCAGCGAGCAGGGCTTCGTCGGTGCGTACAACGCGCAACTGATCGATTACGCGACGCGGCCCGATGCGGCGGCCGCGACGCGCGAATACATGATGGTCGGCACGCGCGGCGCGATGCTCGCCGAGGCTGGCGGCGTGCCGCTCGTCTGGAGCACGCCGATGGCGTCGCACGCGGACGACGTCGTGCACCTCGCGAACCGGATCACCGACGCGCTGTACGCGCATCTGACGGTGCGCGGCGCGCAGCCGGTATCGATCGTCCACGCGATGCCGGCTGCGGCGCAGCAGCTCGACATGGTCGAGCGCGGCCTGTTGCCGTTCGACTACGCGCGCTTCGATACCGAGCCGCGCGCACAGCCGCCGCTCGTGCATCTGCCACCCGCGACGCTGCTCGCGGAGCTCGCGCAGGCATACGTGTTCGTCGAGCTGTGCGATGCGGCGATGCTCGCGTTCGCCGCGGAGAACGAGGCGCGCACGCGCGCGATGATCGCCGCGCGCGAATCGGTCGAACGCACGCTCGGCGAGCTGTTGCAGGCCTACCGGATCGCGCGGCAGGACGAGATCACGGCGGACATCGTCGAATTGGCGGCGAGTGCGTTGTGAATGCGGTTGCCCCGAGCCTCGCGTCCCGCGCGCCGAGATGGCCGGTGTCCGTGGCCGAGAACGACGCATGCACGTGCGCGGTGAGCGCTGCGCCCGACGCGGGCGAGCGCATGCACGGCGAACGGCCGCACGTTCGCAGGATCGTGAGCCGCCGCGCGCGGCGGCGCGCGTCGACATCCCGAAAAGGGAGCGAATCGTCAATGAGACCGCGCGGCGTGCCGGGCGCGGTTGACGCACGTCAATGACCGGCGCGGCGCGTGATCGATACTCGATCGGTCATCGAACCAACCAGGAGCGACTGATGGCGCAATACATGAAGGCGGCGGTGGTGCACGCATTCGGCGAACCGCTTCGCATCGAGGAAGTTCTCGTGCCGACACCCGCACCGGGCCAGATTCTCGTGAACATCAAGGCATCGGGCGTGTGCCATACCGATCTGCACGCGGCCGACGGCGACTGGCCCGTCAAGCCGACGCTGCCGTTCATTCCGGGACATGAGGGCGTCGGCTTCGTCTCGGCGGTGGGCGGAGGCGTCAAGCACGTGAAGGAAGGCGATCGCGTCGGCGTGCCGTGGCTCTACACCGCATGCGGCCATTGCGAGTATTGCCAGACCGGCTGGGAGACGCTGTGCCACGAGCAGCAGAACACCGGCTATTCGGTGAACGGCAGCTACGCGGAGTACGTGGTCGCCGATCCGAACTACGTCGGCCATCTGCCGAGCAACGTCGCGTTCGACGAGATCGCGCCGATCCTGTGCGCGGGCGTGACCGTCTACAAGGGCATTCGCGTGACCGATACGCGCCCCGGCCAATGGATCGCGATTTCGGGGATCGGCGGGCTCGGGCACGTCGCGGTCCAGTATGCGAATGCGATGGGGCTGCACGTCGTGGCGGTCGACGTCGCGCCGGAGAAGCTCGAGCTTGCGCGCAAGCTCGGCGCGAAGTTCGTCGTCGACGCGTCGACGAGCGATCCCGCGGCGGTGATTCAGAAAGAGATCGGCGGCGTGCACGGCGTGCTCGTGACGGCCGTCTCGCGCGGCGCGTTCGCGCAGGCGCTCGGGATGGTGCGGCGCGGCGGGACGGTCGCGCTGAACGGACTGCCGCCCGGCGATTTTCCGCTGCCGATTTTTTCGACGGTGCTCAACGGGATCACGGTGCGCGGGTCGATCGTCGGCACGCGGCGCGATTTGCAGGAATCGCTCGATTTCGCGGCCGAAGGGCTCGTGCGCGCGCATATTCATCGCGACAGGCTCGAGAACATCAACGACATATTCGCGTCGCTGCGGGCCGGAAAGGTCGATGGGCGGATCGTGTTGACGGGGGAGTGATGCAAAGGAGCGCGGGCGGCGGGGCCGCCTGCGCTTGCCCGAGGCTCGAAAACGTGCGGCTGCTTCACCGCGACTGACGTCGTCTTGCCGAAGTCGCGGATGACAGAACGCTAAGGAATGACTGGAAAACGTGATCGAAGAATCGAACGCAAATAATGAAGCGAGGGCGCCTGTTCATCGCTACCGGCTGCAGGTGCGCGAAGTGAACGGCGCATGTCGGACATATCAGCTCAGCTTGCGATCGCTCGACGATCGCTACACGCTGGAAATCCACGAAATGCTGGATTTTCCGGATGCGTATACCGGCGAGAGCACGCCGGTTCATTTGTCCAGACCCGTCAATCTCATCGTGTCGGCCGACGACTTCTATCGGTATCGGCGCGACTTTCGCTCCGAGCTGACCGAGTCGGTGGCGGCTGCGTTGAGAGCCGGCGAGGTCGTGAGAATGAGACAGTCGCCTTGTGATTATCCGGCCGGCGTTGCCGGGAATCCGTGGGTCAATCGGGTACGAGCGGACCTTCGAGCTTATCCCGGCGGCTATCCCCACTTTGCCGGCGACGACATGCAGGATCTGATTGGCGGATAGGTAGGAATTCGGTCCCGATGGGCGGCTTGGAACAGCCGCAGCCTGACTTGCATCAAGGGAATGCGGGAATGGTCGGATCGGTGCCTTCGAGGTGTGCCTCTGGGTGATGCTGCTTGACTAGCGCTTCGATTTCTTCGACCCGGTCGCGGTGCACGTCTATCATCATCAGCAATTCCCCATTTTCGACGGCGTCCTGGAAGTGTTTCAACCGGGTATTCGGCACGCTCACGCCGATCATCGTGCCGACCCACGCACCGAAGCCCGCTCCGGCGACGGCGAGCGCGACCACCGCGCCGCCCGCAATCGTCAGGCCGGCGGGCGGGAACACGATCGCGACCAGCCCGGCGAGCGCGCCGGTGACGCCGCCCGCGGCGGTTCCGCGGGCGAGCGCCGGCAACAGGTCGCTGCTTTGGGTGATCGACGCTTCGGGCAGATTCTCCAGCGGAACCATGTCGTTCGCGATGACGTGGATGCGCCGCCATTCAATGCGCTTGAGCAGCAGCTCGTCAACGATCACCCGTGCCATGTCCGCGTCGGGCAGCAGGAAATAGATCCGTCTCATGATGACCTCTGTCAGGGTTCGCCCGGGCACATGCGTCGGACCAATGACTTCGATGGCGTTTTACCCGGCGAGGCGCGTGCGTGATAGGCCTGCTGTTCGAAGCCTATACAGCGAAGTCTAGGCGAAACCGGGTCTGTGACAAGCGTTGCGTCGCGTTGGGGGCGCACGCGGAACGGGCTTGGCACCGGTTCTGCGCGGCGTGTTCGCTCTGGCGTTTTCTTGCGCCATTAGCCCGATCGTTTTCCGAAAAGCCTCTTTTGGCTGACCGGCCGGCGTCCGACATGAGGTTCGATGAACGGCAGCTACGCGGAGTATGGAGTCGCCGGTCCGAACTATGTCGGCCATTTGCCGAGCAACGTCGCGTTCGACGAGATCGCGCCGATCGTGTGCACGGGCGTGACCGTCTACAAAGGCATTCGCGTGACCGACACGCGTCCCGGCCAATGGATCGCGATTTCGCGGCCGAAGGGCTCGTGCGCGCCCGCGCTCGCACTTTCGCCTGCATCCTCGCTTGCCCGCTCGATCGAGGCATGCGCAAAACACCTGCCTCTTCGGGTTCTCGCTCCCGTTGACAACGCGCGTTGCCGATCGTGACCGGAGCGTTGCTTTCGGCATTGTGTCGCGTGCGCGAGCCATTCGACGGGCTTACACGGAACGCGTGCTTCTCGTCATCGTCGACTGGCGCGTGCTGGTGCGGTTGACGCACGCGCTGGCGTCACTTTCCGAAGTGGCGCTCCGTGGACGCCGCGACGCAACCGGCATCCGCGGCGACGGCGTTTGCGTCCGGTGCGGCCGGATGTCTGTCCGTATGACCGGCGATAGCACCCGTATTGTCGTGGCGCCGTGAGCGATTGTTCTTGCAGATGGATTCGACCAGTGCGATCAGTTCCCGTCTGAGGTCCAGTGCGTCCAGCGTGCGCTGCTGGGCTGCGTCGTGTACGACGCCGGCGACCGCGGACGCCAGCACACGAGCGGAAATGCGCAGGCGATCATCGCCTTCGCGTGCGCCGGCCGTGCATTGGACGAGCGCCCGGCACCCTTTCTCGTACCATGCGCCAAATTCGTCGTGGAGACGCCGCGCATCGGCGCTGCGCGGCGCTTCTTCGAGCAGGACCTTGTGAGCGGCCGGATAGCGGCTATGGGCCGCGATGACGCCGTCGACGAAAGCCTCGATGCGCATCGCGTAAGGCGTTCTGGTGTTTGCCGCCGTGCGCAGTGCGTTGAGCACTTCTTCGAAATGCCGCCGCCTGACTGCTTCGACCAATCCGAGCTTGTTCGGAAAGTACTGGTATAGCGAACCGATACTGACCCCGGCGACGTCGGCGACGATGTTCGTCGTCAGTCCCGTCCAGCCACGTTCTCCTAGAACGTGAGCTGTGGCGTCGAGAATCGAATCGATCGTGACGCGTGATCGCTTCTGCCGCGGCTCTCTCCGCATCGCGTCCGCGGGCCGGGAAATGCGAGTAGCCAAGTCGGCACCCTGCAGCAAGAATGTATTGTCTGCATATTCGCCCGACGGGCGAACAGGGTCAAGGGGATCAAATATGACATGTCGCGAGCAAATGAATTGTCCGGGTCTGTAGCACGTAATCTGTCCGGTTTTTGGGTGCGGCATGAAGCCAGCCG
>NZ_LOWC01000036.1:0-2809 GCF_001522845.1 Burkholderia sp. BDU5 | reverse complement strand
ATCAGCTTCCTCCCTTCGAACTTCGGGACGATGGAAACAAGAAGGGCTGCCGTAGCAGCCCCCACAACCCCCACCAGCGTCTTCTTCGGCACGTTAGCCATTGTGCGTCTCCAGTTCATGAAGGCGCGCCAGTGACTCTCGCTCCTCCCGCTTGTCCTTGCGGTACATGTAAATAGCGTTGAGGGCGAACGTGGCCACTGCGGTCACGATACCCACGATGACGCCGATGTCGGTCAGCGTCATCGAGGACGCCAGAGCCACCCCACTACCCGCGTAGCTGGCGACTTCAGTCGGGCTTGCTTTCATCGATTCCCCGTAATGAAAAAGCCGCCCGTAGGCGGCTTTGTCAATTGAAATAAAAATTCCAAAACAGCCAGTCTTGGTTAAATTGCGATAGGCTTCTGAATTGCATCAATCAACCGGCGCCCCAGTTTGTTCCCGGGAATTTCTATAAACCAATAGGTCAATGATGAGATCACCGTGACAACGGCAATGCCGATTCCGAGCGAAAAAATGTATGGGATTGCGATGGAAGTGAAATGCTCGTATACGAACACAAATATTCTGGACATAACAAATAAAGTCGTCGCATGACTCAGATAAACGGAATAGCTGATCTTCCCGTAGAAACGTGTAATAGGATTGACAAACCACCGCGGAGACGTAATTGCCAATCCGATCAACATCGCGCTGTATATGTACGATTCAATGGTCAATCCCTCAAAAGAATCGACACTGAAGACTCCATAAGCAACGGCAAGCAACGCGAATGCGCCGGCGGCAAACATTGCCTCCCCGGCACCGATCTGACGCGCGCGACTCATGTCGATCACGACATATATGCGATACGCGACGATACCAAATATGAACGTCGGCAGATGGCGTAGAACGCTAAGACTATAATAGGCGGCGGCAATGGCTTGATCGTCGATCAAATGCGGCACCGAAAAGTGCCATACCCATCTTAGCAAAAAAGAAAAGAGCAAAAGCGCAAACGCTCGCCCTAAATTCGATGCAAGCTTAAAAATGAATGGAAAAAAGACGTAGAAAATCATCTCAACCCCCAACGTCCAACTAGCCCATACAAATCCCTGCTCATTCCCCGGCGAAAGATTGAAAACAAAAAATAAACTGCTCGCCACCTCTGCGGGAGAATGAACTACGCCAAAGATAATCTTATCTCGGATACAATAAATGACTATCCATGCGTAAAACAATGGCGCGATGCGAAAAAAACGGCGGATATAAAAATTTAAGAGGGGTGAACCTTCCTCGTCTTTACGCGACTCCGATGAGAGGCACAAAGTGAAAGCGCTTAGCAAGAAGAAAAGCGTCACACCAGAGCCACCTAGATCCGCGAAATGAGCAAGCCACTGCGGAGCGACTGCATGAGGCGTCGTAATCGCGCTGAAGTGAAATACCAGAACATACAACGCCGCGAACCCGCGAAGCGAATCAATAAACCCAAGTTTGCGTGGTTCCATCAAAGCCAACCAGTCAGAATAGTGAACGTGGCATGATACCAGTCGAGTAGCCCCTCACTGGCCGCCTTCCTTCGGGGGAGCATAGCTTGTCCCATCGAACGAATAACCTACCCCCACGCTGACGTTTCCCGGAATGGGCGAGAGTGCCATCTCTTCTGGCGCACACCATTCCGACTCTCCGTCCCAGAGGATCACATTCTCCACGACGCCGCCTTTAACAAGCGCATATTGATTCACCGCCATTACGCATACTCCTCGTAAATTACTACGCCTTGCTGTCCCTGGAGGCCTGCAGACGCTGAAGACGAAGCCCCAATGGAAATTCCGCCTCCGCCCGCACCATACTGTCCAGCGGACGGCGCAGCACTACCTTTGAAAGTCGGCGAGAATGGGCTATCTCCACCGCTTCCACCGATAGCACCTGCAGTACCTCCGCTTAGTGCCGCCGTGCTGACTGCTAATCCATAGCCCCCAAGCGAACATCCGCGCCATACAGTCAACACGCCACCAGCTACGGCTCCAATAACTCCGCCGCCATTGTTAGCTTGTTGAAGATTGATGTAAGGCGGAGCACCTGCACCGCCGGCACCTCCGCCATTTCCTCCAACTGCAGAGATGCTTCCAGCAGTTGTCGTGCCACCGTTACTGCCGCCGTTGAATCCTGCTACCCCGCCGGCACCTCCCGCACCGATAGTTACATTCTCTGTCGTTGCAGGTCCAATCCATTCCTTGTACTCCCCGCCATTCCCGCCGTTGGCAGCCGCCACTTGTGCCGAAGTGGTGGCCGGCACTGCGCCGCCACCGCCGCCGCCTCCGCAGATCCGCTTGCGCACCTTAGTCGCGGTAACGCTTCGACCTCCAACGGTGTACACGCCTGGCGTGTACGTGCCGCTCGACGTGAAGACCTGAACGCCGAGGAAAAGGCCCAGCGCCTGCCCGGCCTGCAGCGCGTGCGCGCTCTGCGTCGCCGGCGCGACTTGCTGCGCACCACCGATGCACTCGAACAGCACCCAGCACAGGGCCCCACCGTTGAGCAGCGGCCCCACGTACGACATGAGGGTCGCGATACCGTTAGCGAGCATCTCGCCACCTTGTAGCGCGACGCCGCCGAGACCGAAGATCGGTCGTGATGCCAGGCCGTCGGGGGAATACGTCGACGCTCCGGTATTGGACGTCTTCACGCTGATCGTTTGCACGACGCCGCTCACGGTCGGCAAGCTGGTCATCGGCACGGAGTTCGCGGCGGCGTATGCGTTTGCCGAGCCGGTATCCGTAAGGATGACGCGCTGCTTCGACGCAGCGTTCACTGCCTTCGTGAAATTCGC
>NZ_LOWC01000035.1:0-1378 GCF_001522845.1 Burkholderia sp. BDU5 | reverse complement strand
CCGACGGCGTCTACGCCACGCAGCCGGGCGCCGCGTCCGGCGCGCGCAGCGCGAACGGCCAGGCGGCCGTCGACATCGGCTGGCGCGAGTTCTTCGTCGATCCGCGCCTGCAGCGCTTGATCGAGATCGCGCTGAAGAACAACCGCGACCTGCGCGTGTCGGTGCTGAACGTCGAGGCTTCGCGCGCGCAGTATCAGATCACGCGCGCGGGCCTCTTCCCGACGCTCGACGGCACGGGCACGGGTGCGATCCAGCGCTATCCGGCCGGCGTGTCCACCACCGGCGCGCCGCTCATCACGCGGGCGTACAACGTCGGCGTGTCCGCGTCATGGGAGCTCGACCTGTTCGGCCGCGTGCAGAGCCTGAAGGACCAGGCGCTCGCGCAGTACTTCGCGACCGCGCAGGCCCGCAAGGCGGCGGAGATCGCGCTCGTCGCGAGCGTCGCCGACCAGTACCTGACGCTGCTGTCGACCGACGACCTGCTGCAGGTCACGGAGAACACGCTGAAGTCGGCGCGCGCGTCGTACGACCTGACGAAGCTGCAGTTCGACAACGGCACTGGCTCGGAGCTCGATCTGCGGCAGGCGCAGACGGTCGTCGAGACGGCGCTCGCGAACCAGCAGGCGCAGGCGCGGGCGCGCGCGCAGGCGGTCAACGCGCTCGTGCTGCTGGTTGGCGAGCCGTTGCCCGACGATCTGCCGGCCGGCTTGCCGCTCAACGCGCAGAACCTGCTGACCGACATTCCGGCCGGGCTGCCGTCCGATCTGCTGACGCGCCGGCCGGACATCATGCAGGCGGAAGAGACGCTGCGCGCGGCGAACGCGAACATTGGCGCGGCGCGCGCGGCATTCTTCCCGAAGATCTCGCTGACGGGCGCGTTCGGCACCGCGAGCCCGACGTTGGGCGGTCTCTTCAAGGCCGGCACGGCGGCGTGGTCGTTCGCGCCGAGCATCGCGCTGCCGATCTTCGAGGGCGGGCAGAACATCGCGAATCTCGATCTCGCGCACGTGCAGAAGCGCATCGAGATCGCGAACTACGAGAAGGCGATCCAGAGCGCGTTCCGCGAAGTGTCGGACGGGCTCGCCGCGCGCGGCACGTACGATCAGCAGATCGCGGCGCTCGAGCGCAACGAGCACGCGCAGCAGCGCCGCTACGATCTGTCGGATCTGCGCTACAAGAACGGCGTCGACAGCTACCTGTCGGTGCTGACCGCGCAGACCGATCTGTACTCGGCGCAGCAGCAGCTGATCAGCGCGCGGCTCGCGCGCTGGTCGAATCTCGTCGACCTGTATCGTTCGCTCGGCGGCGGCTGGATCGAGCGCGCGGGCGAGACGCCGCGTCCGGCCGACGCGCCGGCCGACTACGGCAAGGCGGCGGC
>NZ_LOWC01000034.1:0-4372 GCF_001522845.1 Burkholderia sp. BDU5 | reverse complement strand
ACGGCTGGCTTCATGCCGCACCCAAAAACCGGACAGATTACGTGCTACAGACCCGGACAATTCATTTGCTCGCGACAACGGCCTCGCTGTCGAGTTGACAATTCATATAAGATCACCTATAAAAAATTGGCGCGTACTGAACGCGTCAAAGGAGCCTTAAATGGTCGCAAATGCCCGTAAGAAAGAAGACCTCCGCTTCGACTCCGATATGCGCAATGTCGAGTCAACCTGTAGAGGGCGTGCTCTGGAAGATAGCGCATCGAATAATATTGATGAGCACACGCTAGGCGGTTCGGACAAGGAGAACAACCCCGCGCAGAAACATCGAGCACGCTACTTTAAAGTCCGAACGGATCATCACTGATTCGATGGAGGCAGGCATGTCTCCATTCGTGCATAGACGGGAGTTCTTTGGGGGGCTGCTCTACGATCGGCACTCCAAAGAGTACATTTATCTCGACAAACTTGCCGATAGACTACTCACGCGGCCAGATTCTCCCTTGTCGCCCGAGGAGTATGTTCAATTCAACACTGACGCTGACGAAGTATCAGAGATTCGTACGTCCATGGGTATCGAGGGGCTACTGTCATCCGATGTTCAGTTTGTAAATAACGCGGTGCCGGCAGCGTCATTATCTGCTCCTCTTCGAATTTTCTACGAGATTACCGAACGTTGTCCGGAAAGCTGCGAGCACTGCTATACGAATTCTGACAAGAAAGACCCCAACGAACTGACGATGTCGCAAAAATTAGAGCTCATCGACCAGATGACGGAGATGGGATGCTATCGAATTTCAATAGCAGGCGGTGAGCCTCTCGCAGATCGAGACTTTTTTCCTTTAGTCGAATATGCGCTCGCGCGGGGTGTGGATGTATCGTTTTCAACTAACGCGACTTTGATAACCGATAAAAATGCTGAACGTTTGGCATCTCTCGATATCAGAACGATAAACATTAGTTTGGATGGGTGGGATGATGAATCCTTTGGAGCGGTCAGGGGGCGAGGACGTCTAAAGTACGTTATCCGAGGCTTAGAACGCTTGCGCTCTGTTTATCGGGGTAAGGTTGCTGCAAAGTGCACGATCTTAAAAACAAACGTCCGATCTCTTGAAAAGATAATTCAATTCGCTGAGTTGCTTGGTTTTGATACCGTAAAATTTAACTGTGTGCGCGAGGCTGGCAGGGCGAACGCGAAAGAATGGCTGCTTCCAACGCCCCAAGAGTATATTTCTGCAATGAAATGTCTTGCGGAAATTTGTAACTCGAAAAAATATAAAACTAAGATCACTTTGCCTCTTAACCCTTACGAGCATCGAGGCGGACATGCTTCTCAATATATAGAAGAACTTGGCTTCGGATGTTATGCCGGCAAGGAAAGCTTCTGTGTGACGGCAATAGGCGAAATTCAGCCTTGTAGCAGTTTTGGAAGGGGCGTTTACTCCGACGGCTATTTCCCATCGGTGAGCCTCAGGAGCGCTTGGGACAACGGGCAGGCCATGCTCTTGTTTAGAAGCATGGACGGGAGCGCCGATTGCAAGGGGTGTGGATCCTATTCGGGCTGTAAAGGTGGCTGTTATCTACGTTCATATGCGGCCACAGGTGGCATAGAAACCACAGACCCCTACTGCTATGAAGGATACGGAGTGGGTTCTTATCCAAATCGCACGCTCAGAATAGTTGTTGATAACTCGTCAACGTAGGAGTATATCGTGATCGTCCAATACATGATGGCTGAAGAGAAAAAGGTGCTGCCTCGCCCCTTAAATCCGGGTGAAGAGCAACTTCAATTACCAGAAAACCCTACGCTGCATGATTTTCAGGATTATGTGGTGAAATTGAAAGAAATCCGAGGCTTCAAGAATGAAAAGAAAAATGCGTTTATTCTTCTCACAAAAGAGCTCGGGGATTTAGCGCAAGCCATGCGTGAAACTTGGCCGGATAATGAGAACTTGAGTCCGGACACGCAGCATGTTATTGGGCTTAAGCTCGCGGATATATTTGTTTATTTGCTGGACCTTGCGAGCCAGCATGATGTTTCACTTGAGCCAGCGTTCCGAGAGCGCGAAGAAATCAACAAAAGAAGGGAGTGGGACGCCGCGCATAGAGCGTAAAAATGAAAAAATTATATATTAGATACGAATCGTTTGGTGCAATGCTTTATGCGCCGGGAATCGGGTCGTCTATTTTTATCGATCATGCGACTCTCGAACAGATAGAAAAAGACATAAGCACTGTCGGATCTGTATTGGGCTGTGAAGATCGCACGCCAGTCGAAGAGGGTATCGAGATTATTCGTGTCTCATCAACGCCAAAGGTAGGAGGCCTTTCGGCTCCTATAAAAGCCTTCTTTAACGTGACAAAGCGATGCAACTTGTACTGCGCGCATTGTTACAACAGTTCTGGTGAACGGGATTCAAAGGAGCTACCCATTAGCCTGATCGAATCCGCCTTTCGCTCGTTGCGCGATGCGGGTGTATTTCGAGTTACCCTCGCTGGCGGTGAGCCTTTATTTCATCGGAATTTCGATCAAATCGCGCTTTGCGCCGGCGAATGTGATCTTTCTATTTCTATTGTGACAAACGGAATCCCCCTATCACATCAAAGGGCGTCTCTGCTGGCCGACTGTCCCCACATTCGTTCAATAACGGTTTCGCTCGATGGAGCAACAGAACAAACGAACGATCGGCTAAGGGGAGCGGGCGCATTCCGGTTGACATTGCGTGGTCTCCGGGAGCTGTGTGATCTTTTTCCGGGCAGCTTGAGTTTGCGGATAACCCTTTGTCGTTCAAATGTTCCGGAAATGACTAAATACATAGAGCTCGCGAAAGCGTTCGGGATTCGGGAGATAAAGGCTAATCGCCTAAATCTTTATGGACGTGGAAAATCGCTTCTATCGGAAGAACTTTCGTCTGGAGAGTTCGTTGCAGCCAGAGATCTTTTTATTTCACTCGCTCGCGACGCTGGTATCCGTCTTGAGATACCGTCGTACAAGTATCAGTCTACAAAAGATTCGCAAATTGGGTTATGTCGAGCAGGAGAGGAGACGATTGAGATCGACTCAGATGGCTCGGTATATCCCTGTTCGTTTACATTTGGTCAGTTCTCCCAAGGTAACCTCTATGTTGACAGTTTTGATAAAGTACTTGATCGGATGCGTTCGTTCACAATAAACAATCCATGGTGTTTGGCATGTAAGGGCCGCGGTGGTACCGCCGAAAAGGTTGCAGGATACGTTCCTGATCTCGTCCGGAATGCAGCCGGGGCGACGAGTCTCGTCGAACTAAGGCCGAGTTAGTTGGCTTACAATTGGTAGTGTTTTTACTGGCTTTTCATTTTAATGGGTGTGCGATGTCGTCACTTCAGCTAGCAACAAATCCGCAGCTTAAAGATTTCCAACGTTATGTGAGGGATCTAGAAATTGAGCGAGGCTTCTCCGAACAGGATGCGATTGAGAAATGCCTCCTGTTAGGGGAAGAGATGGGCGAATTATTCAAAGCGGTGCGCAAGCATCAAGCGATGGGAATCGATCAGAATTCTAAAATAGGGTCGATTAAAGAGGAACTCGCTGACATCTTCATATACATTTGTGCGATAGCGAACCGATTCAATATCGACCTTGAGAGCGCGTTTCTGGAGAAGGAGGCATTCAATAAGACTAGGGTTTGGCGCAGCTGAGGATCGGCTACGTCGTCCTCCGCGTCCTATCTCGCAGATATCAACGCCCGATGCATTTGGCTTCCATCGCCGATAGCGCTTCCATGAAAATGGCCTTCAACCCAGGCAGCGTTCGTTCTAGGTCATCATACAGACCGATGTCCCGGCTCATTTGTTCTAGCTTGGCGCGATACAGTCGGGCAGCTTCGCATCGCGCGTCGATGGGTACGAGAACGTATTCGCCGTTCTGATTTTTCGTGGATTCAATGTCCTTGACCAGCCCCTGTTCCTGCAGGTCGAACGCGGCACCGATTGCTTGACCGCGACTGCAACCGAGAAGTAGATGCAGTCTATCGAGAGAGATTTCGCCAGTGGATAGAGCAATGTCGAGCGCTTTCGCGGCGAACACGGATGCATTGAGCGTTTTCGCAAGGGCGGTCGCGTACCGGCCTTGGTACAGCGACATGAAATTGTGAAAGCGTGTAATCGCGAACATAAGGTCCAACCTACAAGACTTCGTATCGGAGCAGCATCATGTGATGCCGGGTACAAGGCATTCCATTACACACAAGTCTGCTGCTCAAGCTCGCGTGCGTATCTGATGCCGGCGGCAAAATCCACCACGCGCTGCATGCCTAGCCAGTCGAACCTGAACAATCCTGGACGGCTTATACGGAAAGGCGGTGAGGCCGAAACGGTGTTGTTGGATTTGCAGGAA
>NZ_LOWC01000033.1:0-197363 GCF_001522845.1 Burkholderia sp. BDU5 | reverse complement strand
AGGTTGTTCCGATGCCTGAGGTTAACAGCTCGCCGCGAAAGTTAACAGCCCCACCGGGCCTTTTTGAAACCGTCTCTTACAACGTCGGGCCAGCTGCGTACTGCGGCAGCACGACCGCGAAGCGCTTCAGCGCGGGCGACTGGCGCGGCGCGTGCCGCGCGTTGAACGAGTCGGATAGCGGCCGGCCGCAATGGGTGACGGCCGGCGGCCGTGTACTGCCCGGCCTGGTGAAATGGCGCGCCGAAGAGCGCGCAATCTGCGAGCGTGACCTATGACAACCACGAAAACTCACGAGACGCGCCGCACGCTGTCCGAGGACGTCTTCTACCCGGACCACGAGCCGCGCACCGAGTCGTCGACCTTCCGCGTGAGCAAGCGCGCGATGAAAAAAGGGGCGCACCTACGCGCGGTGCAACGGAGCGCGCCCGGCTGCCGCCGACGGGCGTGATTTCCCTCGGAAGCGGGCCATGACGATACCGAGCCAGCCGGTTTCACATGGCCGTCATTCCTATACCCGCTCCGCTATCCGCTGCGGCTCGAGCGACGCCGCGCCGCCGCCGTCGGAGCCTGCATCGTCGCGCGGGTCGTCGAGCTGGCCTTCCCACTTCGCGACCACGGCGGCGGCAATCGAGTTGCCGACCGCATTGGTCGCCGAGCGGCCCATGTCGAGGAACATGTCGACCCCCATGATCAGCAGCAGGCCTGCCTCCGGCAGGTTGAACTGGTTGAGCGTCGCCGCAATCACGACGAGCGACGCCCGCGGCACGCCGGCCATGCCCTTCGACGTCAGCATCAGCAGAAGCAGCATCGTGATTTGCGTGCCGAGCGGCAGATCGATGCCGTATACCTGCGCGATGAACAGTACGGCGAACGTGCAGTACATCATCGAGCCGTCGAGGTTGAACGAATAGCCGATCGGCAACACGAAGCTCGAAATCTTGCGGTTCACGCCGAAACGGTCGAGCGCGTCGAGCAGCTTCGGATACGCGGCTTCCGAACTCGCGGTCGCGAACGACAACAGGAACGGTTCGCGGATCAGGCGGATCAGCGAGAACGTACGCTTTCCGAGGAACACGAGGCCCGCGAGCGTCAGCACGCCCCACAGCAGCGCGAGTGCGAGATAGAAGCTGCCCATGAACTTCGCGAACGTGAGCAGGATGCTGAGTCCTTCCGTCGTGATCGTCGATGCGAGCGCCGCGAACACCGCGACGGGCGCGAACCACATGACCGCGCCGGTGACCTTCAACATCACTTGCGCGAGATCCTCGATCACGCCGGTCAGGCGCTTGCCTGCGTCGCCGAGCGCGGACAGCGCGGTGCCGAAGAAGATCGAGAACACGACGATCTGCAGGATCTCGTTGTTCGCCATCGCCTCGGCGATCGACTTCGGCACCAGGTGGATCACGAAGTCTTTCAGCGTGAACGAGCCGGTCTTCAGGTTGAGGGCGGCATCGGTGGCGGGCAGCGGCAGGCTCAGATGGCTGCCGGGCTGCAATACCGTCGCGGCCAGCAGGCCGAGCAGCAGCGACGTGAACGACGCGATGAAGAACCAGCCGAGCGCCTTCACGCCGACCCGGCCGACCGCACCGGTATCGCCCATGTGCGCGATGCCGACCGTCAGCGTCGCGAACACCAGCGGCGCGATGATCATCTTGATGAGACGCAGGAACACGTCGGACAGCAGCGATACGTAGCCGGCGATTTCCTTCGCGACGTGCGGATCCGGGAATGCGCTATGGCAGCCATAACCGACGGCGATGCCGAGGATCATCGCGATCACGATGTACGAGGTGATGTTGCGTCTTTTCTTCATGAGGAGTCCAAATTGCACGGCGGGTGTTGCAAATGACGGCGCGGTCGCCGGCGCGCAAGCAGTGGACCTGGTACCTGGGCTGTTCGCGCGCCTTCCGGTACGGCGCGCACCAGGCAATTCTTGCTGGATGCGCTTGACAGGGCGCGATCGCTCGATACAAGAGGCGATATGTTACTCCAATTGGCCGGATTGCTTTCGAAATTGAAAGAGTTGAGACATCGTCGCCCGCGAGAAGCGGACGCCGCGCTCGTCCGACGGGTTACGTCGCGTGGATGGGCGACGGCAGCGCCGAGGCCTTCGTTTCGGCAGTTTACGGCGCAAGCCGAATGCGTTCCGGCAGAATCGGCGGCATGTGCGGTAGCGCGCCTGCCTATCGCCAGATCATCTCTGCGCATGGCATTCGGTTATCTCGGAGCGGGCGGCGCAGCTTCCGCAGCAGCCCAGGCGAGCCACCCAACTTTTCTTTGCTCCCGCGGGCGAGCGATCGGCGCTTGCGTGCCGGACTTGGGCCTACCGGAGCGGCCGCCGCGGCGTCCCAATCCTTGGAATCGATCGCCGTATTTCGGGATTGCGCCGCACTCGTGCAGATTGCGCGTAGCGCCTTTTGATCGGCGGCGTGATGCCGGACATCTTGCGAATGCGCGTCGTGACGCCGGGTGGCCAACGGACTTTCTTGCTTTCGACGTCGGGAGAAGGGGGAAGCTCGCGCTGCCTGAATCCGGACTCAAACGCGATCGAGGCACGTGCGCCTGCGACGATGCGACGATGCGACGATGCGACGATGCGACGATGCGACGATGCGACGATGCGACGATGCGACGATGCGACGATGCGCGTTGGCGACGCCAGAAGCCGCGCCGAGTTCGAATCGCCTCGACCGCAGCGGCCGGAAATCCGCGCATCGGCGGCGGTCGCGATGCGAGATCGAATGCGCATTGCCTGTCTGCGACAGCCGCACGTCTACCGATCCGAATCGCTGTCGCAATGCGCGGACCACTCGCGCGCGAGCATCGCGAAGATCACGTCGTCGACCCACTCGCCGCGCAGATAGTAGCTTTCGACGTGATGCGCCTCTTGTCGGAAGCCAAGCGCCTGAAATAGCGCCATGCTTGCGATGTTGCGAGGATCGACGGACGCGACGAGTCTGCGATGCCCCCATTGTCGAAAAGCGAGATCGATGCAAGCCGTCATGACTTCGCGTGCGTACCCTTTGCGCTGGTGCGCGGGACTCAGCGAGATGCCGAATTCGACCGGCTCCGTGTCGGTTGCGGGAAAACGTATGCCGAGGTCGCCGATCAATTCGCGCGTCGGCTTGCTGCGAATCGCGAGTTGGCACCACGCGCCGGCCTCGCCGAATGCGATGTCCGACTGACGTGCGATGAAATCGCGGGAATCCACGACGCTGGCAGGACGCCAGCCCTGATATCTCCAGACTTCGGGATTGCCGTGATAGTCGAACAGACCTTCGGCATCGCGTTGATCGAGCGTGTCGAGGAGCAATCGCGCCGTTTCGATCGCGGCGCTCGTTTTTCGTGTCATTCGATATTCCTTCTGGGTGGACTTTGTGGGACGCCGTCGACAGGTGCGGCGGTACTGCAGGGCAGTGTCTTCAGCGGTCGAATATGTCGCTTGATGTTCGAGCGGCAGTTGCCGCGCGTGTACGCGATCATGGTGACCGGCCGTCGAATCCATCGGGTTGCCGAGCGAAATGGGGTTCGATTGCGCGGACATCCTTCGCATGCCCTGTCATGATCTGCGGTCGAACCAACGCGTTCTGCGTGATGCGCGTCGATCATCGCGGACGTTGCGGATCTCGATCGGCGGAGGCCGGTGCAGTGGGCGTGCGCGGTCGGGATCGTCCGCACTTCGGAAGCGAGAAGGCGGTCTGTTGTCCAAGACGCCCGCTGTCGAGGCCGGAACGACGGCGGTCAAACTCGGATTGACGCGAGCCAAGAAGCAGCGTGACGAACCGGCCGTATGCCGGGTTCCGCGAGCGCGATCCCGATGCGGCAGGCATTCCGCGACGCAATGCGCATCGATTGCGCCGCGCGTGTTCGCACGCGCTCGGCCCAGCGCAGCAGTTCCATCGCCGTGCTTCATCGAGCGTGCGTTGCCCGTCGTCATCCGATCTCGTCCACTTGCTGCTCGATCCAGCCGGGCCCCGGCAGCGGCTCGACGTCCAGCGGATCGATCGATTCCCCGCATTCGGAGCACACCATCACCGAATGCATCACGTGCCCGCACGTTCGGTGTCGCAGCACGACGGGCGGGCCGTTGCCGTCGTCCTTCCACCGATCGCCCCACGCGGTGAGCGCGAGCAGCACCGGATAGAGATCGCGGCCTTTCTGCGACAGACGGTACTCGAAGCGCGGCGGCCGGTCCTGATACGCGCATTTCGTGAAGATCCCTTCGTCGACGAGCCGCGCGAGCCGCTCCGCGAGCACGTGGCGCGTGAGCCCCAGTTGCGTCTGGAACGCTTCGAAGCGGCGATGGCCGAGAAATGCGTTGCGCAGGATCAGCATCGTCCAGCGATCGCCGAGCACGGCGAGCGTGCGTGCGACCGAACACGGCATCGAGCCGATGTCGTCCCATTTCATGATCGTTTTCCGTGAAAACAGGGGAAGTGCGTTCGATTATAGAACGCACGCTCGAAACGGCCACGTCGCTCACGTGTTGACAGCCGGTGAACGCGTGCCAATAATGGGCGTCATCGTAAGTTCTTTTTTAGAACTAATAGGCGCGACGCGCCGCGTTCCTTACCACTGCGAGGAGTATGTCGATGAATCCGTGGTCCATGTCCGGTCTCGAACTGCTGCGCGCTGCAGCGGCGGGTGAAGTGCCCGCAGCGTCGATTGCCGAAACGATCCCGATGCGGTCCGAGAGCGTCGAGCTCGGTTACGTGAAGATGACCGCGCGCGCCGACGGACGCCATTTGAATCCGCTCGGCGGCGTGCACGGCGGCTTCGCCGCGACGGTGCTCGATTCCGTCACGGGCTGCGCGGTGCATACGATGCTCGATCCGGGCGTCGGCTACGGCACCGTCGATCTGCACGTGAAGATGTTGCGCCCGGTGCCGCGTGATGTTGATCTCGTCGCAGAGGGGCGCGTGATCCATCTGTCGAAAAGCCTCGGCGTCGCCGAAGGAACCCTGAAGACGCCGGACGATAAAGTGGTCGCGCACGCGTCGGCGACGTGCTTCATCCAGCGGCCGGCGTGAGCGGCGTATCGGTGACCGGCGCTCGGCGTCAGACATCGGGCGAGCAGCGAGCCACCGCGAATGTGTGCCGAATGCGAGTGCATCGCCGGCGCGCCGACGCCGCGAGCGACGCTACAGCGACGCTTGACACGCGCGTTCTGAAGCAATCGTTTCGATGTGTTAGCTTCGGGTCTTTGCATCCGAAGCGACAGGAACCCCAGCATGGAATACCGCACACTCGGCAATTCAGGCGTCGAAGTCAGCTTGATCGGTCTCGGCACGATGACCTGGGGCGAGCAGAACACCGAAAGCGACGCGCACGCGCAGCTCGATTACGCGATCGATCGGGGCGTTACGCTGATCGACACCGCCGAGATGTATCCGGTGCCGCCGAAGGCTGAGACGCAGGGTCGCACCGAAGCGTATCTCGGCACCTGGCTCGCGAAGCGCCCGACGCTGCGCGACAAGCTGACGATCGCGACGAAGATCGCCGGCCCCGCGCGCCAGCCGCACAATCCCACGCACATCCGCGGTGCGGGCAACCAGTTCGATCGCAAGAACCTGACCGCGGCGCTCGACGGCAGCCTGAAGCGCCTGCGCACCGACTACGTCGACCTGTATCAGTTGCACTGGCCGGACCGCAGCACGACGACGTTCGGCCGCCCTGCGTATCCGTGGATCGACGATCCGTACACGGTGCCGATCGAAGAGACGCTCGCCGTTCTCGGCGACTTCGTGAAGGCGGGCAAGGTGCGGCATGTCGGTGTGTCGAACGAGACGCCCTGGGGCATCGCGCAATTCCTGCGGGCGGCCGAGAAGCTCGGCCTGCCGCGCATCGTCAGCATCCAGAACCCGTATAGCCTGCTGAATCGCACGTTCGAGAACGGCTTGTCGGAGTTCAGCCATCGCGAGCGCATCGGGCTGCTCGCGTACTCGCCGCTCGCGTTCGGCTGGCTGTCCGGCAAGTACGAAGAGCTCGCGCGTCCCGCCGGCGCGCGCATCACGCTGTTCGAGCGCTTCCAGCGCTACAGCAGGCCCCACGCGGTGCAGGCGACGTCGCGCTACGTCGCGCTCGCGAAGCGGCATGGCCTGTCGCCCGCGCAGCTTGCGCTCGCATTCGTCAACAGCCGCCCGTTCGTGACGAGCAACCTGATCGGCGCGACGTCGCTCGAGCAACTGCGCGAGAACATCGCGAGCGTCGACGTGAAGCTGCCGCCAGAGATCCTCGCCGAAATCGACGCGCTTCACGAGCGGCAGCCGAATCCCGCGCCGTAACGGCTGCCGCGAAGCGGTCCGGCCGACGCGTCGCGCGTCGCCGGGCCTTGTCCCGCTGGGCGTGCGGCGTCCGCTGCCGCATATGCCCTGATCGGAGAATCGCGCGCCGCGTGCGATAATCCCGCCTTTCCGTTATCGGTCCGGTTCGTCCGAACCGGGCGTTTGATTCCGCATCCGAAATCGAGGCGTTGACGCGCTGCCATCCGCCGCGGCGTGCCGCGATGCGGCATACGTCCGTTTCCGACGTTTCGCATCGATGCGCAACAACGCTCAATCACACGCATTTACGGCGACCAGCATGAACAGTTCCCGTTCCTACACCCCCCATCCGGCGCTTGGCCTCGCGACGTTCGTCCTGTTGGCCGTCGTGGGCCTCTTCTATGTGAAATGGTTTCCGTACTATCACAAGGCGTTCGTCGCGGCCGAGCATCATTCGATCGGCCAGTCGATCCTGATGGGCGCGGCGGCGCGCGCGCCCGAGCCGTCGCTGCAGGCGGCGCTCGACTATGCGTGGGCGTATGGCAAGGCGATCTGGCAGGCGATGGTGCTCGGCCTTCTGCTCGGCTCGGCGGTGCAGGCGCTCCTGCCCGCGCATTGGGTCGCGCGCGCGCTTGGCGGCACGGGCTTCGGCAGCGTCGCGGCAGGGGGGCTGCTCGCGCTGCCCGGCATGATGTGCACGTGCTGCGCGGCGCCCGTCGTCGCGGGTCTGCGCGAGCGCGACGCGTCGCCGGGCGGCGCGGTCGCGTTCTGGCTCGGCAACACGGTGCTCAATCCCGCCGCACTCGTGTTCATGGGCTTCGTGCTCGGCTGGCACTGGAGCGCGCTGCGGCTCGTGCTCGGCGTCGCGATGGTGTTCGGCGTCGGCTATCTGCTCAACCGTCTCGCGGGGGAGCAGACGCGCGTCGTCGACGATGCGCTGCGCGCGAAGCTCGTCGCCGAGCAGGCGGCGGCCGGCAACGCGTTCGCGCGCTGGATGAAGATCTTCGCGCGCATGACAGTGCGCCTCGTGCCCGAATATCTGGTGCTCGTCCTGCTGCTCGGCGCCGCGCGCGCGTGGCTGTTCCCGCATATCGGACCGGACATCGGCAACGGGATCGGCTGGATCGTCGCGTTCGCGATTGCGGGCATGCTGTTCGTGATTCCGACCGCGGGCGAGGTGCCGATCATCCAGGCGATGCTGTCTCTCGGCATGGGCGTCGGGCCGGCGGGCGCGCTGCTGATGACGCTGCCGCCCGTCAGCGTGCCGTCGCTCGCGATGCTCGCGCGCTCGTTCAAGCCGGCGACGCTTGCGCTCGTCGCTGCGCTCGTTGTCGCGTTCGGGGTGGTCGGCGGGTTGGCTGCGGTCGCGCTCGGGTTCTGAGGGCGGCGAATCCGGAGGCGATGATCGGTCGGGAAAATTCGATTAGCGCGCTCGGTCGACACGCTTCGGCCACGGTGCACCTGTGGCGTGGCCGGGCTGGATCTCGCGATCGGCGGCCGGAGATCGGCAGTCGCGGCGATTGGCGATCTCCATTCGGACACGATCGGCGGCGACTGACGGCAACCGCACGGCGATTCCAGCACGACGGATTCGACCGCATTGCCGACGCGCCGGCCGTCCGCGCGCACGTAATCAGGCCGGTCTCGGAAGCGAGGCCGGCCGTCATTTTCAGAAGCAGAAGCGATCAGGAAAACGCATGACGAAACACAAGGTACATCCCCGCCTCGAACAGGCGCTGACGCGCGGCGATCTCGCGATTCGCCAGGCCAACTCCACACGAGCGACCGCCGTGCTGAACGCGCTCGGCAAGATGATCGTCGAGGCGTCGGCGACGATCGGCGTCGACGCGAGCATCGACATTCCGCAGGGCGAGCGCGTCTACGATCCGGTCAACGGACTCTGGCCGCAGAAGATGCTCGTGTCGTTCGACGGCCCCGTCGGGGATGCCGATCCGGAGGAATTGCGCACCGTGTATCTGCTCGCCGACGATCCGGGCACGGTGTTTCGCGTCGAATGGCACCGCGCGGACGGCAAGCTCGGCCGGCAGGAGGGCGGGCCGCTCGCGACCGTCGCGTTCCTGACCGACGTCGAGATGCCTTGGAGCGACGACGACGAGTGATCGTCGAGCTCGCGGCCGCGCGGCGCGTGGCCCGCGGCGCGGCCGAAAGGCCGCATGCTCGGCATTCGGCTCGCGCGCGCCCGGGCGTCGCGAGCCGGCCGGGCAGGCCGGTTTCATCAGCGCATCATCCGCCGCCTGAACAGGCGCGCGCAAACGAAGAATCCACCCACCGCGTATGCGGCGAGGATCGCGACGTGGATCGCGACGTCGGGCGCCGGACGGCCGAGCATCGCCGGGCGGATCAAATCGACCGCATTCGCGAGCGGCAGCGCGTGCGCGACGTGCCGCGCGAACTCGGGCAACTGCGTGAGCGGGAAGAACACGCCGGACAAGAGCAGCATCGGCGTCAGCGCGAGCGTCTGATAGAACATGAAGAAATCGTAGGACGGCGCGAGCGCGGTGACGATCATCGCGAGGCTCGCGAACGCGAGACCGGCGAGCGCGATTACCGGCAGGGCAATCAGCATCGACGGAAACTTCGCATAGCCGAGCATGCCGGCGACGAGCATGATCGCCGCGCCCGACAGCATCGCCTTGCTCGCGGCCCAGACGATCTCGCCGAGCACGATGTCGCCGAGCGACAGCGGCGTGTGCATGATCGCTTCCCAGGTGCGCTGCACGTGCATCCGCGAGAAGCCCGAGTACATCGATTCGAAGCTCGCCGACATCATCACGCTCGAGCCGACCGTCCCGGCCGCAAGGAACGCGATGTACGACACGCCTTCGACGTGCCCGACCATTAACCCGAGACCGAGCCCGAGGCCGAACAGGTAGATCATCGGATCGGCGAGATTGCCGAACATCGATGCGATCGCGAGTTTTTGCCAGACGAGGTAGTTGCGCCGCCAGACGGCGATCCAGTTGGTCGCGTTCGCGGGCAGCGCGAGCGCGAACGCGGATTCGCGCTCGCGAAGCGCGACGGCCGGCTGCGACGTGTAGTGGCGAGTGTCCATTGTTTCAGTCCTGCATCTCGCGGCCGGTCAGCCGCAGGAATACGTCTTCGAGATTCGCGGGGCGGTGCAGATAGCGCAGGCCCGTGCGGCCTTTCAGGCGCGCGTTGATCGGCTCCGGATCGTCGACGTAGCAAAAGAGCGTTTCACCGCTGATCTCGGTGCGCGCCGCGAGCGGCGCGAGCTCGTCGCGCAATTGCACGGGATCGGGCCCGTAGATTTCGATCACGTCGCAGCCGATCTCCGTTTCGATCAACGCGCGCGGCGCGCCTTCCGCGATCTTGCAGCCTTCCTCGATCACGCACAGGCGGTGGCACAGGCGCTCCGCCTCTTCCATGAAGTGCGTGGTCAGCAGAATCGTCTTGCCGCGCGCGAGGAGCGAGCGCAGTCGTTCCCACATCAGATGCCGGGCCTGCGGATCGAGGCCCGTCGTCGGCTCGTCGAGCACGAGCACGTCGGGATCGTTGACGAGCGCGCGCGCCAGTGTGAGCCGCCGCTTCATCCCGCCCGACAGCTCGCTCACCCGCGCGTCGGCCTTGTTCTCGAGCTTCGCGAACTCGAGCAGCGATGGCACGAGCGAGCGCGCCTCGCGTGCGGCGAGCCCGAAGTAGCGGGCGAATACCACCAGGTTCTCGCGGACGGTGAAGTCGGGATCGAGGTTGTCGAACTGCGGCACCACGCCGACGCGACGCCGCGCATGCCGCGCGCGAGACGGCACGGGTTCGCCGCACAGGCTGATCGAGCCTGCGTCCGGATACGTGATGCCGAGCAGCATCTTGAGCGTCGTGGTCTTGCCGGCGCCATTCGGGCCGAGCAGGCCGAAGCATTCGCCGGGCTGCACGTGAAAAGACAAGCCGTTGACGACGAGCTTGCCGTCGTAGTGTTTCTCGACTGCCTGAAAATCGATCGGTGCGACGGACATGGGCAAGTGAATATCGATTGGAATCGTGCAATACGAACGGGCCATTCTAGTGCATCGATCGCATCGCTTCAGCGCGCTTGCCTTGTCACAGCGCACATTGCTCGGCTTCGTGCATCGCATCATCGCGCGTTCGCGGTGCGGGGCGAATCAGCGTTTTCCAGCGCTTGCATCTGGAATTGCGGCGCAGCATGATGGGTTCGTGCGCTGGTCGCGCATTAGGGAGGCCAAGATGGCTAGCTATAAAAAGATTCTGCTGTGCTACGACGGCACGCTTGAGGGCCGCAAGGCATTGAGATGCGGCGCCGATCTGGCGCTCGAACTGAAAGCCGAAACACACTTGCTGTCGGTCGTCGACATGCGCTCGAGCATCGCGCAAAGCGCCGGCTTGCTGACCGACGTCGCGTGCAGCCGCTTCGAGGAAACCGCACGCGAGATCTTGCAAGAGGGTGTCGACTGGCTGACCGAGCATGGCGTGCAGGCGCAGGGGCATTTCGCGTTCGGCTACCCGATCGACGAGATCGCGAATCTCGCGACGAAGCTCAACGTCGATCTCGTCGTGGTCGGCCATCGCTGCCGCAGCGGTTTGTCGCGGTGGTGGATGGGGTCGGGCAACACGCAACTGCTCGATCGCGTGTCGTGCAGCATTCTGGTCGCGTGCTCGTCGCCGGCGGAGCAGAAGGCTGAAAGCGCGAAGGACGCAACGGCGGCGACGGCCGGACGCTGACTACGCCACCGACACACATCGGCGCATGGCGCTACGGAGCGTATATCGACCGCGCGGGGGCGCGGCCGATATTTGTCGCTTCGCTTGATCGCCGATGTCCACCATCGGGTCATTTCGCCATCGGTTAATCGGGTGACGAATCGAACCGGTTCCAGCCGATTTGCCAAGCAGCAAGGCTGACTGGTTCCGGCGGTTCGTTTCGTATCGTTTGAAATGACCGCTGAATCGCCGCCGTTTCCGCACGCATGCGCCGGGCCCGGCATTCACGCTTGCTTTACGCGGCGTGCGGCCGACGGGCCGATTCAAATTCACTCGTCGTGCAAATTGACTGCCGACAATTTCCAACCGAAGAGTCCGCTGCGGCGAAAGATCGCGGCATAGCGCGCGCTGCCGTCGTCGCGGCGATACGTGACGACGAATTCGTCGAAGCGCCGGTAGGCAGCGCTCGTCTGCGGTGACGTGCCGGATGGCGAACTCGCGGCGGCGGACGGCGTACCGGATACGGGCAACGGCGCGGCTTGCGCCGCCGTTTTGCTTGCGGCAGGCGTCGCGTCGCTTGACGCGGCAACTGAATTGCCTGGGCTACCCGCCGACGCGCTCGCTGCAGACGCGACCGGCGCTGCCTGGCTCGCCGCTTGATCGGCGGGTCGATTCAACTCGGGCGGCCGTTGTCCGGATTGCGTGCGCGGCGGCAAGCCGTTCATCAGCGCGGCGATGCCGTCGGGCGTCGCGTAAGCATCGACGAGCGGGCCGACAAGCGCCGAGCCGATCAGCGCGCCGATGATTGCGAGCGGATTGTCGCGCTTTTGCGCGTCGATGCGCCGCATCAATTCGTCGGTGAGCTGCTGCTTCAGGCTGATCCGCAAAGCGGGGAAATCGACGTAGGTGCTGATCGCCTGCGCATCGCGCGCATCGATCGCCTGCTTCATCTGCCTGAGCGCGAGATAGGGCGACGCATACGCATAGACGATCGCCACCGCGGCGACGACAAGCGCGACGACGATCGAAACCGGCTTCAGGAATCGCCTTTGCGGGCGCACGGCAGAATTCAAACGGCCTCCTCGACGAGACGGACGAACGGGCTCCGAAGATCAGAGACCTTGTTGCGTCAGTAAATGTTCCTCGGCGATGCAGCGATCGATCATCCGGCAGATCGCATCGACCGTGCCGACCATGATGAAGCGCGACGGCCCGTGATAGACACGAACCGGCGCGCGCCGCTCGGGTTCCGCGTGATGGAGCGAACCGTTCAGCGACACGCGCGCGAATGCCGGCAGTGCGGACGGCAGCAGCGACGTCTGCGCGTCGCCCTTGCTGCGCAGCTGGGCGGCGACGAGTGGCGCACACGGCGTGCGTCCGCGCAGATGGCGCAGGCGGCCGAATTGGCGGAAGGGCAGCAAGCGGGCGAGGCGTTCCATAGGGTTCTCCAGATCCAGTCGAATGGCGGGAAAGACGGGCGGTGCCGCGGGCGGGCTGCGTGGCGGTCAGAATTCGCCCGGGCGGATCAGCCCGACGGCGACGCCTTCGAGCGCGAATTCCGCGCTGCCGGCCTTCACGAAGATGTTCTCGTAATCGGGGTTCTCGGCGATCAGCTCGACGCCGCCGGGCCGGCGCATCAGGCGCTTGACCGTGACGTCGTCGCCGAGCCGCGCGACGATGATCTGGCCGTTCTTCGCCTCGGTCCGCTTCTGCACGGCGAGCAGATCGCCGTCGAGGATGCCGGCGTCGCGCATCGACAGGCCGCGCACCTTCAGCAGGTAGTCGGGCTTGCTCGAGAAGAGCGCGGGATCGCATGCGTAGTGCTGCGAGATGTGCTCCTGCGCGAGGATCGGGCTACCGGCCGCGACGCGGCCGACGAGCGGCAGCGACAGTTGCATCAGCGCCGCGTGCGGCAGCGTCAACTGGTGCGGCGAATCTTCGACGCCGATCAGGCGAATGCCGCGCGACGCGCCCGCCGCCAGCTCGATTACGCCCTTGCGCGCGAGCGCCCGCAAGTGCTCCTCGGCTGCGTTCGGCGAGCTGAAGCCGAGCTCGGCGGCGATTTCCGCGCGAGTGGGCGGAAAGCCGTCGCGCTCGATCGCGCGACGAATCAAGTCGAATACTTGCTGCTGACGGGCGGTGAGTTTGATCATGACATGACTGTATGGATAGACAGTGAGCTGTATTTTTATACAGTATCCGGGGAAATTCAAGCGTTACTTGAAATTCGGCGCTATCACGGCGATTCCGCCGCGATCCGGCTGCGTCACAGCGCCGCTTCGGCCGCGATAGCCATCGATCGGGCAATCGTTACCACTTTTGAGTATTAAAAAATGAGGAACGATTATTTTTAATGATGAAACCTGTTCGTTAGACTGGCTCAACATCACAAACAACGACCCCTACGGAGAACAACGGATGGTCAAGCGCAACACGGGGCTGGCGGGCGGCATACGTCGTCTCATCGCATCACTCGCGCTCGGCGCGACGGCGGCGCTCGGCGCGCTCACGCCGGCGCTCGCGGACACGACGTTCCTGAACGTCTCGTACGATCCGACGCGCGAGCTCTATCAGGACGTCAATCAGGCGTTCGGCAAGGAATGGAAGGCGAAGACGGGCGAAACGGTGAACTTCAAGCAGTCGCACGGCGGCTCGGGCGCGCAGGCGCGCTCGGTGCTCGACGGCCTTCAGGCCGACGTCGTGACGCTCGCGCTCGCGTACGACATCGACGCGCTCGCGAACAAGGGCCTCGTCAACAGGGATTGGCAGAAGCGCTTGCCGGACAACGCGTCGCCGTACACGTCGACGATCGTGTTTCTCGTGCGCAAGGGCAATCCGAAGGGAATCAAGGACTGGGACGACCTCACGAAGCCGGGCGTGTCGATCGTCACGCCTAACCCGAAGACGTCGGGCGGCGCGCGCTGGAACTACCTCGCCGCCTGGGCGTACGCGCAGCACAAGCCGGGCGGCGATGCGCAGACGGCGAAGGATTTCGTCTCGAAGCTGTACAAGAACGCGGGCGTGCTCGATTCGGGCGCGCGCGGCGCGACGACGAGCTTCGTGCAGCGCGGGATCGGCGACGTGCTGATCGCGTGGGAGAACGAGGCGTTCCTGTCGATCAAGGAATTCGGCGCCGACAAGTTCGAGATCGTCGTGCCGTCGGCGAGCATTCTCGCGGAGCCGCCCGTCGCGGTCGTCGACAAGGTGGTCGACAAGAAGGGCACGCGCAGGCTCGCGGACGCGTACCTGAACTTCCTGTACAGCAAGGAAGGGCAGGAGATCGCCGCGCGCAACTACTACCGGCCGCGCTCGAAGGACGTGCCGGCCACGCTCACGAAGCAGTTCCCGAAGCTGAAGCTGTATACGGTCGACGACACGTTCGGCGGCTGGACCCATGCGCAGAAGACGCATTTCGCCGACGGCGGCGTGTTCGATTCGATCTACAAGCCGCAATGAGCGACGGCGGGCGGCGCGCCGCGATCGGCGCGCCGTTCCGCGATACAACGACATCGGGCTGACGGACGCGGCGGCATCGCGCGTCCGTCAAGCCGTTGAACCCATGTGCATCACCCTGGAAGAGCATTCCGCATGACGACGTTCACCTTCCGCAAGCCGAGCGCGCTGCCCGGATTCGGCGTGACGCTCGGCATCACGCTGGCCTATCTGAGCCTCGTGGTGCTGATTCCGCTCGCCGCCACTTTTCTGAAGACGGCGACGCTCACCTGGGATCAGTTCGTCGCGGCGACGACGTCGCCGCGCGTGCTCGCGTCGTACCGGCTGACGTTCTCGGCCGCGTTGGGCGGCGCGCTCGTCAACGCGGTGTTCGGCTTTCTCGTCGCATGGGTGCTCGTGCGCTACGCGTTTCCGCTCAAGCGGCTCGTCGACGCGATCGTCGATTTGCCGTTCGCGCTGCCGACGTCGGTCGCGGGCATCTCGCTCGCGGCCGTCTACGCACAGAACGGCTGGATCGGCAGCTATCTCGCGCCGCTCGGCATCAAGATCGCGTTCACGCCGTTCGGCGTGCTCGTCGCGCTGACGTTCATCGGCCTGCCGTTCGTCGTGCGCACCGTGCAGCCGGTGCTCGAGGACTTCGAGCGCGAGCAGGAGGAAGCGGCCGCGTGCCTCGGCGCGTCGCGCTGGCTCACGTTCCGGCGCGTCGTGCTGCCCGCCGTGACGCCCGCGCTCCTAACGGGCTTCGCGCTCGCATTCGCGCGCGCGCTCGGCGAATACGGCTCGGTGATCTTCATCGCAGGCAACGTGCCGATGAAGTCGGAGATCACGTCGCTCCTCATCATCACGAAGCTCGAGCAGTACGACTATGCGGGCGCGACGGCGCTCGCCGTCGTGATGCTCGTCGTGTCGTTCGTGATGCTGCTCCTCATCAACACGCTGCAGTGGTATCTGCAGCGCCGCACGAGCCGCGGCGCAAGCGGCCCGGCGCCGGCGGCGCACGCGGCGACGGCCCTCGGAGGCGCGCGATGAGCCACGACGTCGTTCAGACCCGCGCCGCCGCCGCGCCCGTCGATCCGCGCCGCGCCGCCGCCGCCGACGCGAATGCGCGCGCCCGCCGCCTCGACCCCGTCAGCGAGCCGCGCGCGGTGCGCTGGCTGCTCACGGGCACGGCGCTCGTGTTTCTCGCGCTCTTTCTCGTTGTGCCGCTCGCCGCCGTGTTCTTCGAGGCGCTACGCAAGGGCTTC
This sequence comes from Burkholderia sp. BDU5, assembly GCF_001522845.1. Classification (NCBI taxonomy): domain Bacteria; kingdom Pseudomonadati; phylum Pseudomonadota; class Betaproteobacteria; order Burkholderiales; family Burkholderiaceae; genus Burkholderia; species Burkholderia sp. BDU5. Next base: position 181,708 of record NZ_LOWC01000033.1, on the reverse strand, counting down.
GATTTCTATCTCGAATCGCTCGCCGATCCGGATGCGTGGTCGGCGATCAAGCTGACGCTGATCGTCGCCGCGATCGCGGTGCCGCTCAATCTCGTGTTCGGCGTGTGCGCGTCGTGGGCGATCGCGAAGTTCGAATTCAAGGGCCGTGCGCTCCTGACGACGCTCATCGACTTGCCGTTCTCGGTGTCGCCCGTGATCTCGGGCCTCGTCTACGTGCTGCTGTTCGGTGCGCAGGGCTGGCTCGGGCCCTGGCTGCAGGCGCACGACGTGCAGATCATCTTCGCGGTGCCGGGCATCGTGCTCGCGACGATCTTCGTCACGTTCCCGTTCGTCGCGCGCGAGCTGATCCCGCTGATGCAGGCGCAGGGCTCCGACGAGGAGGAGGCCGCGCGCGTGCTCGGCGCGTCCGGCTGGCAGATCTTCCGCCGCGTGACGCTGCCGAACGTGAAGTGGGGTCTGCTGTACGGCGTGATCCTCTGCAACGCGCGCGCGATGGGCGAGTTCGGCGCGGTGTCGGTGGTGTCCGGCCACATCCGCGGCCAGACCGACACGATGCCGCTGCACGTCGAGATTCTCTACAACGAGTACAACTTCGCGGCCGCGTTCGCGGTGGCGTCGGTGCTCGCGCTCCTCGCGCTCGTCACGCTCGCGCTCAAGCTCTTCGCCGAGCGGCGGCTGTCCGCCGCACTCGCGGACGGCCGCGACGCCGCGCCCGCCGCGCATCCGAGCGCCGCCGTCACTTCGTCGATTTCGTAAAGAGGCAAACCAGATGGGCATCACCGTTCGTAACCTGCACAAGCGTTTCGGCGACTTCACCGCGCTCGACGACGTCACGCTCGACTTTCCCGCGGGCGAGCTCGTCGCGCTCCTCGGGCCGTCCGGCTGCGGCAAGACGACGCTCTTGCGCGTGATCGCGGGCCTCGAGCACGCGGATTCGGGGCAGGTCGTGCTGCAAGGGCTCGACGTCGCGTCGGTCGGCGCGCGCGAGCGGCAGGTCGGCTTCGTGTTCCAGCACTACGCGCTGTTCCGGCACATGACGGTGTTCGAGAACGTCGCGTTCGGGCTGCGCGTGAAGCCGCGCCGCGAGCGGCCGAGCGAGGCCGCGATCCGCGAGAAGGTGCACGAATTGCTGTCGCTCGTGCAGCTCGACTGGCTTGCGCAGCGCTATCCATCCGAGCTATCGGGCGGCCAGCGGCAACGGATCGCGCTTGCGCGCGCGCTCGCCGTCGAGCCGAAGGTGCTGCTGCTCGACGAGCCGTTCGGCGCGCTCGACGCGAAGGTGCGCAAGGAACTGCGTAGCTGGCTGCGCCGGCTGCACGACGACTTGCATATCTCGACGATCTTCGTCACGCACGATCAGGAAGAGGCGCTCGAAGTGGCCGACCGGATCGTCGTGCTCGATCACGGCCGCGTCGAGCAGGTCGGCAGCCCGCAGGACGTCTACGACCATCCGCAAAGCGCGTTCGTCTACGAGTTCCTCGGCGCGGCGAACCGGCTCGACGGCACTGTGAGCGGCAAGGGCTTCGTCGCGCACGGTGCGGCCGGGGCGATCGCCGTCGACGCGGATTTTGCGGGCCCGGCGCGCGCATATGTGCGGCCGCACGATCTTGAGCTCGTCGCGCCTAACGCGCGCGCGGACGGCATCACGGCCGACGTGCGGCGCGTCGTGCCGCTCGGCGGCTCGGTGCGCGTCGAACTCGCCGCGCGCGCGGGCGGCGTGCTCGAAGCGGAGCTCGATCGCAACGCATGGCGCGCGCTCGCGCTCGACGTCGGCGACGCGCTGACGGCCGTTCCGCGCGCGGTGCGCGTGTTCCCGGCGCGCTGAGCGCCCGCGCGCGGATCGATCACGGACGATTTCAAACCAACAAAGACACCGCCTGAGAGGCTACCCATGAACTTTCAACAATTGCGCTTCGTGCGCGAGGCCGTGCGGCAGAACATGAACCTGACGGAAGTCGCGAACGTGCTGTATACGTCGCAGTCGGGGGTTTCGAAGCAGATCAAGGATCTGGAGGATGAGCTCGGCGTCGACATCTTCATCCGCCGCGGCAAGCGTCTCACGGGCCTCACGGAGCCCGGCAAGGCCGTCCATCAGCTGATCGAGCGGATGCTGCTCGACGCGGAGAACCTGCGCCGCGTCGCGCGCCAGTACGCGGACCAGGATAGCGGCCACCTCGTCGTCGCGACGACCCACACGCAGGCGCGCTACGCGCTGCCGAAGGTGATCCGCCAGTTCACCGACGTCTATCCGAAGGTGCATCTCGCGCTGCGCCAGGGCAGCCCGCAGCAGATCGCGCAGATGATCCTGAGCGGCGAGGCGGACATCGGCATCTCGACCGAGGCGCTCGACCGCTATCCGGACATCGTCACGTTCCCGTGCTATTCGTGGCATCACGTCGTCGTCGTGCCGAAGGATCATCCGCTCGTCGGCCGCGAGAGCGTGACGCTCGACGACATCGCCGAGTATCCGATCATCACGTACGACCAGGATTTCACCGGCCGCTCGCACATCGACCAGGCGTTCGCGAACGCGGGCGCGGTGCCGGACGTCGTGTTGACGGCGATCGACGCGGACGTGATCAAGACCTACGTCGAGCTCGGGATGGGGATCGGCGTCGTCGCCGCGATGGCGTACGATGCGCAGCGCGACACAGAGCTCGTCGCGCTCGACACACAGCACCTGTTCGAGGCGAGCACGACGCGCGTCGGGTTGCGCCGCGGCGCGTTCCTGCGCGCGTACGCGTACCGGCTGATCGAGATGTTCGCGCCGCATCTGTCCGAAGGCGAGATCGCCGGGCAATTGCGGGAAGCGGCCTGAGCCTGGGGCGGGCGCGGGCGGTTGCGGCGGCGATTCGCGCCGTGCGATGTCGTCGCGCTGCGCCGCTCCGCCGCCCGACTTCTCGATTTCCCGACCGCCATGTCCCGATCGCGCACCGCCGGATCGAGGCCCTTGGCCTTCGCGCTGGCCGCGCGCCCGGCCAGCGCAAGTCGAGCACAAGTGAAACGCGTCGTCGCTACCGGCCATTTGACGGATGCCGTCATCGAGCCGCCAGCGCAAACGCGCTCATTCGATGCTCCGATTCCTACCTCAACCGCGCTGCGGCCCGCCCGTCACATGGCCGCCACCGCCGCGCCGCCTGTCGTTTTCTGTCCGCACGTTCTCCGAACAAACCCTTAAACGTCCGAATCGGCGTTGCGTAATACGAAGAAAAAGCTGACGATAGGCGCTCCCGATATGAAGAAAAAGGACCGGGATGCGCAGTTTGCGCGGCCAACCGTACGCAGGCAGTCTCTTCCGACGTATTCCCTTCGTGGCGCAGAGGTTCGAAACGCCCCAGTCGGTTTGGTTTGCGCAAACGTTTGCTCGTCGCCAAAACGACACTCGGTCCGTCCGGGACAACAACCACTGCCAGGAGAGTCGCATGGATGTCAGCCTCCGCCGCCGCGTGCTAGCCGCCGCGGCCGTTTGCGTCGCCGTCGCCGCTGCCGGGCCGTTCTCGGTCGCACGGGCCGAGACCGCGCACAAGCCGAAGGTCGCCCTCGTGATGAAGTCGCTTGCGAACGAGTTCTTCCTCACGATGGAAAACGGCGCGAAGGAGTATCAGAAACACAACGCGAGCCAGTTCGATCTCATCACGAACGGCATCAAGGACGAAACCGACACCGCGAGCCAGATCCGCATCGTCGAGCAGATGATCGTGTCGAAGGTCGACGCGATCGTGCTCGCGCCCGCCGATTCGAAGGCGCTCGTGCCCGTCGTGAAGAAGGCCGTCGACGCGGGGATCATCGTCGTCAACATCGACAACCGGCTCGATCCGGACGTGCTCAAGTCGAAGAGCCTGAACGTGCCGTTCGTCGGCCCGGACAACCGCAAGGGCGCGCGGATGGTCGGCGACTATCTGGCGAAGCGGCTGAAGGCGGGCGACGCGGTCGGCATCGTCGAGGGCGTGCCGACGACGACCAACGCGCAGCAGCGCACCGCGGGCTTCCAGGATGCGATGAAGGCGGGCGGCGCGAAGGTCGTGTCGGTCCAGTCGGGCGAATGGGAGATCGACAAGGGCAATGCGGCCGCGTCCGCGATGCTCAACGAATATCCGAACCTGAAGGCGCTCCTGTGCGGCAACGACAACATGGCGATCGGCGCCGTGTCCGCGGTGCGCGCGGCGGGCCGCCAGGGCAAGGTGTACGTCGTCGGCTACGACAACATCAACGCGATCAAGCCGATGCTGAAGGACGGCCGCGTGCTCGCGACCGCCGACCAGTACGCGGCGAAGCAGGCCGTGTTCGGCATCGATACGGCGTTGAAGGCGCTCGCCGAGCACCGCAAGCAGGCCGACATGACGGGCGTCGTCGCGACCCCGGTCGACCTCGTGACGAAGCCGTAACCCGGTGCGGCGGCGTCCGGCGCGCCGCTCAAGATCGCCGCGAGGCGGCCGTTATCACGTCGGAGCGTGATTCAGGCCGCCTCGCGTCCTCGTCCGCGCGGCTGCGCGGATCGCGTGAACCGCATTTCTTCAGGGCCGCGATGGATTCGATCGACCCAGATTCGACGCCCGATGCGCCGACGCTCGTCGTGACCGGCATCGGCAAGACTTACGCCGAGCCCGTGCTCGCCGACGTGTCGCTGTCGCTGCATCCGGGCGAGGCGCTTGCGCTGACGGGCGAGAACGGCGCGGGCAAGAGCACGCTGTCGAAGATCGTCGCCGGGCTCGTCGCGCCGACGGCCGGCGCGATGCGGCTCGCGGGCGCGCCGTATGCGCCTCGGAGCCGCGCGCACGCGGAGGCGCTCGGCGTGCGGATGGTGATGCAGGAGCTCAACCTCGTCCCGACGCTCACCGTTGCCGAAAACCTGTTTCTCGACCGCCTGCCGCACCGGTTCGGCGTGATCGACCGCCGGCGGCTCGCCGACGACGCGCGCGCGGCGATGGCGCGCGTCGGGCTCGACGCGCTCGATCCGGGCACGCCTGTCGGCGCGCTCGGGATCGGCCATCAGCAGATGGTCGAGATCGCGCGCAGCCTCGCGGGCGACTGCCGCGCGCTGATCCTCGACGAGCCGACCGCGATGCTGACTGCGCGCGAAGTCGAACTGCTGTTCGATCAGATCGCGCGGCTGAAGGGCGAAGGCGTCGCGCTCGTCTACATCTCGCACCGGCTCGAGGAACTCGCGCGGGTCGCGGAGCGGGTCGCCGTGCTGCGCGACGGCCGGCTCGTGCACGTCGACCGGATCGACGCACAGCCGACCGAGCGGCTCGTCGCGCTGATGGCCGGGCGCGAGCTCGCTGAGCAGGCGGTGCACGGCGCGCGCACGCCGGGCGCGCCGCGCCTGAAGGTCGAGCGCCTGTCGCGCGGCGACGCGGTGCGCGACGTGTCGTTCGACGTGCGCGCGGGCGAGATCTTCGGCATTTCCGGGCTGATCGGCGCCGGACGCACCGAGCTCTTGCGGCTCATTTACGGCGCGGATGCGGCCGACGGCGGGACCGTGTCGATCGGCGATCCGCCGCGGCCCGCAGCGATCCGCTCGCCCGCCGACGCGGTGCGTCACGGGATCGCGCTCGTCAGCGAGGACCGCAAGGGCGAAGGGCTGCTGCTGCCGCAGTCGATCGCGGCGAACCTGTCGCTCGGGCAGCTCACGCGCGTCGCGCGCGGCGGGGTCGTCGACGCGCAGCGCGAAAACGCGCTCGCGGTGCGGCGGATCGACGCACTGCGGATTCGCGCGCGCGGCCCGGCGCAGGCGGTGTCGGAGCTGTCGGGCGGCAACCAGCAGAAGGTCGCGATCGGCCGCTGGCTCGGGCGCGACATGAGCGTGCTGCTGTTCGACGAGCCGACCCGCGGGATCGACGTCGGCGCGAAGTTCGACATCTACGCGCTTCTCGACGCGCTCGCGCGAGAAGGCCGCGCGATCGTCGTCGTGTCGAGCGACCTGCGCGAGCTGATGCTGATCTGCGACCGGATCGGCGTGATGTCGGCGGGGCGCATTGACGCCGTATTCGCGCGCGGCGAGTGGACGCAGGATGTGCTCCTCGCCGCGGCATTCGCCGGCTACGCGCGCCGCGACGCGGTATTGCATCCGTTCGACGACAGGCGGCCTGCTGCGTGACCGGGGCGGGCGCGGCAAACCTGGTTCGCGGCCGGCTCACCACTCAATTCACCGAGACAGCAACACACAGGACTTCCACGATGAACGACCGATCCATCGACCGAAACGCCGACGCCCCGTCCGGGCAGGCGGCCGCCGTCGCGGCGAAGCCGGCCGGCATGCGGCTCGGCCTGTCGAACTACGTCGGACTCGCGCTCGCGCTCCTTGCGCTGATCGCGCTTTTCTCGATGCTCAGCGCGCACTTCCTCACGTACGACACGTTCAGCACGATCGCGAACCAGATTCCCGATCTCGTCGTGCTGTCGGTCGGCATGACCTTCGTCCTCATCATCGCGGGGATCGACCTGTCGGTCGGCTCCGTGCTCGCGCTCGCGGCGTCGGTCGTGAGCGTCGCCGCGCTGCGCTGGCAGTGGCCGCCGCTTGCCGCCGCGCTCGCCGGCGTCGCGGCGACCGCCGCGACGGGCACGTTGACGGGCGCCGTCACGGTCGGCTGGCGGATCCCGTCGTTCATCGTGTCGCTCGGCGTGCTGGAGGCGGCGCGCGGCGTCGCGTACCAACTGACGAATTCGCGCACCGCGTACATCGGCGATGCGTTCGACTTCCTGTCGAATCCGTTCGCGCTCGGCATCTCGCCCGCGTTCCTGATCGCGGTCGCGGTCATGATCGCCGCGCAATTCGTGCTCGCGCGCACGGTGTTCGGCCGTTATCTCGTCGGCGTCGGCACGAACGAGGAAGCGGTGCGACTGGCCGGGGTTAACCCGCGCCCGTATAAAATCATCGTTTTCGCGCTGATGGGCGCGCTCGCGGGACTCGCCGCGCTGTTCCAGATCTCCCGGCTCGAAGCCGCCGATCCGAACGCGGGCGCGGGCCTCGAGCTGCAGGTCATCGCGGCCGTCGTGATCGGCGGCACGAGCCTGATGGGCGGTCGCGGCTCGGTTGTCAGCACGTTCTTCGGCGTGTTGATCATCTCGGTGCTCGCGGCGGGTCTCGCGCAGATCGGCGCGAACGAACCGACCAAGCGCATCATCACCGGCGCCGTGATCGTCGTAGCCGTCGTGCTCGACACGTATCGCAGCCGGCGCGCGCGAGGGTAGCAAGAACAACGAACCAGAGAGAAACGGAATGGCGACGATCAAGGATGTGGCGGCCATCGCCGGCGTGTCGTTTACGACGGTGTCGCACGTGGTCAACAATTCGCGGCCCGTGTCGGCCGACGTGCGGGCCAAGGTCGAGCGGGCGATCCGCGAGCTCAACTACGTGCCCTCGGCCGTCGCGCGCTCGCTGAAGGCACGCTCGACGGCCACCATCGGCCTCGTGGTGCCGAACAGCACGAACCCGTATTTCGCCGAGCTCGCGCGTGGTATCGAGGATCAATGCGCGCTGTCCGGCTACTGCGTGTTCCTGTGCAATTCGGACGACGATCCGGAAAAGCAGCGCAACTACCTGCGCGTGCTGCAGGAAAAACGCATCGACGGGCTCATCATCGCGTCGGCGGGCGACGACGCGGTGCTCGCGCAGACGCTCGCCGACACGCGCGAGCCGCTCGTCGTGGTCGACCGGAACATCGAAGGGCTCGCCGCCGATCTCGTGCAGATCGACCACGAGCGCGGCGCGTATCTCGCAACGCGGCATCTGCTCGAGCTCGGTCACGCGAAGATCGGCTGCATCACGGGCGCCGTGTCGACCGCGGTGAGCGCGATGCGCGTGCACGGCTTCATCCGCGCGATGGCCGAGCGCGGCGTCGACATCGTGCCGGGCGCGATCGCCGAAAGCGATTTCTCGTGCATCGGCGGCTATCACGCGGCCGTGCGTCTCTTCGACACCGTGCGCCCGAGCGCGGTCTTCGCGGGCAACGACCTGATGGGGCTCGGTGCGCTGCGCGCGGCCGCCGAGCGCGGGATCCGCGTGCCGGCCGACTGCTCGATCATCGGCTTCGACGACATCGAGCTGTCGCGCTACACGTACCCGGCGCTGTCGACGGTCGGCCAGTCGGTGCGCGCATTGGGCGAAATGGCCGCGCAGACGCTGATCGAGCGGATCGGCGGCGGCGCGTCGGGCGCGCCGCAGCGCCGGCGCGTCGTGTCGCCGCGCCTCGTGCTGCGCGAATCGACGACCGTCTACGTGGAGCCGGCCGACGCCGGGTATCGCGGATGACGGCGGCGCTCGAACGTGCGGCGGAACGCGCCGCGCCCGCGCGCGGCGGCAGGGTGATGGTCGTCGGCAGTCTCAACATGGATCTCGTCGTGCGCTCGCCGCGGCTGCCGCAGCCGGGCGAGACGCTCGCCGGCCGCTCGTTCGCGCAGGCGGCGGGCGGCAAGGGCGGCAACCAGGCGGTCGCGGCCGCGCGACTCGGCGCGCAGGTCGCGATGCTCGGCCGCGTCGGCGCCGACGAGCACGGCGCCGCGCTGCGCGCGGGGCTCGCCGCCGAAGGGATCGATTGCGGCGCGCTGTCGGTCAGCGCGACGGCGACGACGGGCGTCGCGCTCATCGTCGTCGACGACGCGAGCCAGAACGCGATCGTGATCGTCGCGGGCAGCAACGGCGAAGTGACGCCCGACTCGATCGCCGAGCACGAGGCGGCGCTCGCGGCCGCGGACGTGCTGATCTGCCAGTTGGAGACGCCCGAGGACGCGGTCCGCGCGGCGCTGGCCGCAGGCCGGCGGCTCGGCAAGACGGTCGTGCTGAATCCGGCGCCCGCCGTCCGTCCGCTGCCCGCCGACTGGCTGCCGCTCATCGATTACCTGATCCCGAACGAAGTCGAAGCTGCGGCGCTGACCGGGCTGCCGGTGCGCGATCCGGCGAGCGCCGAGGCGGCCGCGCGAGCGCTCGCGGCAGCGGGCGCGCGCAACGTGATCGTCACGCTTGGCGGGCAGGGCGCGGTCGCGCTGACGGCCGACGGCGCGGCGCGCCACTATCCGGCGCCGCGTGTCACCCCCGTCGACACGACGGCGGCGGGCGACACGTTCATCGGCGGCTTCGCCGCGCGGCTCGCCGCGGGCGCCGCGCCGCCCGACGCGATCTTGTTCGCGCAGCGCGCGGCGGCGCTGTCGGTTACGCGGGCGGGCGCGCAGCCGTCGATTCCGACGCTCGCCGAGCTGGACGCGTTCGCGCCGGACCCGGCGTGACGCAGGCCACGCCGCGCCGGTTCTCGTAAGCAAAAAGAAAGAAAATATCGATCCGGTGCATGTGGCGAACACGATTTTCTTCAGATCGATCGCTGCACGGATCAAGACTTCCTGTCTAGCGCCGTAAACAAGCCAGGCGGAGCAAACGTTTCGCTGCCGCGGGCTGCGTCGGGCAGCCCCGTCGTCTTCACGATGCGTCACAGGAAGAACCATGCTGCTGAAGAACCTCACGATCAGGACGCGCCTCGCCGTCACGATGGCGCTCCTTTCCGTCCTGCTGTGCGTCGTCGGCGCGCTCGGCCTGTTCGGAATGAGCCAGGCCAACGACGCGAATTACGAAACCTTCTCGAACCAGATGCCGAGTGCGATCGACGTCGCGAGCGCCGAGCTGTTCGCCGCGCGCGAGCGGCTCGTGCTCGATCGCGCGGTGATGCTCGCGGGCACGCCCGACGCGACGCCGACGATCGAGCGCGCGCGCCAGATGCGCGGGATTTCCGATTCGTGGTGGAAGAAATACCTCGACCTGCCGCGCAGCGCGGAAGAGGATCGCCTCGCGCAGGACGTTGCGGCGAAACGGCAGGTGCTGCAGCGCGAGCTCGACGCATTCGTCGACCTCATCAACGCGAACGACCACGACAAGATCCTCGCTGCCGCGAAACGGATGCAGCCGGTCTTCAACGACTTCGCAGTCGCGGGCGAGACGCTGCGTACGTTCCAGCTCAAGCAGGCGAGCATCAATTTCAACGATGCGCAAAGCGTATACGCGGCGAGCCGGATCGCGAGCATCGTGTCGCTCCTGGCAGGCCTCGCGATCGCGTTCTATTGCTTTCTGAACCTGCGCGCGGCGATCGCGCGGCCGCTCGCCGACGCGCTCGGCCATTTCGACGCGATCGCCGCGGGCGAGCTGCGTCATTCGATCGTCGTCGAGCGGCGCGACGAGATGGGGCTCTTGCTCGAAGGGCTCGCGAAGATGCAGACGAGTCTCGCGGACATGGTGCGTTCGGTGCGCGTCGGCGGCGAGTCGATTGCGACGGCGGCCAAGCAGATTGCCGCAGGCAACATCGATCTGTCCTCGCGGACGGAGGAGCAGGCGGCGGCGCTCGAAGAGACGGCGTCGAGCATGGAGGAGCTGACGGGCACGGTGCGGCGCAACGCAGACAGCGCGAGGCAGGCGAGCGCGCTCGCGGCGAGCGCGTCGGAGATCGCGAACAAGGGCAACGCCGTCGTCGGCCAGGTGGTCGGCACGATGGGCGACATCAACCAGAGCTCCGCAAAGATTGCCGACATCATCTCGATCATCGAGGGAATCGCGTTCCAGACCAACATCCTCGCGCTGAATGCGGCCGTCGAGGCGGCGCGCGCGGGCGAGGAAGGGCGCGGCTTTGCGGTCGTCGCAGGCGAGGTGCGCAGCCTCGCGCAGCGCTCGTCGGCGGCCGCGAAGGAGATCAAGGATCTGATCGACACGTCGGTCGAGCGCGTGCGCACGGGCTCGACGCTCGTCGACGAGGCGGGCCGCACGATGAGCGAAGTGATCGGCGCGGTGCGGCGCGTGACCGACATCATGGGCGAAATCGCGGCCGCGTCGGAGGAGCAGAGCAGCGGGATCGATCAGGTGTCGCGCGCGGTGTCGCAGATGGACGAGGTCACGCAGCAGAACGCGGCGCTCGTCGAAGAGGCCGCGGCGGCCGCGCAATCGCTCGACGAGCAGGCGGCGCGGCTGCGCACGACCGTCTCGGTGTTCCGGGTCGACGACGGCGACGCGCGCGACGTCGCCTCGCACGCGCCGACGCGGCCGGCGGCAGGCGTCGCGCACAAGGCGGCGAGCGTCGTCGCGCCGATCCGGTCCGTCGCGTCATCCGGTGCGCCGAGCGTGGCGGCAGCGGCGCTCAAGCCCGCGCCGTCCGCATCGCCCGCGACGCCTGTGCACGCGGCTACGGCTGCGAAGCCAAAGCCCGCGCCGCGCGCAACGGCCGCCGCTACACCTGCCGCGAGCGATAGCGATTGGGAAACCTTCTAATTTGAGATAGGAATCGCATCGGACAACGATCTATCCCCAATTTGACGAAAAGACGACGCCCGCCGCCAGCGGGCGTTTTCGCATCGAAAGCGATCGTTCGTGTATTCGTGCATTCGTGCATGCGTCGCGCGCGGGCGGCACGCGTTTTCCGATGCGCGGGCTCGCGATGTGCATCGAGGGCGGCATCGGCGTGCCGGCATGTGCGGGTATTCGCCGTCGAAACGCGCCTGTCGAAGATGGGCATGGAGCGAACGTGCATCCCGATGACAAGCGCATGACCGACGCGCGTTCGACTGCGTTCCGACTCGCGCGATCGTCCGCGTCGATGTCAGGGGCATCGCACCGTTGCGCGCGCCGCAAAAAATTTGTAACGGCGCATTTGCGCTGTCGACGCAAACGACGCGTCGCGCGTATATGAAAAGAAGCGGGATGGCGGTTCGGCGAGCGCGCGAGCGTCAACGGACGAGACGATCCGCTGCCTGAATGGAGAGCGCCGATGCAGCGTTGGCGCGAAGCGGGAGAACCATTCTAGAGCAGCAAAAAGTGCTTTCCAAGCAGCGTTTTCCGCAATGTCGAAAACCGCGGCGAGGCCGTTGAAGTAGTTCGTGAAAAAAAAAGTAAATGGGTTTAGGATGAAATCGAACGGTCCTGCTTCGACATGATCTATACGAAGGCAAGATCGTCTTCAGACTCAGGCGAGGAGGTAGCATGGATATTTACAGCAGCTTCGCGAACCGCTTCGAAAAAACGCGAGAGGAAGAGTTCTCGCTGGAGGAGTATCTCGCGCTCTGCAAAAACGATCCATCGGCGTACGCGACTGCCGGCGAACGCATGCTGGCGGCCATCGGGGAGCCGGAACAGGTCGACACGCGCAACGATCCGCGCTTGTCGCGGATTTTCGCGAATAAGGTGATCAAGGTATACCCCGCGTTTCGCGAGTTCTACGGCATGGAGGAGGTGATCGAGCAGGTCGTCGCCTACTTCCGCCATGCGGCGCAAGGGCTCGAGGAAAAGAAGCAGATTCTCTACCTGCTCGGTCCGGTGGGCGGCGGCAAGTCGTCGATCGCCGAGCGCCTGAAGCAACTGATGGAGCGTGTGCCGTTCTATTCGCTCAAGGGCTCGCCCGTCAACGAATCGCCGCTCGGCTTGTTCGACTACGACGAAGACGGTCCGATTCTCGAAGAGCAGTACGGCATTCCGCGCCGCTACCTGAAGAGCATCCTGAGTCCGTGGGCGGTCAAGCGCCTGCACGAGTACAACGGCGACATCCGGCGCTTTCGCATCGTGCGCCGCTATCCGTCGATCCTGCGGCAGATCGGCATCGCGAAGACCGAACCCGGCGACGAGAACAATCAGGACATCTCGTCGCTCGTCGGCAAGGTCGATATCCGCAAGCTCGAGCAATACGCGCAGGACGACGCCGATGCGTACAGCTATTCCGGCGGCCTGTGCCTCGCGAACCAGGGCCTCCTGGAATTCGTCGAAATGTTCAAGGCGCCGATCAAGGTGCTGCACCCGCTCTTGACCGCGACGCAAGAAGGCAACTTCAAGGGCACCGAAGGATTCGGCGCGATCCCGTTCGACGGCATCATCCTCGCGCACTCGAACGAGTCCGAATGGAAGGCGTTTCGCAACAACCGGAACAACGAGGCGCTGCTCGACCGGATCTTCGTCGTCAAGGTGCCGTACTGCCTGCGCGTTTCGGAAGAGATCAAGATCTACGAGAAGCTGATCCGCAACTCGTCGCTCGCCGAGGCCGTGTGCGCGCCCGGCACGCTGAAGATGATGGCGCAGTTCTCGGTGCTCACGCGCCTGCACGAGCCGGAGAATTCAAGCCTTTTCTCGAAGATGCAGGTGTACGACGGCGAGAATCTGAAGGACACCGATCCGAAGGCGAAGTCGTATCAGGAGTATCGCGACTACGCGGGCGTCGACGAAGGGATGACGGGCGTGTCGACGCGCTTCGCGTTCAAGATCATGTCGCGCGTGTTCAACTTCGATTCGACCGAAGTCGCGGCGAACCCGGTGCACCTGATGTACGTGCTCGAACAGCAGATCGAGCGCGAGCAGTTCCCGCCGGAAACCGAGCAGAAGTATCTGTCGTACGTGAAGGACCTGCTCGCGTCGCGCTATGCGGAGTTCATCGGCAAGGAGATCCAGACCGCGTACCTCGAGTCGTATTCGGAATACGGTCAGAACATCTTCGATCGCTACGTCACGTATGCGGACTTCTGGATCCAGGATCAGGAATTCCGCGATCACGACACGGGCGAGAGCTTCGACCGCGCCGCGCTCAATGCCGAGCTCGAGAAGATCGAGAAGCCGGCGGGCATCAGCAATCCGAAGGATTTCCGCAACGAGATCGTGAACTTCGTGTTGCGCGCGCGGGCCGCGAACGGCGGCAAGAATCCGGCGTGGGTCAGCTACGAAAAGCTGCGCGTCGTGATCGAAAAGAAGATGTTCTCGAACACGGAGGAATTGTTGCCGGTCATTTCGTTCAACGCGAAGGGCTCGGCGGAGGAACAGCGCAAACACGAAGATTTTGTCAACCGGATGGTCGCGAAGGGCTATACGCCGAAGCAGGTGCGGCTCCTGTGCGACTGGTATCTGCGCGTGCGCAAGTCGTCATGACGCGCGCAACGCGACGCCCGCGCGGCCGCGCGCGGGCACCTTGAGAGACGCCGCCCGCATCGCGGCAGCCCCGCGTGTGCGCGGCGTGCGTCCCGGCGTATCGACATTCGAGCGGGAGACAGGGCGTGCTTCATCAAATCATCGACCGCAGACTGGCCGGCAAGAACAAGAGCATTGCAAACCGTGAGCGCTTCCTGCGCCGCGTCAAGAACTACATTCGTCGCGCGGTGTCCGACGCGGTGCGCGATCGCAGCATCAAGGACATCCAGAGCACGCAGAGCATCACGATTCCTCGCAAGGACATCGCGGAGCCGACGTTCCGGCACGGGCCGGGCGGGCGGCGCGAGATCGTGCATCCGGGCAACGCCGACTACGTGCGCGGCGACAAGATCCCGCGTCCGCCGGGCGGCGCCGGAGGCGGCGGCAGCCAGGCGAGCAACGAAGGCGAAGGTCAGGACGACTTCGTGTTCGAGCTGTCGCGCGAGGAATTCATGCAGTACTTCTTCGACGATCTCGAACTGCCGCGCCTCGTCAAGACCCATCTGCTGACCGTGCCGAGCTGGAAGAACGTTCGCGCGGGCTGGGCGGCCGAGGGCACGCCGAACAACATCGACGTCGTGCGTTCGCTGCGAAGCGCGCTCGGCCGGCGCATCGCGCTCGGCTCGCCGCTCGTCAACGAACTGCACGAGCTCGAGGAAAAGCTTGCCGCGCTGAAGGAGGAGCCGGGCGATCATCGCGTCGAGATCGCGCAGCTCGAGGATGCGATCCATCACCTGAAGGGGCGCATCTGGCGCATTCCGTTCATCGATCCGTTCGACCTGCGCTACGTGAACCGCGTGAAGATGCCCCAGCCGTCGAGCCAGGCGGTGATGTTCTGCCTGATGGACGTGTCGGGCTCGATGGACGAGCAGCGCAAGGATCTTGCGAAACGCTTCTTCATCCTGCTGTACCTGTTCCTGAAGCGCAACTACGAGCGGATCGAAGTCGTGTTCATCCGCCATCACACGCGCGCGGAGGAGGTCGACGAGGACACGTTCTTCCATTCGACCGAAAGCGGCGGCACGGTCGTGTCGAGCGCGCTCGAGCTGATGCGCAAGGTGATGGACGAGCGCTATTCGCCGACCGAGTGGAACATCTACGGCGCGCAGGCGTCGGACGGCGACAACTGGACGGACGATTCGCCGAAGTGCCGCAAGATCCTCGACGAGGACATCCTCTCGAAGGTGCGTTACTTCGCATACATCCAGGTGACGCCCGAAGAGCAGAACCTGTGGCTCGAGTACGCGCAACTGGCGTTGTCGCAACCGCATCTCGCGATGAAAAAAGTGGAGTCGGCGGCTGACATTTATCCAGTGTTTCGCGAACTCTTTGAAAAGCACGTGGAAACCTGATGACGACACGCCATCCGCATAACGAAGCGCGCGGCTATGAGCCGCGCCGCAAGAGCGACGACGCATCGGAACCTGCCGCAAACGAGTGCGGCGCGTCGCCCGACGCGGCGGAGCAGCACCCAGGAGCAGGAGCGCCCGCGAGCGGGCTCAAGGAAGCGCGTATGAACGTTGCCGACCGCAAACCGCTGCCGTGTCCGTCCGATTGGACCTTCGAGCTGATCGAGGAGTACGACACCCATATCTCGCAGGTCGCGGAGCAGTACGAGCTCGACATCTATCCGATCCAGCTCGAGCTGATCAGCGCCGAGCAGATGATGGACGCGTACGCGTCGGTCGGCATGCCCGTCAACTACCGTCACTGGTCGTTCGGCAAGCACTTCCTGTCGACCGAGAAGAGCTACCGTCGCGGGCAGATGGGGCTCGCGTACGAGATCGTCATCAATTCGAACCCCTGCATCGCGTATCTGATGGAAGAGAACACGATGACGATGCAGGCGCTCGTCATCGCGCACGCGGCGTACGGGCACAACTCGTTCTTCAAGGGCAACTACCTGTTCCGCTTGTGGACCGACGCGCATGCGATCATCGACTACCTCGTCTACGCGAAGAACTACGTCGCCGAATGCGAAGAGCGCTACGGGCTCGACCGCGTCGAGGAACTGCTCGACTCGTGCCATGCGCTGATGAACTATGGCGTCGACCGCTACAAGCGGCCGCAGAAGCCGTCGCTCGCGAAGGAATCGGAGCTGCGGCGCGAGCGTGAGGCATATCTGCAGTCGCAGGTCAACGAACTGTGGCGCACGTTGCCCGGCAAGAAGCCCGAGCTCGCCGAGGAGCAGGAGGAGCGCTATCCGCCGGAGCCGCAGGAGAACCTGCTGTACTTCGCGGAGAAGAACGCGCCGTTCCTCGAGCCGTGGGAACGCGAGGTGATCCGGATCGTCCGCAAGATCGGCCAGTACTTCTATCCGCAGCGGCAGACGCAGGTAATGAACGAAGGCTGGGCGACGTTCTGGCATTACACGCTGCTCAACACGATGTACAACCAGGGCAAGCTCGCGGACGGCTTCATGATGGAGTTCCTCCATTCGCACAGCAACGTGATCTACCAGCCGCCCGTGACGAAGCCGTACTACAGCGGGATCAATCCATACGCGCTCGGTTTTTCGATGATGAGCGACATCCGCCGGATCTGCGAGTCGCCGACCGAAGAAGACAGCAAGTGGTTTCCGGAACTCGCCGGCAGCCCGTGGCTGCCGGCGATGCACTACGCGATGCGCAACTTCAAGGACGAGAGCTTCATCGCGCAGTATCTGTCGCCGCACCTGATCCGCGAGATGCGCTTGTTCTCGGTGCTCGACGACGACATGCGCGACGCGCTCGAAGTGTCGGCGATCCACGACGACAGCGGCTACCAGTACGTGCGGCAGGCGTTGTCGCGGCAGTACGACATCCATCACCGCGAGCCGAACATCCAGGTGTGGTCCGTCAATACGCGCGGCGACCGCAGTCTCACGCTGCGCCACTTCATGACCGACAACCGCCATCTGTCGAACGACAGCGACGAGGTGCTCAAGCACATGGCGCGGCTCTGGCAGTTCGACGTGTTTATCGAAAGCGTCGACGAGACGGGAACGGTCCGCAAGCGCTACGAGTGCCGCTACGCGGCGCCGGAAATCCGGCTCTGACGGCGCGGCGCGCACGCCGCCGCCGCCGCCGTTGACCGACCGCCATTGGCGCCGTTCACGATCCGCCCGCCGTTGCCGTTTCTGTCGCCGCGGCGCGCGGCCCCCAGTCTTGCACGAAACGCGAGCCATCCGGCTCGCGTTTTCGCTGAATGCGCGGGCGACCGGAAATTATTTTTTCGACATCCGGGCGATCCCGGGCAGCCAGTTACATTACATTTCGCTAGAATCGCGGCCACGCCGAGGTGGAACCGGTATCACCGCGCGCGTCGAACAAGAAGGCGGCAGCTCACCACCGCCAGGCCATCCAAGAGAACCTCAAGGAAAAGACCATCCATGAATGATCAGACCGCCGTCGCCGCCGTCACGCGGCAAGACGTCCGGCGCCGCGTACTCGCGATCGTGGGCGCATCGTCGGGCAACCTCGTCGAGTGGTTCGACTTCTACATCTACTCGTTCTGCGCGCTGTACTTCGCGCCGGCGTTCTTCCCGAGCGGCAACACGACGACGCAACTGCTCAACACGGCTGGCGTGTTCGCGGCGGGCTTCCTGATGCGCCCGATCGGCGGCTGGCTGTTCGGCCGGATCGCCGACAAGCACGGCCGCCGCGCCGCGATGATGATCTCGGTGCTGATGATGTGCGGCGGCTCGCTCGTGATCGCGGTGCTGCCGACCTATGCGCAGATCGGCGCGCTCGCGCCGTTCCTGCTGCTCGTCGCGCGGCTGTTTCAGGGGCTGTCCGTCGGCGGCGAATACGGCACGAGCGCGACCTACATGAGCGAGGTCGCGCTCAAGGGCCGCCGCGGGTTCTTCGCGTCGTTCCAGTACGTGACGCTGATCGGCGGCCAGCTCTGCGCGCTCCTCGTGCTCGTGATCTTGCAGCAGACGCTGTCGACCGCCGAACTGAAGGCGTGGGGCTGGCGGATTCCGTTCGTCGTCGGCGCGGCGGCCGCGCTGATCTCGCTGTATCTGCGCAAGTCGCTCGACGAGACGTCGACGAGCGAATCGCGCAAGGCGAAGGATGCCGGTACGATCCGCGGCGTGTGGCAGCACAAGGGCGCGTTCCTGACGGTGGTCGGCTTTACCGCCGGCGGCTCGCTGATCTTCTATACGTTCACGACGTACATGCAGAAGTACCTGGTCAACACGGCGGGGATGCACGCGAAGACGGCGAGCAACGTGATGACGGCCGCGCTCTTCGTCTACATGCTGATGCAGCCGGTGTTCGGCGCGCTGTCGGACAAGATCGGCCGCCGGATGTCGATGATCCTGTTCGGCACGGGCGCCGTGATCGGCACGGTGCCGCTGATGCACGCGCTGGGCGGCGTGACGAGCCCGTATGCGGCGTTCGTCCTCATCGTCGTCGCGCTCGCGATCGTCAGCTTCTATACGTCGATCAGCGGTCTCATCAAGGCCGAGATGTTCCCGCCCGAAGTGCGCGCGATGGGCGTCGGCCTGTCATACGCGGTCGCGAACGCGATCTTCGGCGGCTCGGCCGAGTACGTCGCGCTGTGGTTCAAGTCGGTCGGCAGCGAGTCGAGCTTCTACTGGTACGTGACCGTGCTGTGCGCGATCTCGCTCATCGTGTCGTGGCGGATGCGCGATCCGAGCAAGGAAGGGTATCTGCGCCACGAGCCCTGATCGCGGCTCGGCCGCGCGGCGGGGCCGTCCGGTTCGGCGCTCGCCGCGCGATTCGATTCGAGCGCGAGCGGCGGCGCGTCGGGGAGCCCGTGCCGCGCGCGTGCAAACGGCGTTTCGCATCATCGCGAAGCGCCGTTTTTACATGTGCGCGTCGTTATTGCCGCAGCCGATCAGCGTAGCGGATTTGCTTCGTTGACCCGTGCGCGCGAGCGCCCCTAGATTCGCTGTCTCGACGGAATTCATGGGGTCGTCATGACACGCGCATCGTTTTTCGGCCGACGTTCGCTCGCGGCCTTGCTGGCCGCCGCGCTCGCCGCCGCCTCGGTTTTTGCCACGCCCGCGGCCCGCGCCGAAGGGCGCATCCGGATCGCCGAGCAATTCGGCAGTCTATCTGCTGTTGAACGTCGCGCGTGACCAGCACCTGATCGAGCAGAATCCGGACGGTGCGGTCGACGCGTATCTGCGCGTGAACCGCTCGAAGGCGGGTCGCGCGCTGCTGCTGAATATCGTCAAGGATCCGCAGGTGCAGTTCAAGATCGCGCCGCAGAACACGTTCGCGCTCGCGCAGTTCATGCATCGCGTCGGCGCGATCCGCAACGAGCCGAAGACCTGGCGCGATTATTTCTTCGACGATCCCGCGACCGCGCAGGGCAGTTGATGCGTGTATCGTCGCGTTTCGCGCGGCCGGTCGCACTCGGCGCGTTTCGGCACGAGACGTGCGCCGCGCGGCGATGCGATTTATGCGGCCGGCATCCGGCATCCGGCATCGAAGCAATGTCAATGCGACATCGGCGTGACATCGACGTGACGTCAATGCGGCGGTCGCGATATCGATATCGAAAATGCTTCGTTGTGCGCAGCGCCCACGAGCCTTAATCTGAACCCGTAGTTCGTGTGACACCTCCTTGACTGGGATTCTCGCCCGCTTTCGCAGCGGGCATTTTTTTTGATCGTCCCGGCGGGACTCGATGGAGTGCGGCGCATGGCGGCAGAACCATCAACCCTGTTTGCGAATCCGGCCGATGCGGCGGGCGGCAAGCTGCTCGCCGTCGATCGCGTGACGCTCGAATACCGCAGCCGCGAGCGCGTCGTGCGCGCGATGCAGCAGGTGAGCTTCGACGTCTACGGCGCGGATCGCTTCGTGCTGCTGGGGCCGTCCGGCTGCGGCAAGTCGACGTTGCTGAAGGCGATCGCGGGCTTCGTCGCGCCCGTCGAGGGCGCGATCACGCTCGCGGGCGAACCGGTGCGCGGCCCGGGCGCCGACCGCATCGTCGTGTTCCAGGAGTTCGATCAATTGCCGCCGTGGAAGACGGTGCTCGAGAACGTCGCGTTTCCGCTGCGGGCGGCGAAGAAGCTGCCGCGCGCCGAGGCTGCGGCGCGCGCAGGTTCGGCGCTCGACAAGGTGGGCCTGAGCGCGTTCGCCGATGCGTATCCGCACACGCTGTCGGGCGGGATGAAGCAGCGCGTCGCGATCGGACGCGCGCTCGCGATGGAGCCGCGCGTGCTGCTGATGGACGAGCCGTTCGCCGCGCTCGACGCGCTCACGCGCCGGCGGATGCAGCACGAGCTGCTGTGGCTGTGGGACGACGCGCGCTTCACGCTGCTGTTCGTCACGCATTCGATCGAAGAGGCGCTCGTGATCGGCAACCCGATTCTGCTGCTGTCTCCTCATCCTGGACGCGTGCGCGCGGAGCTCAACAGCCATCATTTCGCCGAAGGCAGCGTCGGGCGCGCGGATTTTCAGCGGACGGCGGACCGAATCCATCGGCTGTTGTTCGACGAGCATGGAGCGCACGCATGAGCACGAATACGAGCGCGCGGATCGCGCCGCCCGTGCGCGACGAGTATGAGATCGCGCTTGCGCCGACTGCGCCGGCTGGCGCCGTTCCGACGGGCGATCCGTCCGCCGTCGGCGAGCGCGACATCGGCTCCGCACCGCTCGCGCGGCCGTCGGCGTTCGCTCGTCTGCGCGACGCGGGATGGCTGCGCAAGATGCTGATCGCGTTCGTGCTGATCGCCGGATGGGAATTCGCCGCGCGCGCGATCGACAACGATCTGCTGCTGCCGACCTTCAGCGCGACCGCGCTTGCCTTCGCGCAGGGCATCGCGAACGGCGAGCTGCCGGCGAAGATCGCGGTGTCGCTGTCGGTGCTGCTGCGCGGCTATGCGCTCGGCGTTGCTTGTGCGTTCGCGCTGACCACGCTGGCGGTGACGACACGCATCGGCCGCGATCTGCATGACGATGCTGGCCGCGATGTTCAATCCGCTGCCGTCGATCGCGCTGCTGCCGCTCGCGTTGCTGTGGTTCGGCCTCGACACGGGCAGCCTGCTGTTCGTGCTCGTGCACGCGGTGCCCTGGCCGCTTCCGCTAAACACGTTCGCGGGCTTTCAGGCGGTGCCCGCGACGCTCAGGATGGTCGGCCGCAATTGCGGGCTGACGGGCTCGCGTCACGTCGTCTCGATCCTGATTCCGGCCGCGCTGCCGTCGATTCTCGCGGGGGGCGTTCGCGTGGCGCACGCTGATCGCGGCCGAGCTCGTGTTCGGCGCGAGCGCGGGCGGCGGCGGGCTCGGCTGGTACATCTTCCAGAATCGCAACGCGCTCGATACGGACCGCGTGTTCGCGGGGCTCGCCGCGGTGATCGTGATCGGACGGATCGTCGAGCACGGCGTGTTCGACGCGCTCGAACGCGTGAGCGTCAAGCGCTGGGGCGCGCAACATAGCGCGCCGCGCGCATTTGCTTCGCGCATCCGCGCGCAATAGCAAGAAAACTGCTGAGGTCAGCAGCATTTCTTGGTTCGAAAGCGGTGCATGCACTGATACGGTGACGGACTCGCGGCGCTTCACGCTGCGTCGCTCATCCGGCCGGACGCGTCGCGCGCCGGCTTCACGACAAAACAAGAGATCAAGAGATCGCCAATGAAACTCAAGCCTCTCGCTACCTGGCTCATCGGTTTTTCGCTCATCGCCGCGCATGCGGCCGCGCACGCTGACCGCCTCGACGACATCAAGAAAGCGGGCGTGCTGCGCGTCGCGACGTTCGACAGCAATCCGCCGTTCGGCTTCGTCGATCCGAAGACGAACCGCATCGTCGGCCTCGACGTCGACTACGCGCAGGCGCTCGCCGACAAGCTCGGCGTCAAGCTGAAGCTGCAGCCGACCAATCCCGCGAACCGCATTCCGTTCCTGACGTCGGGCAAGGTCGACCTCGTGCTCGCGAACTTCACGATCACCGACGAGCGTGCGAAGCAAGTCGACTTCAGCATTCCGTACTTCGCGTCGGGCCAGCAGTTCCTCGCGAAGAAGGGCGTTCTGAAATCGGCCGACCAGTTGAACGGCCTGCGCATCGGCGCGGACAAGGGCACGACGAACGAGGTCACGCTGCGCGACAAGTATCCGAAGGCGACGATCGTCGCATACGACGACACGCCGTTCGCGTTCGCCGCGCTGCGCGCGGGCAACGTGCAGGCGATCACGCAGGACGGCCCGAAGCTGATCGGCCTGCTCGCGAACGTGCCGGACAAGCAGAACTACGAGATCCCGGCGTTCACGATCTCGAACGACTACATGGGCGTCGGCGTGCCGAAGGGCGAGGCGCGGCTCGTCGCGTTCGTCGACGACACGCTGAAGGGCCTCGAAGCGGGCGGCCGCGCGGGCAGGATCTACGACGCGTGGTTCGGGCCGAGCACGAAGACGCCGCTCACGCGGATCTTCAAGATCGGCGACAAGCGTTGAACGAGTGCTGAACGAGCATTGAACAAGCGCTGAAGACGCGCGGCGATGCGCGGGCGTCGGGCGCGATCCGCGCTCGGCGGCCACGCGTGCGAGGTCGGGCGTGCGTACGACGCGCGCATTCGATATCGCGCAGAGGTCGGCACGGGCCGCATGCAGACCGCGTGTGGCCCGCACTCGCACCGGACGTGCGCCGCATGCGGGCGCGCAGGCCGGCGCAATCCCGAGACGCAAACGCGGCCGCCGCACGGGCGGCCCCAAGCAGA
Organism: Burkholderia sp. BDU5; assembly: GCF_001522845.1. Taxonomy (NCBI): domain Bacteria; kingdom Pseudomonadati; phylum Pseudomonadota; class Betaproteobacteria; order Burkholderiales; family Burkholderiaceae; genus Burkholderia; species Burkholderia sp. BDU5. The sequence goes on along the minus strand of NZ_LOWC01000033.1, from coordinate 159,127 downwards.
CAAGATGGACGCCTGGCTCGCTCCCAAGTATCTGATGTGGTTATGGCAGGGCTTCCTGCTGACGCTCGGCCTGTCGGTCGCGGCGGCCGTCGCGGCGACGTTCGCGGGCTTCGCGCTGGCGATCGCGCGTCATGCGAAGCGCGCGTGGCCGAGGCGCGCGGCCGCCGCCTACGTCGTCGCGTTTCGCAACACGCCGCTCGTCGTGCAGCTCCTGTTCTGGTATTTCGGCGTCGCGTCGCTGCTGCCGGAGCCCGTGATGGCCTGGCTCAACGCGCGCCACGCGATCGCGGTGGGCGGCGTCGAGCTGCATTGGCCGTCGTTCGAATTCGTTGCCGGCTGGGTCGGCTTGAGCTGCTACACGAGCGCGTTCGTCGCCGAGGAGTTCCACGCAGGGCTGCGCGGCGTGCCGGCCGGCCAGTATCACGCGGCGAGCGCGCTCGGCCTCGCGCCGCTGCAGACGTTCCGCTTCGTCGTGCTGCCGCAGGCGGTGCGGATCGCGTTGCCGCCGCTGTTCGGCCAATACATGAACCTGATCAAGAACTCGTCGCTGACGATGGCGATCGGCGTCGCCGAGCTGTCGTACGCGTCGCGCCAGGTCGAGACCGAGACCTTCAGGACCTTCGCCGCGTTCGGCGTGTCGACCGTGCTGTACATCGCGGCGGTCGCGGTCGTCGAGGCGCTCGCGCAGTGGACGGTCCGGCGTCGCGATCGCACGTTCGCGGGGCGTTGACGATGGATCTGTCGATACTCGCGAACAACCTGCCGTACCTGCTCGTCGGCGCGTTCCCGGACGGCCCGCTCGGCGGCGCCGCGCTGTCGCTCGCGCTCGCGATCACATCGGCGCTCGCGTCGGCCGCGCTGGGCGTCGCGGGCGGCGTCGCGCTCGCGCTCGCCACGGGCGCGCTGCGCAGCGTGCTCGTCGTCGTGATCGGTTTTTTCCGTGCGATTCCGGTGCTGATGCTGATCTTCTGGACGTACTTCCTGCTGCCCGTGCTATTGCACGCCGACGTGCCGGGGCTCGCGGCCGTCGTGTGCGCGCTGTCGCTCATCGGCGGCGCGTATCTCGCGCATTCGGTGCATGCGGGGATTCGCGCGGCGGGCGCGGGGCAGTGGCAGGCGGGCCTGTCGCTCGGGCTCACGCGCTGGCAGACGGTGCGCTACGCGCTGCTGCCGCAGGCGGTGAAGATCATGACGCCGTCGTTCGTCAACCAGTGGGTGTCGCTCGTGAAGGACACGTCGCTCGCGTATATCGTCGGCGTGCCGGAGCTGTCGTTCGTCGCGACGCAGGTCAACAATCGGCTGATGGTGTATCCCGCGCAGGTCTTTCTGTTCGTCGGCGTCATCTATCTGATTCTCTGCACCGCGCTCGACGTCGCGGCGACGTGGCTGCTCGCGCGCGATCGGCGCGGATCGCCGCAAGGCGGCGAGACGCCGAGCGCGGCGGCCGCGCAGCCGGCGTCGAGCGGGCCGCGATAGCGCGATAGCGTCGCCCGGCGGAAGGCGTGCGGGCGCGGGACGTGTTCGCGCCGCGGGCAGCGTCTGCACGGGCGTTTCGGCGCATCGCCGTATCGAGAGCGATGCGCGCGGCGGATCGCACGACGGCGCAAGCATTTGCCGAAGACGACGCGGCCGCTCGAATCTCGGGCGGAATCGAAGCCTCGCGCGCCGACGCGCGCGGCTCCTGCGCTACCGCATCGTCACGACGACGCGTAGTGCGTGTTGAAGATCGCGCGCAGCGTCGACGTATCGGTCGCGAACTCGGCCCACAGCGGCGCGTCGACTTGCGCGAAGCCGAGCGGCCGCGCGCCGCTCGACGCGAGCCGGAAGCGCGCTTCGCTCTCGACGCGACGGAACGCGTCGAGCTGCATCGCCGACAGCGTGTTCTGCGCGTTGGCAAGCGCGACGAGCGGATCGACCGGCTGATCGTCGACGCGGACCTCGAAATGCAGATGCGGGCCCGTCGCCGCGCCGGTCGAGCCGACCGCGCCGATCCGCTGCCCCTGCGCGACCGTCATCCCGGCTTCGAGCCCCGGCGCGAACGCCGACAGGTGCGCGTAGTAGGTCGACGTGCGGTCCGGATGATCGATCACGACGTACTTGCCGTAGCCGCCGGGATCGTAGCCGACGAACGACACGACGCCTGCCGCCGCCGCGCCGACGCGCGTGCCGGTCGGCGCGGCGAGGTCGACGCCCGTGTGCATTTGCAGGATGTGCGACAGCGGATGGATGCGTTCGCCGAAATACGAACTGATTCGCGTGCTGACGACGGGCATCGTGAGCGCGGGCGCGTCGAGCGGCTGGCCGTCGAATGCGTAATACGCGCCGCCCGCCGCGCCCGGCGGCTTGAACCAGATCGCGCCGAACTTGCGGCCCGCGACGCGCAGCTCGAGCGCGGTCACGCGCGGCTTGCCCGATGCGGCGTCGAATGCGATCCGGTAGCGATCGCCCGGCTGCGCGTTCGCGTGCGAATGAACGCGGTCGGAGATCAGGTCGCCGATCTGGATCCGCACTTCGGGCGGGATGTCGATCTGATTGAGCGTGTCGGCAAGCGTCTGCTCGATCGCTCCCGAGCGCACGCCGCCGTCGGTCGGCGCGAGCACCGAATCCGCGAGCGAGAACGCGCGGCCGTCGTAACCGAGCAGTTCGTTGCGATGCTCGGCGAGCGACGCGAAGAGGCCGGGCCGCGTTAGGCCCGGCGTCGAGTCGGCGCCCGCCGGATCGGTTCGATCGGCGTGTGCCTGCAGCGGATCGGCGTGCGGCGCCTGCTCGGCGATCATGCGCTCGAGTTCGTTTGTGACGAAGCGCTGCGCGCTCGGAAACGGCGCGTCGGCGAGCACGCGCTGCGGTGTGCGTGCGGCGTTCGCGGTCGACGCATCAGGCGACTTCGACACGGCAGGCAGCGCCGCGAGACCGAATGCGATCAGCGCGGCGAGCGTGCTCGCCGCGGGCAGCTTGCGTTTGAACGAGCGGGGGGCGGCGGCCTGGGCCGGCGATCCGGCGGCGGACGCGGGATCGCCGGAAGAAACGGAAACGGTATGCGCGAATGGCTTGGCCAACGGTGTCCACATCCTTGAAAAAGGCGGTTCGAAACGAAAGAGGGTGGGCGGGCGGCTGCGGAAAGGCTCGCGCCGAAGCGGGCGGCAGCGCCTGGACGTTCAACGCAGCGGGGCGCGATCACGACCGGACCGCGCCCCGCTGCGCACCGTTCGGCCCAACGACGCGGACGATGTCCGCTCCGAACGGCGATTCGGCTCTCGAGGGTTCAAACCCATATGATGAATCGACGTCAACTTGAATGACCGCGCGGCGCGCGCAATTGTTCCGCACGGTTGACGATTTTATGTAGGGGCGGATAGTCGGCGCACTCAGTGCGCAATTGCGCGCACCGGCGCGCGTGACGTGCAATCTTGGGCGCGCCGCAGCGCGGGCGACGCGCGCAGCGCATCGACGCCCGCGTCGAGCATCGCCTCGGCATCGCCCCAGCGGTCGCCGCGCAGCCGCGTCGTCCAGATCATCGAGCCGAAGATGCCTTCGAGCAGGGACAGGAAATGGACGCCCGCGAGATGCACGTCGAGCGACGCGTCGAGTTCGCCTGTGAGGACCGCGCGGCGCAGCAGCGCCTTCGTGATCCGCAGCGCCTGCAATTCGTAGAGCGCGCGGCGGCGCAGCAGCGGCGCGTTTTCTTCGCTCTGCTCACATTTCATGTAGAGGATCTCGAGCACGCGCTGCATCGAGCCGGGCTCGCCGCATTGATGCAGGTAGTGCGACGCGGCTAGGCGCAGCGTTGCGAGCGCGGGGCGCTCGTCGGACAGCTCGAATCCCTCGACCGCGCGCGAGAACGCGCGGTCGCACATCGCGACACACACTTCGAGCTTGCCCTTGAAATGTCCGTAGACCGCGCCGCGCGACATGCCGGCCGCTTCCGCGATATCGGCCATCGCGGTCTGTCCGACGCCTTTTTCGAGCAGCACGAGCTCGGCGGCGTCGAGGATCCGGTTCTTCGTGTTCAACGATTCTTCGCGTGTCTTGCGGGCCATGTAGGTCGACTCTCCCTTTCGATTGCTTGTCGTTTTCTTGCGACATTCTATCAAGCGACACTATTTAATCAGTCGCGACTGATTATAATCGATCGCCCTGACCGGCCCCCAAGTTCGTCCCGGGCCGAACGAATCGCGAGGAAAACAATGAAATACGAATGGGCGCGCATGCGCCGCTTGTGGGCGGCGCTCGCCGTCGCGGCGTTCGTCGCCGTTGGCTGCGGCAAGCGCGACGGCGGCGGCGAGGCGGCCTCGCCGCGCCAGGCGACCGTCGTCACGGCGAAGAAAGCGTCGGTGCCGCTCTCGGTCGAATTGCCGGGCCGGCTCGACGCCTACCGGCAAGCCGAGGTGCGCGCGCGGGTCGCGGGCATCGTGACCGCGCGCACGTACGAAGAAGGACAGGAAGTGAAGCGCGGCGCGGTGCTGTTCAAGATCGATCCCGCGCCGTTCAAGGCGGCGCGCGATGCGGCCGCGGGCGCGCTCGAGAAGGCGCAGGCCGCGCATCTCGCGGCGCTCGACAAGCGGCGCCGCTACGACGAGCTCGTGCGCGACCGGGCGGTCAGCGAGCGCGATCACACCGAGGCGCTCGCCGACGAGCGGCAGGCGCGGGCGGCCGTCGCATCGGCGCGCGCGGAGCTCGCGCGTGCGCAACTGCAGCTCGACTACGCGACCGTCACCGCGCCGATCGACGGCCGCGCGCGCCGCGCGCTCGTCACCGAAGGCGCGCTCGTCGGCCAGGACCAGGCGACGCCGCTCACGACCGTCGAGCAGCTCGATCCGATCTACGTGAACTTCTCGCAGCCGGCTGCCGACGTCGAGTCGCTGCGGCGCGCGGTGAAGAGCGGCCGCGCGGCGGGCATCGCGCAGCGGGACGTCGAGGTGGCGCTCGTGCGCCCGGACGGCAGCACGTATGCGCGCAAGGGCAAGCTGCTGTTCGCGGATCTCGCGGTCGATCCGTCGACCGACACGGTCGCGATGCGCGCGCTCTTTCCGAATCCGGAGCGCGAGCTGCTGCCGGGCGCGTACGTGCGGATCACGCTCGAGCGCGCGATCGCGCGCGACGCGTTCCTCGTGCCGCGCGACGCGCTCCTGCGCACCGCCGACAGCACGACCGTCAAGGTCGTCGACAAGGACGGAAAGATTCGCGACGTGACGGTCGAGGCCTCGCAGATGAAAGGCCGCGACTGGATCGTCACGCGCGGGCTTCACGGCGGCGAGCGCATCGTCGTCGACGACGCCGCGCAATTCGAAGCAGGCGCGACCGTGAAGGCGGTCGAGCGCGACGCGCCCGCGCAACCGGCCTCCGGGCCGGGCGCGGCCGCCGCGCCCGCGAAGCGCCAAACCTGACAAGCACAACTCGATCATGGCTCGTTTCTTCATCGATCGCCCGGTGTTCGCCTGGGTGATCTCGCTATTCATCATGCTGGGCGGCATCTTCGCGATTCGCGCGCTGCCCGTCGCGCAGTATCCGGACATCGCGCCGCCCGTCGTCAGCATCTACGCGACGTATCCGGGCGCGTCCGCGCAGGTCGTCGAGGAATCGGTCACGGCCGTGATCGAGCGCGAGATGAACGGCGTGCCCGGCCTCCTGTATACGTCGGCGACGAGCAGCGCCGGCCAGGCGTCGCTGTACCTGACGTTCAAGCAGGGCGTGAGCGCCGATCTCGCGGCGGTCGACGTGCAGAACCGGCTGAAGACCGTCGAGGCGAGGCTGCCCGAACCCGTGCGGCGCGACGGCATTTCGGTCGAAAAGGCGGCCGACAACATCCAGCTCGTCGTGTCGCTCACGTCGGAAGACGGACGGATGTCGGCCGTGCAGCTCGGCGAATACGCGTCGGCGAACGTCGTGCAGGCGCTGCGGCGCGTCGAAGGCGTCGGCAAGGTGCAGTTCTGGGGCGCCGAATACGCGATGCGGATCTGGCCGGACCCGGTCAAGATGGCGGCGCTCAATCTGACGGCATCCGACATCGCGACGGCCGTGCGCGCGCACAACGCGCGCGTGACGATCGGCGACATCGGCCGCAGCGCGGTGCCGGACAGCGCGCCGATCGCGGCGACCGTGCTCGCCGACGCGCCGCTGTCGACGCCCGACGCGTTCGGCGCGATCGCGCTGCGCGCGCGCGCCGACGGCTCGACGCTCTATCTGCGCGACGTCGCGAAAATCGAGTTCGGCGGCAACGACTACAACTATCCGTCGTTCGTGAACGGCAAGACGGCGACCGGCATGGGCATCAAGCTCGCGGCGGGATCGAACGCGGTCGCGACCGAAAAGCGCGTGCGCGCGACGATGGACGCGCTGTCGAAGTTCTTCCCGGCGGGCGTCACGTACCAGATTCCGTACGAGACGTCGTCGTTCGTGCGCGTGTCGATGAGCAAGGTCGTGACGACGCTCGTCGAGGCGGGCGTGCTCGTGTTCGCGGTGATGTTCCTCTTCATGCAGAACTTCCGCGCGACGCTGATCCCGACGCTCGTCGTGCCCGTCGCGCTGCTCGGCACGTTCGGCGCGATGCTCGCCGCGGGCTTCTCGATCAACGTGCTGACGATGTTCGGGATGGTGCTCGCGATCGGCATCCTCGTCGACGATGCGATCGTCGTCGTCGAGAACGTCGAGCGGCTGATGGTCGAGGAGAAACTGCCGCCGTACGAGGCGACCGTGAAGGCGATGAAGCAGATCAGCGGCGCGATCGTCGGGATCACCGTCGTGCTGACGTCGGTGTTCGTGCCGATGGCGTTCTTCGGCGGCGCGGTCGGCAACATCTACCGGCAGTTCGCGCTCGCGCTCGCGGTGTCGATCGGCTTCTCGGCGTTCCTCGCACTGTCGCTCACGCCCGCGCTGTGCGCGACGCTGCTGAAACCCGTCGCCGACGACCATCACGAGAAGGGCGGCTTCTTCGGCTGGTTCAACCGGTTCGTCGCGCGCGCGACGAACCGCTACGCAGCGCGCGTTGGCCAGGTGCTGAAGCGTCCGCTGCGCTGGCTCGTCGTGTACGGCGCGCTGACGGCGGGCGCCGTGCTGCTGCTCATGAAGCTGCCGACCGCGTTCCTGCCGGACGAGGACCAGGGCAACTTCATGGTGATGGTGATCCGCCCGCAGGGCACGCCGCTCGCGGAGACGATGCAGAGCGTGCGGCGCGTCGAGGAATACGTGCGCAACAAGGAGCCGAGCGCGTACACGTTCGCGCTCGGCGGCTTCAACCTGTACGGCGAAGGGCCGAACGGCGGGATGATCTTCGTCACGCTGAAGGACTGGAAGGAGCGCAAGCGCGCGCACGACCAGGTGCAGGCGATCGTCGCACGGATCAACGAACGCTTCGCGGGTACGCCGAACACGACGGTGTTCGCGATGAATTCGCCCGCCTTGCCCGATCTCGGCTCGACGGGCGGCTTCGATTTCCGTCTGCAGGATCGCGGCGGGCTCGGCTACGCGGCGCTCGTCGCCGCGCGCGAGAGGCTGCTCGCCGAAGGGCACGCGAACGCCGTGCTGACCGATCTGATGTTCGCCGGCACGCAGGACGCGCCGCAGCTCAAGCTCGACATCGATCGCGCGAAGGCGTCGGCGCTCGGCGTGTCGATGGACGAGATCAACGCGACGCTCGCGGTGATGTTCGGCTCCGAATACATCGGCGACTTCATGCACGGCGCGCAGGTGCGCCGCGTGATCGTGCAGGCGGACGGGCGGCACCGGCTCGATCCCGACGACGTGACGAAGCTGCGCGTGCGCAATTCGAAGGGCGAGATGGTGCCGCTGTCCGCGTTCGCGACGCTGCGCTGGACGATGGGCCCGCCGCAGTTGACGCGCTACAACGGCTTCCCGTCGTTCACGATCAACGGCTCGGCCGCGGCGGGACACAGCAGCGGCGAGGCGATGGCGGCGATCGAGCGGATCGCGTCGACGCTGCCGGCGGGCGTCGGCTATGCGTGGTCCGGGCAGTCGTACGAAGAACGGCTGTCGGGCGCGCAGGCGCCGATGCTGTTTGCGCTGTCGGTGCTCGTCGTGTTTCTCGCGCTCGCGGCGCTGTACGAGAGCTGGTCGATTCCGTTCGCGGTGATGCTCGTCGTGCCGCTCGGCGTGATCGGCGCGGTGGCGGGCGTCACGCTGCGCGGGATGCCCAACGATATTTACTTCAAGGTGGGACTGATCGCGACGATCGGGTTGTCGGCGAAGAACGCGATCCTGATCGTCGAGGTCGCGAAGGATCTGGTTGCGCAACGGATGTCGCTTGCCGACGCGGCGCTCGAAGCCGCACGGCTGCGGCTGCGGCCGATCGTGATGACGTCGCTCGCGTTCGGCGTCGGCGTGCTGCCGCTCGCGTTCGCGACGGGCGCCGCGTCCGGCGCGCAGGTCGCGATCGGCACGGGCGTGCTCGGCGGCGTGATCAGCGCGACGCTGTTCGCGATCTTCCTCGTCCCGCTCTTTTTCGTGTGCGTCGGCCGCGTGTTCGACGTCGGCTCGCGCCGGCGCGGCAGCGCGCACGCGGCACTGGAGACCAAGTGATGATGAAATGTCTGCCCTTGCAGGGCGAGCGATGCCGCCTGCGACAGCCGGATGCGCGGCGGGCGTGGCCGATCGCGCTCGCGGCGGCGCTCGTCGCGGGCTGCACGCTCGCGCCGCGCTACGAACGGCCGGCGGCGCCCGTGCCCGCGCGCTACGCGCCCTCGGCGGCGGGCGCGTCGCGGGGCGTACACGCGACGGCAACGGCCGCCGCGGCATCGGATGCCGCAGCGGCCGACCGTGGCGAGCGCGATATGCGTGATACGCGCGAGGCCGGCGACGCGCACGAAGCGGCCGACATGCACGACACGCACGACATGCGCCTCGACGACTGGCGCGCGTACTTCACCGATCCGTCGCTGCGCGCGCTGATCGACGCGGCGCTCGTGAACAACCGCGATCTGCGGATCGCGACGCTGCGCATTCAGGAAGCACGCGGCCTCTATGGCGTCGCGCGCGCGGACCGGCTGCCGTCGATCGACGGCAATCTCGGCTACGAGCGCACGCGCCAGTACGACCCGGTGCTGCGCGAGAGCGCGACGAGCACGCTGTATCGCGCAGGCGTCGGCGTGAGCGCGTTCGAGATCGATCTGTTCGGCCGCGTGAAGAGCCTGTCCGACGCGGCGCTCGCCGAGTACTTCGCGACGGCCGAAGGGCAGCGCGCGGCGCGCATCAGCCTGATTGCCGAAGTCGCGTCCGCGTACGTGACCGAACGCGCGCTCGTCGATCAGCTGAAGCTCGCCGGGCGCACGCTCGCCGCACGCGACGCGACGTATGCGCTGACGCAGCGCCGCTATGCGGCCGGCACCGGCACGGCGATCGAGCTGCGCACGGCCGAGATGCTCGTCGCGTCGGCGCGCGCGTCGAAGGCGGCGCTCGAGCGCGAGCACACGCAGGCGACGAGTGCGCTGAAACTGCTCGCGGGCGACTTCGGGACGACACTGCGCGCCGATGCGCCCGCGCTCGACGAGCTCGCGGTCGCGGCGGTGTCGCCGGGGCTGTCGTCGGATCTGCTCGAGCAGCGGCCGGACATCCGGCAGGCCGAGCAGCGGCTCGTCGCGGCGAATGCGAACATCGGCGCCGCGCGCGCCGCGTTCTTTCCGCGCATCGCGCTCACGACGGAGATCGGTTCGGTCAGCGACGCGTTCGCGGGACTCTTCTCGGGCGGCGCGAGCGTGTGGACGTTCGCGCCGCGGCTCACGCTGCCGATCTTCGCGGGCGGGCGCAATCGCGCGAACCTCGACGTCGCCGACGCGCGCAGGCACATCGCGGTCGCCGAATACGAGAAAACGATCCAGATCGCGTTCCGCGAAGTCGCCGACGCGCTCGCGGCCCGCGATCAGATCGACGCGCAACTCGATGCGCAGCAGGCGGTGTACGGCGCGGACGCCGAGCGGCTGAGGCTCGCGGAGCGGCGCTACGGCAGCGGCGTCGCGAGCTATCTGGAACTGCTCGATGCGCAGCGCAGCACGTTCGAGTCCGGGCAGGAACTGATTCGCTTGAAGCAGTTGCGGCTCACGAACGCGATCACACTGTATCGCGCGCTCGGCGGAGGATGGTCGCGCGCCGCGTGCGGCGGCGGCGACGCCTGCGCGTGAGCGCGAGCGGGCCGCGCACGCCTGCTCGCTTCGATACGCATTTTGCCGGGGCCGGCAGGGCGGCGCGCGCGTCGTCGTCCACGCGCAATGCAGGATCGGCCGGAAGAGCGGATTCGATTTGGCGATTCGCCGATTCGCCGATTCGATGTGTGATGCGCCGATGCGCAATGGACGCGAGCGCGTCGCGTTCACCGAACCGGCCGTGAAGCGTTGCCCCAACGAGGAGCGCATCGCTCGTCCGCACCACGGTTCCGTTGCGTCGGTTTCCGTTGAGCCGATGACGATTCCCGAGGGACGACACCCGTCGTCCAGCGGCCTCGATCTTTCCATATTGCCCGCAGGACCCGCGCTCGCGAGCCGCCGCGGGTTCCGCTGCGCAAATCAATAAATCGCTCGACCTCGCGACACGCACACGTTCGCGTTCACCCGTTCCATCTCCGCCGCCCGGCATCGACGTAAAGCGCCCGGCGCGTTTTCGTGGCGATCGATCCGGCCACATCGCTGCCATGCCGAACTCGGCGACGGCGCTCGAATGCTCGCAAGCCTGCCGCTCGGCGCCGTCGAGCGCGATCGTGCCGGCAGGCCGCCATCTCGCCGACAAGCGCGGCGATCGAATCGATTCGACGACCGCCGCCGCGCCGACCAATCACATTCGCCGACCATCGAGGCTGCTCGGTTCGAGCGGGGGGCGAGGGCGGTACCCGACCGAATCCGCCGGCCTTATTGCCCGATGTCCATTTGCAAACGTTTCCCCATGCTCGTTTTCAATTGGCAAACGATTGCGCGCGCATGAAATCGGAAACTTACTTATCTCATAAATATGAATTTGCATTTCAATTGCAAAATAAATTCAAATTCATGTGTATTCGCGTGATTGCGATAAATGGAAATATATGAAATGAGCGATTACGCGGGAACGCAAACGATTGCGCCATAAATTCCCGATGCAATCGATATCTCAAAATCAACCGAAAGAGATATTCAATGTTGCAATTTAACAACCGTTATGGAAATGTCGGGAAAACGTTGATTTTTCGATGCCTCGCGGCGATGTCGCAGGCCGCTTGCGGCAACAAGTGAAGTAGATCGACATGACGAATTTATATCAATAAAAACAATGAATTGAATTCAATCCGGCACATGTGCCCAGCGCCGCAAAAGGGCGAAAAATCGTTCGGCAGGCAAACGTTTAGCAAGCAGTTGGAAAATTTAATGTAATGCAATTGTTTGACATTGTTTTACAAAATGCTTTCTGATTCATCTTGATAATGCGATTCGTCGCGACGAGCCAAGGCCAGCGCATTGCGATGCATTTCCACGCATTGCGAATACGTCCGACAAATCGTCAAACCCTCATTGTCACGTTACGGAATTAGCCATGAAAAAAGCACTCCTGTCCGCCGCCGCCTGCGCCGCGCTGTCCACGTCGGCGTTCGCCGCCGGCACCGGCACCATCAACTTCACGGGCGAGATCGTCGCGGGCGCATGCGGCATCGACGCGGGTTCGGTGGATCAGACCGTGCGTCTCGGCTTCGTCCCTGCGAACACGTTCAAGGCAGCCGGCGACAAGTCGACCCCGCAGAACTTCGACATCAAGCTGGTCGATTGCGACACGAGCGTCGCGCAGAACGCGTACTTCACGTTCACGGGCACGTCGAACGCAACGCAGCCGAAGCTGATCGCGACGGTCGGCTCGGCGAAGAACGTCGGCATCCGCCTGCAATCGGCGTCGGGCGAATACCTCGACAACGGCGCGGAGCAGAAGGGCCCGGTCGTGCTGAGCAACGGCACGAGCGTCGCGCGCTTCGCCGCGATGTACGAATCGACCGCCGCAGGCGTCACGCCGGGCACGGCCGACGGCGTCGCGAACTTCACGGTCCGCTACCAGTAAGCCGGCGCGGCTCGCCGAGCCGCATCGCGAGGGAAGGGCGCGCGCCCTTTCTTCGCGCGATGCCTTTCGCTGTCCCGTTTTTTCCGCGATCCCTATCCCGTTTCAGTCAGTCGGCGTGCGAATCAGACCTTCCTTCTTCTGCGTGTCCATGCTGGTCGCCGGCAGCCATGCCCAGGCGACGGAGTTCAATTCGTCGTTCCTGAGCATCGACGGCGCGAACGACGTCGACCTGTCGCAGTTCTCGCAGGCGGACTTCACGCTGCCGGGCACGTATCTGCTCGACGTGCAGGTCAATGACGTGTTCTACGGCCTCCAGCAGGTCGAATTCGTCGCGCAGCACGAAGGGGACGGCGCGCGCGCATGCATCACGCCCGAACTCGTTGCGCAGTTCGGCCTGAAGAAGTCGCTCGTCAATGACATGCCGCGCTTCATGGGCGGCCGCTGCGCGGATCTCGCCGCGATCGAAGGCGTGACGATCCGCTATCAGAAGGGCGAAGGGCGCCTGAAGATCACGATTCCGCAAGCCGCGCTCGAATTCACCGACGCGTCGTACCTGCCGCCCGAGCGCTGGAGCGAAGGCGTCGACGGCGCAATGCTCGACTATCGCGTGCTCGCGAACGCGAATCACGCGTTCGGCGGCGGCGCGCAGCAGAACAACTCGGTGCAGGCGTACGGCACAATCGGCGCGAACTGGGGCGCGTGGCGCTTTCGCGGCGACTATCAGGCGCAGACGAACGCGGGCGGCTCCGTCTACGCGGATCGCACGTTCCGCTTCAATCAGCTCTATGCGTACCGCGCGCTGCCGTCGCTGCAGTCGACGCTGTCGTTCGGCGAGATCTACGTCGATTCGGACATCTTCAGCACGTTCTCGATGTCGGGCGTCGCGATGAAGAGCGACGACCGGATGCTGCCGCCGTCGATGCGCGGCTACGCGCCGCTCGTCGCGGGCGTCGCGCGCACGAACGCGGTCGTCAAGGTGATGCAGGCCGGCCGCGTGCTGTACATGACGAAGGTGTCGCCCGGCGCGTTCGCGCTGTCGAATCTCAATACGAGCGTGCAGGGCACGCTCGACGTCGTCGTCGAGGAAGAGGACGGCTCCGTCCAGCGCTTCCAGGTCGCGACCGCATCGGTGCCGTTTCTCGCGCGCGAAGGCCAGTTGCGCTACAAGACCGCGATCGGCAAGCCGCGCACGTTCGGCGGCGCGGGCATCACGCCGTGGTTCGGCTTTGCCGAGGCTGCGTACGGGCTGCCGTTCGACGTGACCGTGTACGGCGGTCTCATCGCGGCGTCCGGCTATACGTCGGTCGCGTTCGGCATCGGCCGCGACTTCGGCCGCTTCGGCGCGCTGTCGGCGGACATCACGCACGCGCGCGCGACGCTCTGGTGGAACGGCCAGACGAAGCAGGGCAACTCGTATCGCATCAACTATTCGAAGCACTTCGACGCGCTCGACGCCGACGTGCGCTTCTTCGGCTATCGCTTCTCGGAGCGCGACTACACGAATTTCCAGCAGTTCTCGGGCGACCCGACCGCGTCCGGCCTCGCGAACGGCAAGCAGCGTTATTCGGCGATGCTGTCCAAGCGCTTCGGCGATACGTCGACCTATTTCTCGTACGACCAGACGACCTACTGGTCGCGTCCGTCCGATCAGCGGATCGGCGTGACGCTCACGCGCGCGTTCTCGCTCGGCGGGCTGAAGAGCGTGAACATGAGCTTCTCCGCGTTCCGCACGCAAGGCGCGGGCGGCGGCGGCAACCAGGTGTCGCTAACGGCGACGCTGCCGCTCGGCGAGCGCCAGACGCTCACGTCGAGCGTGTCGACGGGCCAGGGCGGCACGAGCGTGAACGCGGGCTACATCTACGACGGCATGAACGGCCGCACCTATCAGGTGTACGGCGGCGCGACCGACGGCCGTGCGTCCGCGAACGCGAGCTTCCGCCAGCGCACGCCGTCTTACCAGTTGACCGCGCAGGCATCGACGGTCGCGAACGCGTACGCGTCGGCGTCGCTCGAAGTCGACGGCTCGTTCGTCGCGACGCGCTACGGCGTGACCGCGCACGCGAACGGCAACGCGGGCGACACGCGTCTGCTCGTATCGACCGACGGCGTGCCCGGCGTGCCGCTCGCCGGCTCGTATGCACGCACCGATTCGCGCGGCTACGCGGTGATCGACGGCGTATCGCCGTACAACGTGTACGACGCGACCGTGAGCGTCGACAAGCTCGGCCTCGACACCGAAGTGACGAACCCGATCCAGCGCACCGTGCTGACGGACGGCGCGATTGGCTACATCAAGTTCAACGCGGCGCGCGGGCGCAACGTGTTCGTCACGCTGACGGGCGACGACGGCGCGCCGGTGCCGTTCGGCGCGTCGGTGCAGGACGCCGAGACCGGCAAGGAGCTCGGCATCGTCGGCGAGGCAGGGGCCGCGTACCTGACGCAGGTGCAGCCGCGCGCGAAGCTCGTCGTGCGCGCCGGCGCGAAGACGATCTGCACGCCCGCCGCGCTTCCCGACACGTTGCAGCTCGACGGCACGCCCGCGCCCGTCGGCTGCGAATCCGCGACGCAGCACGCGTCGCGCTGACCGACCTGACCGACTCGACACGATGATGAACATGACCACACGATGCCTTTCCGCTTCGAACGCACAGCGCATGGCCGCCGCGCTCCTCGCCGCGCTCGCGGGCGCCGCGCACGCGGCGATCGTGCCGGACCGCACCCGCGTGATCCTCAACGAAGGCGAGCAGGCCGCGATCGTGACGATCTCGAACAAGAGCGATGCGTATCCGTATCTCGTGCAGTCGTGGCTCGAAGACGAGCACGGCAACAAGATCACGACGCCGCTGATGGTCGTGCCGCCGCTGCAGCGCGTCGAGCCGAGCGAGCGCAACGTGCTGCGGATCGCGCGGATGCCGGGCGCCGCGCTGCCGGCCGATCGCGAATCGGTGTTCTATCTGAACATCCGCGAGGTGCCGCCGAAGACCGGCACGCCGAACGCGCTGCAGATCGCGCTGCACACGCAGATGAAACTGTTCTACCGGCCGGCGGGCGTCCAGCCCGCGCGCGATGAGGACCCGACGCTGCCGATGACGTTGCGCGTCGATCCGGCCGCGCACCAGCTCGTATTCGACAACCCGACGCCGTATCACATCACGGTCGTTGCGCTCGCGGCGGGCGCGAACAAGACGCCGCAGCCGCTCGATCCGGTGATGGTGAATCCGAAGGGCGCGGCGAGCGTGCCGTTCTCGGCGTCGGCGGGCGGCGGTCTCCACGTCACGCACGTCGACGACTACGGCGGCCAGGTGACGGTCGAGTACGCGTGCGACGGCAATGCGTGCCGGAGCGTGAAGCGATGAGCGCGTTCACTCGCTTCTTGCCGCGACGCATGCCCGGCTGGCTCGCGTGGGCCTGCGCGGCGCTCCTCGTCGCATTCGCTCAGCCCGCGTGGGCGGTGCGCTGCCTGACGAACAGCGGCCAGACGTCGCTCACCGAGCCGATCGGCAACGTCGCGTCGTATCCGACCGACGCGCCCGACGGCTACGTGATCTGGATTTCGTCGCCGCGCACGACGGACGGCTATTGCTACAAGGATCTCGGCGGCGCGGGCAATCTGAGCATCGTCGACAACATCTACTTCTACGCGAATCCGGACGGCAAGAATCCGGCCGCGTGGGGGCTCGAGATCGGCATCCGCTATCAGGGCGTCGACCACTTCGGCGCGGGCAGCCGTCCCGGCACCGGCGTGCCGACGGGCTTCGCCGTGCCGCCGTGCTCGCAGGCGGACTTCAACGCGAAGCGGTGCCCGAAGATTCCGATCAGCATCACGTACCAGGTGGTCGTGCGCAAGAAGGGCGCGTGGGTGCAGCCGCCGAGCGACGTGTACACGGTGTTCCAGTTCGACGGCGAGAAAGGCCTGAACAACACGAACCCGAGCTTCCAGTACCGGCTGAGCGGCCTGCAGAACCTGAAGCCGACGCCGTGCATGGTCGACGTGACGGTGACGCCCGAGCCGGGGATCGTGAAGTTCGGGCAGATCCAGGCGTCCGGCAACGGCTTTTCTCCTGCTGCGCCGCGCAAGCAGTTCAGCCTCGCGCTGACGAAGAAATGCAGCATACCGGTGCGCGTCGATGGCTACTTCGAGACCTCGCAGATCGTGCGCAACGGCCTGCTCGTGCCGCAGAGCGACAGCAATTTCGGGATCGGCATCGAGGACAAGAACGGCAATGCGATTCCGTTCAACCAGCAGTTCGTGCTCACGCAGATGCCGGGGAACGTGTCGTATCAGAACGTCGTGCTCGATGCGGTGCTGAAGTCGTTCGGCGCACCGAAGATCGGGCCGTTTACCGGGACGGCGACGATTCGGCTGTTCATCTACTGATCGCGCTCGACCGGCTTGCGCTTGGCGATTCGGCGGCGGCCGCCGCGCACGGATGCCCGGGCGTCATGCGTTCGACACCGCAGGCTCGGGCTGGCGGCGCCAGAAGGTCCTGTATTCGTCGCAGGTATCGATGAGGCGCCGATGCGGACCTGCCGCGACGAGCCGCCCGGCGGACAGGAACAGCACCTGGTCGGCCGCCTCGACGTTCGCGATCCGATGGGTGATCAGCACGAGCGTCGTGCGCCTGCAAAGACGCTCGCGAAGCATCGCGATGCCGAGCGCGTCGCTTTGCGGATCGAGGCCCGACGTCGTTTCGTCGAGGACGATTGCGGGGACGTCGACGCCCATCAACCTGACGAGCTCGACCTTCTGCACCTGGCCGCCCGATAGGCGAGCGCCGCCTTCGCCGACATCGCCGTCGAGGTCGATGCGCCGCCCGTCCTTGTGGAACGCGAGGCGTTCGAGCAGTCGCGTCGCGTCGTCGTCGGTGAGCGTCGACGGGTAATAGCGGACGTTTTCCCGCAGCGGTCGGTTGAAGAGCGCGACGTCCTGCGGAACGTAGAGCGCGAAGCCGCTGCGCGCAGTGTCGTCGATGCCGTACAGGTTGACGTCGTCGTATGCGACGACGCCGTCGTCGGGCGGCAGCAGCCCGGCGACGATCTTCGCGAGTGTGGATTTGCCCGAGCCGTTGTGTCCGACGATCGCCGTGTAGCTGCCCGCCGGCAGGTCGAACGACATCGGTTCGATCGCGAAGCGATCCGCCCGGCGAAACGCTAGCCGGCGGACCGCGACGTGCGCGGCCGAGCCGCCCGGCTGCGGGCGGACAGCGTCGGCTGTGGCCGCCCGGGGGGCGATCTCGAGCGCTTCGCGCACGTTCGCGAGCGCCGCGCCAGCCTGGCGGAGCACGAATCCGTACGCGCCGAGCGGCAGCGCGAACTGCAGCACGTAGGTCTGCAGCAGCATGAAATCGCCGAGCGTGATCCGGCCGGCCGCGATGTCGCGCACGCACAGCACGAACATCGCCGCCATGCCGAACGCGATGATGCCGTACTGATAGACGGCCGCGCGCGTGAGCAGCCACGACCGCCGCCAGCCGACATCGAGCCGCGCGCCGGCTCTCGCCGCGACGTAGTCGATCTCCCGCTGCACCGCGCCGTTGTAGACGACGCGCGGCGCATTCGCGAGCACGTCGCCGAGCGCGGTCGACAGCGCGCCCGCGGCCTCGCTCGTCGCGGCCGCGCTCTTCTCGTATTGCTCGGCCGACAAGTGGGAGAACAGGAAATAGGCGGCCAGCACCGCGAACAGGATCGCGGCGTAGCGTAGCGGCACCAGCAGCGAAATCAGCACGAGCGCGACGGCGAGCTGGATCACGACGGGCGTGATCTTCCACAGCACGCCTTCGATGATCACCTGAAGACTGTACGGCAAGCGTTCGAGGAGACCCTGCACATAGCCGCTGTCGGACGATGCGCGGCCGGCGAGCGCCGGGAGCTGCGCGTGCAGCGCGCGGCGCAGCAGCGCGTTCGACACGGCGTTGACGATCCGGCCGGTATACGCGAGCAGGACGATCGACGAGATCGCGGACGCGGACCACAGCGCGGCGAACAGCACGATGTCGACGGACGCCTTCACGGCGTCGAAATGCGCGTGCGACATCTCGTCGACCGCGAGCTTCAACGTGACCGGGCCGAGCAGCATGAAAGTCGATGTCAGCGCCTCGATCAGCACGCCGGCGGCGATCAGCTTTCTCGCATTCGTTTCCTTGTCGAACATCAGGCGGACGACGTCCGCCAACGAGCGTAGCGCGGCAAGCTTCATGTCGATTCGCAATCGTGCCGGAAAACCGGCGTTCGGGACGGGAGAAACGGCGTTTCGGCGCGCGGCGGCGCGATCCGCCGCCGGAACGGATGCAATGGCGGGAGCGTCACGCGGGGCGCGGCGAAACGCTTCGTCAGCATGCCACAACGCGCCGGTTCGCGACGAAATTCTGCCAGGATGCGCAAAAAACCTCCACGCACCCGACGAGCGCGAGGCTGATCGCGGCCGCGTTCTGACCGACGCGCACTGCCTTCAGCGCGTGCTCGAGTTCGGTTTCGTCGATCTTGCCGCTTCGCATCAGCACGCCGTCGCGGAGCAGTTCGCGAAATGCGTCGTAATGCGACACGATCCCTTTCACGAAGCCGATGCCGAACGATCCCTTGGTCCTTCGCCACAGCACGTCGACGGGAGTGTGCGCCGATGCGATCTCGCGCAGCACGATCCGGTCGTTCCGGTGATCGAAGCTGTCGTAGCTCCGAAGGCCGAAGGTCGCCTCGACGACCGGTTGCGCGAGATAGGGATTGAGCCGGCTCGTATACGCGGCGTCGGTGACGGGCGTCATGATCGACACGAACCGGTCGAGCACCGAGATCGACTCGTCGGACGGGGTGTCCGCGCGGAGATCCCGCGGCGTGCGGGTGCGCGCCTGCCCGGCCGCCCCGCGCGGCGCGCGCGACGCGAACAGCTTCGACATCGTCTGCTGCGACACCGAAGCGTCCTGCCCGAACAGCCGTCTTCTCAGCGCGATCTTCGCCGCCATCAGCAGAATGCGCGGGATCGAGTCGTTGTGAAGCATCGCGAGCTTCTCCGCCGTGCGAAGGGCGAACGACCATCCTTTGCCGTGAAGCGCGTCGAGCACCGCGTTCGCGTCCGGCACCGCCTTGAACAGCAGATCGCCGCCCTGGCCTTCGAGCAGCACCGACGACGGGCCGATCGCGCCCGATACCGCCTTGTCGATGCCGAGAAACAGCATGTCCTGGCTCAGGCTGGCGGGCGGCGTCCGCACGATCCGTTCGGAGAACGGCAAATGACGATCGATGTCGATGCAGATGAGTTCCGCGCCGATCGAATCGGCCACGCGCGCCGCCATGTCGCGCTCGTAGAAGTCGGGCGACGACGTGGAGAACAGGTGGACGGCGGCGAGCGGCGCATCTGCGCCGAGCGCCTTGCGCAGGAAGATCGCGCCCGCGGACGAGTCGACGCCGCCCGACAGCGCGGCGCATACGTTCGGATGGCTGCGCGCAATGCTCGAATAGACGTCGTCGAGCGCCGCCGCGCACGACGCACGGACGTCGCCAACGGCGCCCGTGCGCGGAAGCCACGCGCGCTCGATCGTGCATCGCCCGTCGGTGTCGACGATGAGCGCGCATCCGGGCGGCACGGCGCGGACCGACGCGAAAGGCGTTTCGTCAAGCGGGCCGAACTGCGTGCACGCGAATTCGATCAGGTAGTCCAAGTTCCAGTCG
Source organism: Burkholderia sp. BDU5 (assembly GCF_001522845.1). NCBI lineage: Bacteria > Pseudomonadati > Pseudomonadota > Betaproteobacteria > Burkholderiales > Burkholderiaceae > Burkholderia > Burkholderia sp. BDU5. The sequence continues at coordinate 139,447 of NZ_LOWC01000033.1, read as the reverse complement.
ATCGGCGCGCCGTCGAGCAGGTTCGCCGCCTGCGGATCGACGTCGACGCGACCGTTCCCGGCCGCCCGGTAATAGAGCCGGACCGAATGCAGCGGGTCGGGCAGGAACAGCCGGCGACCGGTCGCCGCTTCGTCGAGCACGAGGATGTAGGCGCCCCAGACGCCGCGCGTGACGACGTCGCGCGCGTCGGTCAGCGTGCGGGCGCGCGCGAGCGCGCGATCGAGGCTCGAGTGCGCGTCGCGGAGGTACGCGCGGCCGCCGACTTCGAGCAACGTTGCGCCGATCGGCCGATCGGGCCCGCCGTTGCAGGACAGCAGACCGCGATATCCGGCCGCGTCCGTCCACGCGCGCCGTTCAAGCCGCCAGCCCGACCGGGGCGGCGCGTTCGTCAGGTCGAGGCGTTCGATAGATTTCGCCATAGCTCTTTTTCAGGTCCGGTTCGTCGCCGCACACGCGCCCGTCGACTTCGACCCAAGCATGGGCGATGAACGGCATCGGCCTCACGCCGATCACGAGTTGAGCGGGCACGCTCTCCCGCCTCAGATGCGTGGCGAGCGCGAGCGACATTTGCAGGCATGTGATGCGAAAGGGCGACCAGATCGACGCGCGCAGATAGCGCTCGACCGTTTGCGACGTGCCGTCGCCGTCCGTGGACGCGGCGTTCGCGGGACGGGCGTCGAGCCGATCGAGCGCGGAAAGTGCGTGAAAACCGCGCATCTTGAGCGACGCCGCGCTGCGCACGATGCGCCAGAACGGCAGCCATTCGAAACGGGAAGTGCTCCGCTCGCCGAGCACCCGGCTTGCCCATATGCCCGACTCGAATGCGTCGAAGCGCCACGCGCGGTAATCGGCGATGCGGCTTCGGGCGGGCTCCGGCGATTCGGCGACGATGATCCGGTCGTCAATCAACGGCTTCAATGCGCGCGATGTATCGACAGACTTGAAATCCAGATAATGGTCGGCAAAAGCACTCGCGCATGCTTCGTCATAAAGAAAATATCGTGACCGCCGCATATCGAGCGCGACGATCGCCTGGTCGAATACCGCGATATGGCAATGGCGGGCTAGCATCATGGTCGGTTTTCCGATGGGGCGAAATGCCCCATCGGCTTTACGAGACGCTAATTAATTGAATCCGAAGCGCGAAATGACGCGGGCGTCCGGGGTTTGGAAGCCCGGCGTGCCGTGCGTCGAGGAAACCGCATCCAGGCTGACGCCGTTGGAGCCTTGGATCGTGATGTGGAGAAGCTTCGCCAAAAGTCGAACCATTTTAATCTCCTAAAAAATATCGATTTAGCCGACCGCCTTTCATGATAGTAAGGCGCCCGGCGTTAGGTTTATAGCATCACTTCGCAAGAAATTCAATCGGAATATTCTTTTCTCCATGGAAGCAGTTTTATATCTTCGAATTCGATAATTTATCTCGAATGGACGATTTATCTTTGTTGAAAAATGGAAATCCGGATTTGTCGGCTTAATTCCGGAATTTGGAAACAAAATAAAACTCGCATTGCTTATCGGCGATCGTGCTCTCGCGATGACGGAGATCGGAGCGCCCGGCATCGTCAGGTCATCCCGCCGAACGGCCGAGCCGGCGATGCGTTGCCGCGCCGCAGGATGCGCGCAAGACCTGCTGCTTCGCACCAAATTTGACGCCTACGGCCTCCGCATTCATCCGAATTCAAAAAAATACCAGTCTGGTGTCTGATTTTTAGTGGCCGGCCGCATGTCCGGCGACTATCGTTCGCACTACACGAGACGAACGGCGGACAGCGTCGACCGATGCGTCCGCCGCATCGGACGAGCGGCGCGCGCGCCGTGGTCTGGAGAATAGGAGGAGCGAGTGCAGCCCGATCTCGAAGTCGTCGACGTACGCCGCGGCGAGTCGTTCAAGGCGTGGTCGCATGGCTACCCGTACCGCACCGTGCGGTGGCACTTTCATCCGGAATTCGAAGTGCATCTGATCGTCGAGACGACGGGCCAGATGTTCGTCGGCGACTACGTCGGCGGATTCGGGCCCGGCAATCTCGTGCTGATGGGGCCGAACCTGCCGCACAACTGGGTCAGCGACGTGCCGGAAGGCAGGACGATCGCCGAGCGCAATCTCGTCGTGCAGTTCGACCAGGCGTTCGTCGCGCGCTGCGCGGACAGCTTCATCGAGTGGCGGCACGTCGAAGGACTCCTCGCCGACGCGCGGCGCGGCGTGCAGTTCGGCGCGCGCACGAGCGATGCGGTCAAGCCGCTCTTCGCCGAGCTGATCCACGCGCGCGGGCTGCGGCGCATCGTGCTGTTCCTGTCGATGCTGCAGATCCTCGTCGACGCGACCGACCGCGAACTGCTCGCGAGTCCCGCGTATCAGGCCGATCCGTCGAGCTTCGCGTCGACCCGCATCAATCACGTGCTCGCGTACATCGGCAAGAACCTCGCGAACGAATTGCGCGAGACGGATCTCGCGCGGCTCGCCGGACAGAGCGTGAGCGCGTTCTCGCATTACTTCCGGCGGCACACGGGCTTGCCGTTCGTCCAGTACGTGAACCGGATGCGCATCAATCTGGCCTGCCAGTTGCTGATGGACGGCGACGCGAGCGTCACCGACATCTGCTTCAAGAGCGGCTTCAACAACCTGTCGAACTTCAATCGCCAGTTCCTCGCGGTGAAAGGAATGTCGCCGTCGCGCTTTCGCCGCTATCAGGCGCTGAACGACGCGAGCCGCGACGCGTCGGAGGCGGCCGCGAAGCGCGGCGCGGGCATCGCCGGCGCGCCGGCGATCGTGCCCGCCGCGCAGGCGCGCGGCGCTACCCGTCCGATCCCCGAAGTCCTGCTGTCCGGCTGAGCCGGACCGCGTTCCCGAGCAACCCAGCAGTCACGCGTATTCCGGCGCGCCGCTTCCGCGGCGCGCGGGGCGCGCGCATACCTAGAAAACGGAGACAACCATGATGCTTACCGCTTCCTCGACGCCGGTTTCCGGCAACCCGGCCGCGCGCGCGCTGCGTGCCGCGGCGTTCGCGCTCGCGCTCGGCGGCGCATGCGTCGCGCACGCGGCGCCGCTCAAGATCGGCATGACGTTCCAGGAGCTCAACAACCCGTACTTCGTGACGATGCAAAAGGCGCTCAACGAAGCGGCCGCGTCGATCGGCGCGCAGGTGATCGTGACCGACGCGCATCACGACGTCAGCAAGCAGGTGAGCGACGTCGAGGACATGCTGCAGAAGAAGATCGACATCCTGCTCGTGAACCCGACCGATTCGACGGGCATCCAGTCGGCCGTCGTGTCGGCGAAGAAGGCGGGCGCCGTCGTCGTCGCGGTCGACGCGAACGCGAACGGCCCGGTCGATTCGTTCGTCGGCTCGAAGAATTTCGATGCGGGCGCGATGTCGTGCGAGTACCTCGCGAAGGCGATCGGAGGCGGCGGCGAAGTCGCGATCCTCGACGGCATTCCGGTCGTGCCGATCCTCGAGCGCGTGCGCGGCTGCCGCGCGGCGCTCGCGAAATTCCCGAACGTGAAGATCGTCGACGTGCAGAACGGCAAGCAGGAACGCGCGAGCGCGCTCGCCGTGACCGAGAACATGATTCAGGCGCATCCGAAGCTGAAGGGCGTCTTCAGCGTCAACGACGGCGGCTCGATGGGCGCGCTGTCCGCGATCGAGGCGTCGGGCAAGGACATCAAGCTGACGAGCGTCGACGGCGCGCCCGAGGCGATCGCCGCGATCCAGAAGCCGAACTCGAAGTTCGTCGAAACGTCCGCGCAGTTCCCGCGCGACCAGATCCGCCTCGCGATCGGCATCGGGCTCGCGAAGAAGTGGGGCGCCAATGTGCCGAAGGCGATTCCGGTCGACGTGAAGCTGATCGACAAGGACAACGCGAAGACCTTCAGCTGGTGAGCGGACGACATGCGCGAGGCGCGTGCGCCGCACCGCGCCGGGGAGCACGCGGCGGCGGGCGGCGCGCATGAGCGCGAGCGAGGAAGCGATGGACACGATATTGGAACTGGCCGGCATCACGAAGCGGTTTCCCGGCGTCGTCGCGCTGCAGGGGATCGATCTGCGCGTCGCGCGCGGCGAGATTCACGCGCTGCTCGGCGAGAACGGCGCGGGCAAGTCGACGCTGATGAAGATTCTCTGCGGCATCTACCGGCCGGACGAAGGCGCGATCGCGATCGACGGCGAGGCGCGGCATTTCGCGAACTATCACGATGCGATCGCGGCCGGCGTCGGCATCGTGTTCCAGGAGTTCAGCCTGATTCCGGACCTGAACGCGGTCGACAACCTGTTCCTCGGCCGCGAGTGGCGCGACCGGTTCGGGCTGCGCGACCGAGCGCGGATGCGCGGCGCGGCGGCGGACATCTTCGCGCGGCTTCGCATCGCGATCGATCTGTCGACGCCGGTGCGCGCGCTGTCGGTCGCGCAGCAGCAGTTCGTCGAGATCGGCAAGGCGCTGTCGCTCGACGCGCGGATCCTGATCCTCGACGAGCCGACCGCGACGCTCACGCCCGCCGAAGCCGCGCACCTGTTCGGCGTGATGCGCGAGCTGAAGCGGCAGGGCGTCGCGATGATCTTCATCTCGCATCATCTCGACGAGATCTTCGAGGTGTGCGACCGGATCACCGTGCTGCGCGACGGGCAGTACGTCGGCACGACGGACGTCGCGCACACCGATGTCGGCGCGCTCGTCGAGATGATGGTCGGCCGGCGGATCGAAAACAGCTTTCCGCCGAAGCCGCCCGCGGCGCGCGATGCCGCGCCCGTGCTCGAAGTCGACGCGCTGCAGGTGCGCGAGAACGGCCCCGTCAACCGCTTCACGCTGCGCGAAGGCGAGATCCTCGGCTTCGCGGGCCTCGTCGGTTCGGGACGCACGTCGACTGCGCTCGCGCTGATCGGCGCGAAACGCGCGCGCGTGCGGCGGATGCGCGTGCGCGGCCGCGCGGTGCGCCTCGCGGACCCCGCCGACGCACTGCGCGCGGGCATCGGCCTCCTGCCCGAGAGCCGCAAGACGGAAGGGCTCGTCACCGAGTTCTCGATTCGCTACAACGTGGCGATCAACAACCTCGGCCAGCACCGCAGCCTGCGCTGGTTCGTCGACGCGGCGGCCGAGACGCGCACGACGTTCGATCTGATGAAGCGGCTCGGCGTGAAGGCGCCGACGCCGGAGACGCGCGTCGACACGCTGTCGGGCGGCAACCAGCAGAAGGTCGTGATCGCGCGCTGGATCAACCACCACGCGCGCATCCTGATCTTCGACGAGCCGACGCGCGGCATCGACATCGGCGCGAAGGCGGAGATCTACCAGCTGATGCGCGAGCTGACCGCGCGCGGCTACGCGATCGTGCTGATCTCGAGCGAGCTGCCGGAGATCGTCGGGATGTGCGACCGCGTCGCGGTGTTCCGCCAGGGCCGCATCGAAGCGGTGCTGGACGGCGACGCGATCGAGCCGAACACGGTGATGACCTATGCGACTTCAGACGCACGCGGAGCGAACCATGAACATGCGTAACCAGACGACGCCGTCGTCTCCTCCCCCCGCGCCCGCCGCGCAGTTTGCGAGCCCGGACGCGCCGCCGCCCGCCGGCGCGCGCGTGCGGCAGGCATTCGGCGCGCTCAGGCGCTCGACGACGTTCTATCCGCTGATCGGGCTCGTCGTCGTGTGCATCGCGATGGTGTTCGCGAGCGACAGCTTCCTGAGCGCCGCGAACCTCGAGAACGTGCTGCGGCAGGTGTCGATCAACGCGATCATCGGCGTCGGGATGACCTGCGTGATCCTGACGGGCGGCATCGACCTGTCGGTCGGCTCGGTGATGGCGCTGTCCGGCACGCTGACGGCGGGGCTGCTCGTCGCCGGCATCAACGGCGCGGCGGCGCTCGCCGCGGGCGTCGGCGTCGGGGTCGCGCTCGGTGCGGCGAACGGCTTTTTCGTCGCGTTCGCCGGGATGCCGCCCATCATCGTCACGCTCGCGACGATGGGCATCGCGCGCGGCGTCGCGCTCATCTACACGGGCGGCTATCCGATCGACGGGCTGCCCGACTGGATCCGCTTCTTCGGCAGCGGCAAGGTGCTCGGCGTGCAGATGCCCGTGCTGACGATGCTCGTCGTCTACGCGCTCGCGTGGCTGATGCTCGAACGCATGCCGTTCGGCCGCTATGTGTACGCGATCGGCGGCAACGAGCACGCGACGCGGCTGTCCGGCGTGCGCGTCGCGCGCGTGAAGCTCGTCGTCTACACGTTCGCCGGGCTCACGTCCGCGCTCGCCGCGGTCGTGCTGACCGGGCGCCTGATGAGCGGGCAGCCGAACGCGGGCGTCGGCTTCGAGCTCGACGCGATCGCGGCCGTCGTGATGGGCGGCACGTCGATCGCGGGCGGCCGCGGCGCGATCGTCGGCACGCTGATCGGCGCGCTCTTGCTCGGCGTGCTGAATAACGGCCTCAACATGATCGGCGTGAATCCATACGTGCAGAACGTGATCAAGGGCGGAATCATCCTGCTCGCGATCTACATCGGCCGCGAGCGTCGCAAGTGACGCACGCGGCGGCGACGCGCGCAACGCACGTGATGCACGTGATGCACGTGATGCACGTCACGCATGTCACGCATGTCACGCATGTCATGCGCCGCGTCGCGGCGCGGCGAGCGGCGGCAGTTGCTGCTTACGCAGCGTAAGCGGCGGACGCGGCGGACGCGGCGCACACGCGTCGCGCGCGAGCGCCGCCTGTTCGCCGGCCGCTTCATCCGGCATCCCATTTCATCGAACCCAGTCAGGCAAACCGAAACCATGACGAATCGAAACAACGATACGCAGCAGATGACGGCGATCGTCTGCCATGCCCCCGAGGACTATCGCGTCGAGCGCGTGACGAAGCCGCGCGCGGCCGCGCGCGAGCTCGTGATCCGCATCGGCGCGTGCGGGATCTGCGCGAGCGACTGCAAGTGCCATTCCGGCGCAAAGATGTTCTGGGGCGGCCCGAGCCCGTGGGTCAAGGCGCCCGTGATTCCCGGCCACGAGTTCTTCGGCTACGTCGAGGAATTGGGCGAAGGCGCGGCCGAGCACTTCGGCGTCGCGCCCGGCGACCGCGTGATCGCCGAGCAGATCGTGCCGTGCGGCAAGTGCCGCTACTGCAAGTCGGGCCAGTACTGGATGTGCGAGGTCCACAACATCTTCGGCTTCCAGCGCGAGGTCGCCGACGGCGGGATGGCCGAATACATGCGGATTCCGCCGACCGCGATCGTCCACAAGATCCCGCTCGGCATCTCGCTCGAGGACGCGGCGATCATCGAGCCGCTCGCCTGCGCGATCCATACGGTCAACCGCGGCGACATCCAGCTCGACGACGTCGTCGTGATCGCGGGCGCGGGGCCGCTCGGCCTCATGATGACGCAGGTCGCGAAGCTGAAGACGCCGAAGCGGCTCGTCGTGATCGATCTCGTCGAAGCGCGGCTCGCGCTCGCGCGCGAATACGGCGCGGACGTGACGATCGATCCGACGCGCGACGATGCGCTCGCGATCGTCCGCGATCTGACGAGCGGCTACGGCTGCGACGTCTACATCGAGACGACCGGCGTGCCGGCGGGCGTCACGCAAGGGATGGACCTGATCCGCAAGCTCGGCCGCTTCGTCGAGTTCTCGGTGTTCGGCAAGGACACGACGGTCGACTGGTCGATCATCGGCGATCGCAAGGAGCTCGACGTGCGCGGCGCGCATCTCGGCCCGTATTGCTATCCTGTCGCGATCGATCTGCTCGCGCGCGGGCGCGTCACGTCGAAGGGAATCGTCACGCACGGCTTCTCGCTCGACGAATGGGACGACGCGATCCGGGTCGCGAATTCGCTCGACTCGATCAAGGTGCTGATGAAGCCGCGCCGCTGACCGCGCGCGCCGCTAACCGAATCGCGGAGGCGACATGGAATGCGTGATTGGTGTCGACATCGGCACCCAGAGCACGAAGGCGATCGTCGTCGGCGTGAACGGCGCGATCATCGCGCAGCACGCGGCGGCATACCGGCCGGATACGCCGAAGCCGTTATGGGCCGAGCAGTGGCCGGCCGTGTGGTTCAACGCAGTGTGCGAGTGCATCGCGCGTTGCGTCGCCGATGCGCGCGCGGCGGGCGTCGACGCCGCGTCGATCGAGGCGCTTTGCGTGAGCAGCCTGTACGGCGGCTCGGGCATTCCCGTCGATCGCGAGATGCGGCCGCTCCATCCGTGCCTCATCTGGATGGACCGGCGCGCGACCGACGAAGTCGACTGGGTGCGCGCGAACGTCGACGTCGAGCGACTGTCCGCGATCACGGGCAATGGCGTCGACAGCTACTACGGCTATACGAAGATACTGTGGCTGCGCGGCAAGCGGCCCGACGTGTGGGCGAACATCCGCTATTTCGTGCCGCCGAACGCATACGTCGCGTATCTGCTGACGGGCGAGCTCGCGGTCGACCACAGCGCCGCGGGCAACATCGGCGGCGTGTACGACCTGGATCGACGCGACTGGTCCGACGAAGCGCTCGACATGCTCGGCATCCCGGCGACGATGATGCCGGAGCGGCTCGTCGATTCCGACGCGGCAGTGGGCGGGCTCCTCGCGCAATGGGCGGACGCGCTTGGCCTGCCGGCCGGCACGCCCGTCATCGCGGGCGGCGTCGATGCGGCGGTCGCGACGTTCGCGGCGGGCGCGACGCGGCGCGGCCAGCATGTCGCGATGATCGGCACGAGCATGTGCTGGGGCTACATCGCGGAGACGACCGATGCGCGGCACGGGCTCGTCAGCATGCCGCACGTGTTCGACGGCCGGCGCGATCTGTACGTGTTCGGCGGCGCGATCACGGCGGGCGCGTCGGTGTCGTGGTTTCGCGAGCAGTTCTGCCATGCGGAGGTCGAAGCCGCGCGCGCGACGCCCAACGGCGACGCGCATCGCCTGCTGGAGGCGGCCGCCGCGCAAGTGCCGGCGGGCAGCGACGGCGTGATGTTCCTGCCGTATCTGATGGGCGAGCGCAGCCCGGTGTGGGACGCGAAGGCGAGCGGCGCGTTCGTCGGCCTGTCGCTCTATCACACGCGCGCGCATCTGTATCGCGCGGTGCTCGAAGGCGTCACTTACGCACTGCGGCACAACATCGCGGCGAGCGCGGCGGGCACGGGCGCGCTCGCGCTCGACGACCGGCTCGTCGTGGTCGGCGGCGCCGCGCATTCGGACCTGTGGATGCAGAGCGTCGCCGACATCACCGGCTACCCCGTATGGACGATCGCCGAGGACGTCGAAGCCGCGATGGGCGCGGCGCTCCTCGCGGCGGTCGGCGCGGGGCTCGTGTCGCGCGACGCCGCGCGGCGAGGCTGGGTCACGCTCGCCGAGCGCGCGCGTCCCGATGCGCGGCGCGCGGCGCTCCACGACGCGCGCTTTTCGCTCTACGCCGGGCTTTATCCGGCGCTCCAACCCTTCATGCACGGACTGCAGACATCATGAGCGTCGCATTCGATTTCAACGGCCGATCGATTCTCGTGACGGGCGCATCGAGCGGGATCGGCCGCGCGGCGGCCGTCGCGCTGCGCGGCTGCGGCGCGCGCGTCGTCGCCGCCGCGCGCAACGTGTGCGAGCTCGAGCGGCTTTCGCACGAGACGGGCTGCGAGCCGCTCGCGCTCGACGTCGGCGACGAAGCGTCGGTGAGCGCGGCGCTCGGCGGCGAGCGGATGCGCGACGCGTTCGACGGGCTCGTCAACTGCGCGGGCGTGACGCGCCTCGCCGCAGCGATCGACACGAAGGGCGACGACTTCGATCGCGTGATGGCCGTCAACGCGCGCGGCGCGATGCTGGTCGCGCGGCACGTCGCACGCGCGATGATCGACGCGGGGCGCGGCGGCAGCATCGTCAACGTGTCGAGTCAGGCGGCGCTCGTCGCGCTGCCATCGCATCTGAGCTATTGCGCGTCGAAGGCGGCGCTCGATGCGATGACGCGCGTGCTGTGCGTCGAGCTCGGACCGCACGGGATTCGCGTGAACAGTGTCAATCCGACCGTCACGCTGACGCCGATGGCCGAGCACGCGTGGCGCGATCCCGAGCTGAGCCGGCCGATGCTCGCGGCGATTCCGCTCGGACGCTTCGCGAGCGTCGCGGACGTCGTCGCGCCGATCCTGTTCCTGCTGAGCGATGCGGCGGCGATGGTGAGCGGGGTGGCGTTGCCCGTCGACGGGGGGTATACGGCGCGTTAGCGCGGCGCGCGGACGGCGTGCTGTACGGCGGGCATTGCGCAACATGCGGGCGCGTATCGAGCGGTGAGTCATGCGCCGCGTGCGGTGCGCGCACCGCGCGGCAGGCGAAGCCTGGCGAGAGCAGGCGGACTTGCCGGGGCGGCGGCGTGCGTCGTCAGGCTGGCCGTCGTGTCCGTTCTTTCGCGGCCGGCAGACATGCTCAGGTCGTCGGTATCGACCGGTCCGCACACGCGGGAAAGGCCGGTTTCGACGCGACGGCGGCGCGTGTCCAAATTCGAACGGCGGGGCTCCCGTGCCGTCGGAGACGCGGAATCGGCGCATATCGCCGTTTGTGCTTCGCGCATCGCCCGCCGCCGCCGCGCCGAATGCGCTTCGCGCCGGTCAACGCAACCGCGCGACGACGCTCGCGAGCGCGGCCTCCGGCACCGTCAAAGGCGGCGGTCCGAGCGTCACGTCCGGCGCGGCGATCGCCATCGACGTCTGCGCGAACGCAACGATGTCGAAGCCCAGCGCATACGCGCCGTCGGCCGCCTGCGCGAGCAACGCGCGGTAGCCGGCCGCATCGCCCGCGTGAAAGCGCGCCCACGCACCCGGGACGATCCGCACCTCCACCCGCGCGCCCACGGCGCGCGCTTCCTCTTCGAATAACTGGCGAGTCGGTCGCTCGGTGCTCGGCGCCGCGCACAGCACGGCGACGCGCCGTCCGACCTGCGCGCACGCGCGGGCGAGCGCCGCGTCCGCGCGCACGATCGGCTTCGCATGCGCGGCGAGCGCGTCGACGCTCGGTCCGAGCGTCGAGCAATTGAGCAGCGCCGCATCGGCATCGCGCGCGAGCGCGACGAGCGCCGCCCGGGTTTGCTCGGCAATCGGAGCGGGCAGGCCGGAACCGGTCGCGGCCGCGCGCTCCGCGGCGGCGAACAGCCCGGGCCGCACGCGATGCGTGAGCGATCCGGGCGCGAGACCGAGCGCGGCGGCCGCGCACTCGAAGCGCGGCACGTTGCTGTCGGCGGTATGCAGGCAGGCGATGAGCGGCATCGAAAAGAGGCGCGACGAGCGCCGCGGATGGGGCGGAGGCTCCATCGTAGCGTCATCGTTTCATTTTCTGCAACGATTGACCGGCGACATTCCGAAAAACGACAAACCCCGCGAGATTATCAGGTTATAAATAAATAATATTGAGAACGATTCGCGTTTGCGTTAGATTGCCGTCATTGGGAAAACATCTGGAGAATCCATGGCGGAAATGCTCGCTCGGCCGGCGCCGGCAAAACCGTTACCGATCCTCGATTCGAACGCCGCGCGCTCGCCGGACCTGCGAGCGGCGTCCGATCCCGCGCACGGCGCGCTCGTCGAGGTGCTCGTCGCGAACCGGCCGATGCTCGTGAAGCTCGCGCGCGGCTTCGTTGGCTGCGTGAGCCGGGCCGAGGACGTCGTGCACGACGTGCTCGTCAAGCTCGTCGATTTCCCGAACCAGGATGCAATCCGGCAGCCCGTCGCGTACGTGACGCGGATGGTGCGCAACGCGTCGATCGACGCATGCCGCCGCCAGACGCTCGAGAACACCTATCACGCGGACGAGGACGACGGCCTCGACGTGCCGTCGCCGGAACTGTCGCCCGAGGCGGCGCTCGTCGTGCGCGACACGCTGCGCCACGTCTACGACGCGCTCGCGCAGCTGCCGGCGCGCAGCCGCGCCGCGTTCGAGATGGTGCGGCTGCGCGAGGAGACGCTGCAGAGCGCGGCGCGCGCGCTGAACGTGTCGCAGACGCTCGTGCATTTCATGGTCCGCGACGCCGAGCGGCACTGCGTCGCGTGCGTCGACGCAGCCGCGCGCGGGCTCGCGTGCCCGGTGTTCTGCGGCGGCCGCGCGCGCAACCGGTAAAAAAATGCGCGCGCGATTCGTCTATCGAGTAGACGCGGCGTGCGCCGTGCGCCGCCTTCCCAACTTTTCTAGCGAGCTTCTTCGATCATGACGCAAGCCCAGCAACCCTCGAACCCGCCGGCCGCCGCCGCCGCCGACGACGTCGTCTACACGGTCGTCGTCAACGACGAAGCGCAGTACTCGATCTGGCCGACGTTCCGCGCGGTGCCGGCCGGCTGGCGCGAAACCGGCGTGCGCGGCGCGAAGGCCGACTGCCTCGCGCACATCGAAACCGTATGGACCGACATGCGTCCCGCGAGCCTGCGCCGTCATCTGGACGCGGCGAACGCGTCGTAATCCGGCGCGTATCGCGTCCGTATCGCAAGAGGATTCCCGGATGACTCAGCTCTCGATGCCGGCCGTTGCGGCCCGCCCGACGCTCGACGACCTGCGCGTCGAGCCTGGTTTGCCGACCGTCGTGTCGCCGCGCGAGGGCGCGGACATCGCGCTCGACGCGGCCACGCCGCTGTTGCGCGAGATCGCCGACGACGTCGTCGAGCGCGCGGGCGGCGTGCTTTTCACCGGCTTTCACGTCGCGTCGATCGAGACGTTCCAGCGCTTCGCGGCTGATTTCGGCGATCCGCTGATCGGCTACGAGTTCGCATCGACGCCGCGCAGCCAGGTCGAGGGCGCGGTCTACACGTCGACCGAATACCCGCCGCATCGCTCGATCCCGCTGCACAACGAGCAGTCGTACACGCGCGAGTGGCCGCTGCGGATCTGGTTCCACTGCGCGCTCGCCGCGCGCACGGGCGGCGCGACGCCGATCGCCGACAGCCGCGCGATCCATCGCGCGCTCGATCCGGCGCTCGTCGCGCGCTTCGCCGAGCGCGAGCTGCTGTATGTGCGCAACTTCGGGCAGGGACTCGATTTGCCGTGGCGGCAGGCGTTCGGCACCGACGATCCGCGCGAAGTCGAGCGGATCTGCGCGACGCGCGGGATCGACTGCGAATGGCGCGAAAGCGACGACGAACCGCTGCTGCGCACGCGCGAACGCTGCCAGGCGGTCGCACGCCATCCGCGCACGGGCGAACCCGTGTGGTTCAACCAGGCGCATCTCTTTCACCTGTCGGCGCTCGACGAGGACATGCAGGAAGCGCTCGTCGACGCGGTCGGCATCGAGAACGTGCCGCGCAACGTCTATTACGGCGACGGCGCGCCGCTCGAAGCCGACGCGCTCGCGGAGATCCGCGGCGTGCTCGACCGGCAGCGAATCGTGTTCCCGTGGCGAACGGGCGACGTGCTGATGCTCGACAACATGCTGACCGCGCACGCGCGCGATCCGTTCGAAGGGGCGCGCAAGGTGGTGGTCGCGATGGCGCAGAGCCACCGTGAAAAAGAAGAAGGAAGGGCAGTTAGCGGATGAAGAAACGATGAAGAACGAAACGGTGGCGGCGCTCGCGGCGCGCGCGTTGAGCGTCGGCTACCGGGATCATCGGGTGCTCGACGGCCTCGATCTGACGATCGCGGCGGGGCGGGTGACCGCGCTGTGCGGTCCGAACGGCTGCGGCAAGAGCACGCTGTTGCGCACGCTCGCCGGGCTGCAGCCCGCGCTGTCGGGCGCCGTCGAAATCGACGGCGTGCCGCTCGGTTCGTACCGGCGGCGCGCGCTCGCGCGCACGCTGACGATGCTCGCGCAGTTCAACCAGATTCCCTCGGGGCTCACGGTGCGCGAGCTCGTCGCATACGGCCGCTACGCGCACGGCGGCTGGCTGCGCGGGCTGTCGCGCGCCGATCGCGACGCGATCGACGAAGCGCTTGCGACGACGGGCCTCGCCGACGACGCGGCGCGCGACGTCGCGGCGCTGTCGGGCGGCGAGCGGCAGCGCGCGTGGATCGCGATGGCGCTCGCGCAGCAGGCGCCCATCGTGCTGCTCGACGAGCCGACCACGTATCTCGACATCCATCACCAGCTCGACATCCTGCGCGAACTGCGGCGGCTCAACCGCGAGCGCGGCCTGACGATCGTCTGGGTGCTGCACGACCTCAACCAGGCGGCCGCGTACAGCGACGAAATCGTACTGATGCGCGCGGGCCGGATCGTCGCGCAGGGCACACCCGACGCAATGCTCGAACCGCACCCTCTGCTGGCGACGTTCGGCGTCGCGATGCTGAAGACCGCGCATCCGCTCACCGGCGCGCCGATGTGCGTGCCCGCGTATGAGGGCGTGCTCGATGCCGAATCGACGGCGGGCGGCGCCGAAGGCGACGTGAGCGGCGAAGCCGACGAGTCCGCCGTGCGTCGCGCGGGCGCTGGCGCGCAGCGGAATCTCGCCGCATGACGACGCTCGCCGTCCGCAAGCGCCTGCGTCGCGGCGCACTCGTATCGGGAGTGTCGCGCGCGGTTGCGACGAGCCGCGTCGGCACGATCGCCGGTGCGCTCGTCGCGCTGATCGTCGTCGTCGCCGCGATGCGGCTCGCGCCCGAATTGCGCACGTGGCTCGCCGCGCCGGCGGGCAGCGACGCCGCCCAGCTCGCGCACATCATGCTGTTCGATCTCGCCGCGCCGCGCGTCGCCGCGGCGCTCGTCGCGGGCGGCTGCCTTGCGGTCGCGGGCGCGCTGTTTCAGGCGCTCACGCGCAATCCGCTCGCCGCGCCCGATCTGCTCGGCATCACGGGCGGCGCGCAACTCGGCCTGATCGCCGCGATGCTCGTGCCGGCGTTCGCCGGCCATGCGTCGGTGCCGCTCCTGTTCGTCTGCGGGCTCGTCGCCGCCGGCTGCGTGTCGGCTGCAGCGGGCGGCTGGCGCGCGACGCCGTTGCGGCTGATTCTCGCGGGCAGCGTCTGCATGCTGCTGTTCTCGGCGATCACGACGCTCTTGCTCGCGTTCTTCGAAGAGACGGTCGTCGGCGCGTCGTTGTGGGCGAGCGGCAGCCTCTATCAACCGGGCGCGGCCGGGCTGCGCGACGCGCTCCTTTGGCTCGTCGCGCCGGTCGTCGCGCTGCCGCTCGTGATCCGGCCGCTCGATCCGCTCGCGCTCGGCGACGATGCGGCGGCGGCGGCCGGCGTGCGCGTCGACGCGGCGCGGCTTGCCGCGACGCTCGTCGCGGTGGGCTTCGCGAGCGTCGCGGTCAGCATCGCGGGGCCGCTGTCGTACGTCGGACTGATCGCGCCGAACCTGATGCGGCAGGTGCGCGGCGCGAAAGCGTCGAAGCTCGGCGCGCTCGTGCCGCTCGCCGCGCTGGCGGGCGGCGCGCTCGTGCTCGTCACCGACAGCGCGGTGCTCGCGCTCGGACTCGATGCGACGCTGTCGACGGGCGTCGCGATCGCGTTCGTCGGCACGCCGCTGATGCTCGCGATGATCCGTCGGGGCGCCGCGTGGTCCGGCGCGGCGCAGCAGGCGACGCATGCGCAGGCGAGCACGCGCGTCGGCGCTCGCGTCGTCCGGGCGCTCGCCGTGCTGCCGTGGCCGGCAGTCGCGTCGCTGCTGTTCTTGATGGGGGGCGCGGTGCTCGTGATCGGCGCATCGTTCGGCCCGGCGTGGCTCGGCCCCGGACGCTGGCTCGCCGCGCTCGCGCAGCGCGACGACCTCGCGCGGATGGTGCTCGACCTGCGCGTGCCGCGGCTGCTGTGCGCGCTGCTGGCGGGCGCGCTGCTCGGCGCCGCCGGCGTGCTGATGCAGAGCATCGTACGCAATCCGCTCGCCGGGCCTGAAGTGCTCGGCGTCACGCAAGGCGCGGGATTCGCGACGCTTGCGACGCTCGTCGCATGGCCGCTCGCCGCGCACGGGACGCTCGTCGCCGCATCGCTCGCGGGCGGCGGCGCGACGCTCGCGCTGACGCTCCTGCTCAATCGCCGGCATCGCTACGCGCCGCTCGCCGTCGCGCTGACGGGCATTGTGATCGGCACGCTGTGGACGACGCTCGCGCAATGGCTGATCACACAGGAGAGCGTGCAGCCCGCGCGCTTCGTCGTCTGGCTCGTCGGCGGCACGTATGGGCGCAGCTGGGGCGAGCTCGTCGCGCTGCTTCCGTGGTGCGCGCTCGCGCTGCCGACGCTCGCGCTGCTCGCGAAGCCGCTCGATCTGCTCGCGCTCGGCGACGATCAGGCGGCCGCGCTCGGCCTGCCGATCGCGGCGCTGCGCCCGCTCGTGCTGACGATCGCGACGCTCGCCGCGTGCGCGGCGGTCGCGGCGGTCGGTCCGGTCGGCTTCATCGGGCTGATGGCGCCGCATCTCGCGGCGATGCTCGGCGCGCGCACGCATGCGACGCGCCTCTGGGTCGCCGCCGCGTGCGGCGCGCTCGTGCTCGCCGCCGCCGACGTCGCCGCGCGTACGCTGCTCGCGCCGCGCGAGATTCCGGCGGGCGTGCTGACCGCGCTGATCGGCGCGCCGTACCTGCTCGCGCTCTTGATTGCCGAAGCGCGACGCGAGCGGCGGGGCGGGCGGTGACGGCGTGCGTTCGCGCGACGCGCTTTTCGACGCTCGCGCCGGCATCGATCGCGCATTACCTCGAGCACGTGTGGCTCGGCGCGCCCGATGCGCACGACGAGCCTGCGTTCGCCGTCGATGGCGGCGAGCCGCCGGACGTGATCCCGGCCGCGGCGCTCGCGAGCCGGCGCGATGCGCTCGTCGGCGCGATGGTCGCGCTGTACGGCGGCGATGCCGGAGCGCACACGCGCGCGCTGCTGTCGCAATGGAGCAAGTATTACTTCAACCTGGCCGCGTCGGCGGGCTTCGCCGCCGCGCTGCTGCTCGGCCGGCCGCTCGACATGACGCCGTCGCGGATGCGCGTCGCGCTGCGCGCCGGGATGCCGATCGCGCTGATCTTCGAGCCCGATGCGCTGCGGCCCGCGCAATCCGAGCCCGCACCGCGTTACGCGGCGCTCGTCGATCATCTGCGCGCGACGATCGATTCGCTCGCCGCGCTCGCGAAGCTGTCGCCGCGCGTGCTGTGGGCCAACGCGGGCAATCTGCTCGACTATCTGTTCGAGCAATGCGCGCACATGCCGCGCGCGGCGGCCGACGCCGCATGGCTGTTCGGTCCCGTCGACGCGCACGGCGACGCGAATCCGCTGCGGCTGCCGGTGCGCCGCGTGAAGCCGTGCTCGGCACGGCTGCCTGATCCGTTCCGCGCGCGCCGCGTGTGCTGCCTGCGCAATGAAATTCCTGGGGAAGACCAACTGTGTGGAAGCTGTCCGCTGTTGTTGACGATGTGCGACGACGAGCTCGCGAAGCAGGACGCCGCGCATTGATGGCGCGCGTGTCGCGCCGTCCGCGATTCATGTCGATGCCGGTCGATGCCAGCGTCGCGGCGATGGCGAGAGCAATCTCTCGCTTGTGGTTCGCGAGGTTCCTGCGGCTGCCGATCGAGACGGTCGGGATGCTGCCGACGCGAACGGCGCACTTTGCGCGATGGCTGCGGCTGTCGGTCGGCGCATGCGCGACGCGGCCGGCGCACGCGCGGGGCCTCGCGTGGCGCGCACGGTCGTCGGCCGCCATAGCCGCGTTCGTCGCCGGCATCGCGTGCACGGCGCAACCGGCGCGCGCAAGCGAGCCGCCCGCCGCCTGCCGTGCGCTCGCCGACGATCCGACCGTGTCCCAATTCAGCCGCACGCTGCCCGCGCGACCGGTGCGGATCGTCGTGCTCGAATTCATGTTCGCCGAAGATCTCGCCGCGCTCGGCATCACGCCGGCCGGCATGGCCGATCCCGCGTACTACCCGGTCTGGATCGGCTATGACGACGCGCGGCTCGCGGGCGTGCCGGACGTCGGCACGCGGCAGGAGCCGAGCCTCGAGGCGATCGCGGCCGCGAAACCGGATCTGATTCTGGGTGTCGGGCTGCGACATGCGCCGATCTTCGATGCGCTGTCGCGGATCGCGCCGACGGTGCTGTTCAAGTACAGCCCGAACTACGTGCAGGACGGGCGGCAGGTCACGCAGTTCGACTGGGCGCGGGCGATCCTGCGCACGATCGGCTGTCTGACGGGGCGCGAGCAACAGGCGCGTGCGGTTGAAGCGCGGGTCGACGCGGGACTCGCGCGCGACGCGCGGCGGATCGCGGCGGCGGGGCGCTCGGGCGAGCGCGTCGCGTGGCTGCAGGAGCTGGGGTTGCCGGATCGCTACTGGGCGTTTACGGGCAACAGCGCGTCGGCGGGCATCGCGCGCGCGCTCGGCCTCGAACCGTGGCCGGGCGAGCCGACGCGCGAAGGCACGGCGTATGTGACGTCGGAGGATCTGCTGAAGCAGCCTGACGTGGCGGTGCTGTTCGTCAGCGCGACGGAGCCGGGCGTGCCGCTCGACGCGAAGCTCGATTCGAAGATCTGGCGGTTCGTGCCGGCGCGGCGAGCCGGGCGGGTCGCGCTCGTCGAGCGGAATATCTGGGGATTCGGCGGGCCGATGTCCGCGCTGAGGCTGGCTGACGAGATGACCGAGCGGTTGCTGGCGCTGCCGGAGCCGGGCTTGCGCCGATAGCCTCGGAAGCGCCGGCGGTCGCGGCCAATCATCCCTTCGTCCCGGCCGAGCTCATCGGGTTCGACATCCACCGCATACCGAAACGAGTCGGCAGCGCGATAGGCCGGGCGGAACTGGCCGCCGCGACGATCGAGATTGAACGCCTACTCCTCCGAACAGGCCCCCGCGCATGGCGCGATGTGCCCTTGGCGCAGCAGCTCGCTGGCTCGAGCGGCCCCCACCGCCTCGCTGAAACGGAAGCCTTGCGCGTTCGTCGCCCGATTCGTTGCAGCCAGCAATGCGCGCTGCTGCTCGGTTTCCACACCCTGGGCGATGACCCCGATCCCGATATCGCGCGCCAAGGTGACGATGGCGCGGATCGTCGCCGCACTTTCGGGATCGATGGTGGACCGCCGGACCAGGGATTGCGCGATCTTGAGATGGTTCACGCGATATGCGTTGACGTAGTCGAATGACGCGAACTCGCTGCCAAAATCGTCGATGGCGATCTTCGCGCCGAGTTCATGTAGCCGCGCGAGCACGTCGGACTGCGCCCACGCGAGCCTGGCGAGCGTCGTCTCGGTCACGTCGAACTCCAGATCGGAGGGCGCGAGACGCCACTTCGCGGCGGTTTCAGCGACATCGCGCACGAACGCACGAGCGCTCTTGAGCTCGAACAGGGACAGATTGATCGCGATCATCAGCGGGGCCACCCCCTCGTCGCGCCATGCGCTCATTTGGCGGCACGCCTGGTCCAGCACCCAGTGTCCGAGCGCCGCCATGGTGCCGTTCCGCTCGGCGATCGGAATGAAAACACCGGGGGAAACGAGGCCCCGCGCCGGATGATGCCAGCGAACCAAGCCTTCCATTCCCAAAATATTTCCGGAGGACAACTCGATCTCGGGCTGGTACTGAAGCTCCAACTCGCCGCGATCAAGCGCTCCCCTCAAGTCTTCGGCGAGTGCGACACGTTCGAGCACCGCCCGATCGAGCCCGTCGGAATGAAAGCGATGCCGGCCGCCGCCCATGTGCCGCGCGCGGAGGAGCGCTAATTCGGCCTGCGCCAGCATGGCCTCCGCCCCCTCGTCGCCCTGGACGTATGGACGAACGCCAATGCTCGCCGTGATACGCACATCGTTGCCGTCGAGCCGGTAGGGAGATGCCAGCGCCGTCTGAAGTTTCGCCGCCAGCACCCCGGCGTTCGCCGGCTCGTCCATCTCGCCTTGCAGCACGGCAAACGTGTCGCCGCCCAGCCGGGCAACCAGGTCGCTCGCGCGCATGCAGTTCCCGAGACGCTCTGCCGCCTCTCGGAGCAGCAGGTCGCCGATCGGGTAGCCCAGTCTGTCGTTGACCTGCTGGAAGCGGTCGAGATCGACGAGGAAGATCGCAAACGCCGTGCCGCCATGCTGGGCTGCGGCAAAAGCCTGCCACAGCCGCGCGACGAAGCTGGCCCGATTCGCCAAACCCGTGAGCGCGTCGGTGCGAGCGAGCTGCGCGATCTTTTCCTCCGCTGCCTTGCGCTCGGTGATGTCGATGATGATCCCTTCGACCTCGATCAGCCGTCCACTCTCGTCGCGGACCGGCACGTAGCGATTCTCGACACAACGGCAAGCGCCGTCGCCGGTGCGCAGGCGGATCTCGATCGAAACGCCATCGACGTCCTTTTCCATGATGCGCGCGAGCGCCGCGTCGATCTTGGCCTGATCGTCCGGATCGACGAGCTCGTGGGCCCACGCCGGCGAGGCCAGCAACGCAGCGCGGTCGTGGCCGAATCGGGTGATGTCATGCGATATGTAGACGAGCGGAAACGAAGGCTCGCCACGCAGACGGTAAAGGATGACCGGACTGTTCCGGACGAAGATGTCGGCTTCGGCAAGCGCTTTGGCTCTTTCCTCGACAGCCTCTTCCAGGCCGCTCGTCTTGAAGGCCGCTTCCTGGGTCGTCTGCCACTTCGTGGTCAGCACGCACGCCGCCTGGCGGATCTCGATGTTGTCCAACGGCTTCTTGAGGATGAGCACGCGGTGGTCTGCGCCGAGGCGCCTCGTCAACGTCCCTCGCGGGTAATCGGACTGCGAGCTGCACAGCGCGAATTGCAACTGCGGGTCCACTTGCCAGAGTCGTTCGATGGTCCGAAGGCTGTCCCGGCCGGGCCGCATATGCATGTCGATAAAGGCCATCGCATAGGGTTTGTTTTTCGCCAGCGCGCGCACGACCCGTTCGAGCGCTTCCTGGCCCTGATACGCGGAATCGACCTGAAACGCTTCGCGAGCGGCTGGAGCCTCGCCGGAAAAGGGCGGCTGGGTGGTGGCCCGCACGGTTGCTTTGCCCACGAGAATCTTGCGGAAATCCTGGTGAGTCGCATCATCGCCGTCGATCACCAGCACGCGGCGATTGACCGTCGCGATCTGTTCGTTCGCGCGATGCCTTTCAGCGGCCCCGTGGTGGTTCCTGGACAAATGCCACGCGCCGGCCGAGGCAGTCGCCGCGCGTCTGGCGGGCCGTGTCCCCCTCGGCGGCCAGTGCGGTTCGGCGGAAGGCCCGGATCCGCCCTGTTCGTGATGAAGCCTCGATTGAAAGCGCATGCCAGGTTCTCCCCGCAAGCCTGATCCCGCTATCGGTTGGCGCTGCTACGAACCGACCCTTGGGCGCGTCGCCGGAAAAAAACGGGCGCCGAACACATGAAGGGGGCGCATCGATCTCGCCCATCGTGATCGCAGCCGTACCGAACCAACCGGCTGCACGAGGTCGCTCGCAGACTTCGCGGCGACGGATCAGGCCGCAGACATTCGATTGCTCTGTACGGGTTGGACGTTTTCAGGTTGCTCCGCGCTGGCGGCGACTTGGGGTTCAAGGTGTCGACGTCGGCTTGCCGGGTCGCCTCATGCGTCGAGTTGCGCATGCGTCGTGGTCAGGTTGCGACCATAGATCGGGCCAATCTCGTCAGACGATAAAAGTATAGTCGCGCATATCCCTCTGACAAACTTCGGTCGTCGAGAACGGTTCTCGCGCCCGGCGGCGAATTGAGGATCCGACGTGGTGTAGTCAGGTTGTGGGGCGATCGCGTGGACGATCGGCGCTTGACGGTCCGCAGCCGGGGCACGATCGACGCTCGAATGTCCACGATCCGGCCCCGGGTTCCGGGTTCCGGGTTCCGGGTTCCGGGTTCTGGGTTCTGGGTTCTGGGTTCTGGGTTCCGGACTTCGGCCGACATCCGCACGACGCGATCACTCCGCGGCCGCCCCGTTTCAGCCACTCGGATTCGCGCAGTCATCCTGACTGTTTGCGCGGTGACATGGGCCACGCAGTTGACCGTGCCGTCATCCGACGGAGCGTTCCAGGGGAAGCTATGAGGTTCCGGCCATGCAGGGACAAGCCCGCGACGGCCGCACGCTTGCGCGCGAAGCGTACTTCCTTGAATGCGCGCGCGATATCGTGGCGGTTGCGCGCATGCCCTTGATGGTCACGGGCGGCATTCGCCGCCGCGCGGTGGCCGAGGCGGTGATCGACAGCGGCATCGCGATGGTTGGCATCGCAATGGCGCTATCGATCGATCCGAACCTGCCGCGCGACTGGCAGGACGGCAAGGACAACGCGCCGACGCTGCGTCCGATTGCCTGGAAGAACAAGGCGCTGGGCTCGCTGGCCAATATGGCGGTCCTCAAGTTTCAGCTCAAGCGGCTCAGCGAGGGACGTGCGGTCGATCCGGACGTCTCGCCGCTCAAGGCCCTGGTGTTTCAGCAACTCGCCGCCGCATGCCAGACACGGCGTTACCGCCGATGGGTGGTCCGCAGAACGCCCCGTTAACGTCATGGGCGTCGTGCCGTTTTCGGTGGTCAAGCGGCTGCGGCGTCAGCAGAACGATGGTATTTGAATCCGCTCCGCGACTACCCAGGCGACGCCGGACCCAAACAGCATGCGTCGCTATCTCGGCGCCAGGCGGCAGATTGCGAGAGCGCTGCGGGCTGACGTCGGTCGGGCGCAATTCCGCGTCTCGCCTTGATTGTCGGGAAGACGCATGCCCGCGAGATCGCGAAGAGAAAGCCCTCGAGCGGCAATGCGTGCGCGCGCTCCCGCTCGAACGAGCGACACGTCCGCGCGGACGCGACCGCGGGGCCGTCCATGACCGCCCCGCGCACGACGATTCCGTTCCGAATCAGCCCGCCGTCCCATTCGCCAACACAGCCCGCTCGGCCCCGCAGGTCTCGCTGACGATCTTCCCGTTATCGAGCTTGAGCACCCGATCCGCGATCGGGAAGTACCGGTCGTCGTGGCTGATCACGATCGCCGTCTTGCCGCGCGCGCGCAGCTCCGGCAGCAGTTGCTCGTAGAACACCGCCTTGAACGCCGGGTCCTGATCCGCCGCCCACTCGTCGAACAGATACAGCGGCCGATCCTCGAGATACGCGACGACGAGCGCAAGCCGCTTGCGCTGCCCCGTCGACAGCGCGCGCGTCGAGAACGCGCCGTCGACGACCTGCACCTTGTGATCGAGCGAGAGCTTCGCGACGAGCGCGTTCGCGCGCGCGTCGGCCTGCGCGCGCGCCGCGTCGCTCGGATCGACGATGCCGAGCAGCGCGTCGAACAGGTGGAAGTCGTTGAACACCGCCGAAAAGCGCTCGCGGTACGCGGCGCGCTCGGCGAGGCCGATCGGCTTGCCGTCGAGCTCGATCGCGCCGCTCTCGGGCTCGTAGAGGCCCGTCAGCACCTTCGCGAGCGTCGTCTTGCCGCTGCCGTTGCCGCCGACGATGAACACGAGCTCGCCCGGCTTCAGCGTCAGGTCGATCGGGCCGACGCGAAACATCCGCTCGTCGCGCTCGTGGAAGTACGAATGCGTGACGCCGCGCAGCGCGAGCGTGTCGAACGGCACGTGCGATGCGCGCTCGTCGGGCGGCGGCGCCGTGCGCAGCGCGCCGAACTGCGCCATCAGCTTCTCGATCCGCTCGAGCGACACGCGCGCCGCGTTCAGCGTCGGCACGTTGTTCAGGAGGCCGTCGAGCGGCAGCAGCATGAACAGGAACACGACCACGTAGCCGGATGCGGCGGGGCCGTCGCCGCGCACGCCGAGCGCGGGCCAGAACGCCGCGACGCCGAGGAACACGTAGAACAGGAACACGATCCAGCCGACGCCGATCGCGTACGCGCTGAACGCGCGGCGGCGATGGTCGCGCACTTCGGCGATCGCGGCGCCCAACTGGCCGTCGACGAACTGGCGCGAGCGCGCCTGATGCAGCTTCAGCTCCTTCGCGCCCGAAAAAAGCGCGCCGAGGTAGCCGAACAGCTTGTCCTGCGAGCGACCGGCGTCCTCGAGCCAGGCGATCGCGCGCTTGTCGCCCGCGTGGTAGCCGAGCGAGCCGACGAGGATCGCCGCGACCGCGAGCAGGCACACGGGCCATGACAGCCACGCGAGATAGCCCAGGCAGCCGAACACGATCGAGCCGTGCATCACGAGGTTCGGCAGCGCGAAGAACAGCATCGACACGTTGGTCGCGTCGTCGGTCAGCACCGACTGGACGGGCGCCGCGCCGATCCGTTCGACGTCCTGCAGCTCGGCCGCCGCGACGCGCCGCGCGACGTGCTCGCGCAGTTGCGCCATCGTGTCCTGCGACAGGCGGGCGAACAGCACGCCGGTGACGATCCGGGTCACGAGCGCGATCACCGCGCACAGCCCGAAGCGCCACGCGAGCGTGGCGTCGGCCGCCCCAGGCTGCGACAGCGCCCGGCTCAACGTCGCGACGAGCAGCACGCTCGACGCCCCGTTCAGCACGCATGCGGCGAGCGCGATCGCGAACGCGCCGCGTGAGCGCTTCAGGAGCGCGAGGATCAGGCGCCGCGCGTACTTCGCGGTGGGTCCGGAATCGGTCGGGGGCGGGGCGTCGAGGCGCCCGGTGGCAGCGGTCATCGGCAGGTTACGAGTCGAATGAAGATCGGGACGGCGCTTCGACGCGGCGAAGCGGACGGCGAGGCGCGTGCGCGCCCTCTGCCTGCTAGACGAACGGGCGGGCGGAATCTTTACCCGCGGCGTTCGCTTTGGCAGGCGTCGATGGCGTCCGGGCGCGCCTGCCCAGCCGTCACGGCGCGCGCCGGCCACACGCCCGCCGCCGCGCCGGGTAAACAGCGCGGTAAAAAATTTCACGCGTGATTCGTCTCACTGTTGAAGCGGCCCTTTCCTTTCGCGGCCGGCGACATGAACGAATCGGCCCAAGCGGCCGGATCCAACGGACTTCACGCCCTATGACGAGCTTTCCGATTGCGCTGCATCAACGAATCCACGCGCTCGCGCGGCGTGATCCCGACGCGCCCGCGCTTGCGTCGTTCACGCCCGACACCGTGCGCCTGTCGCGCGGCGAACTCGACGACCGCGCGGCGCGCCTCGCCGCGCAACTGCGCGCAGTGGGCGTGACGGCGGAAGTGCGGGTCGGCGTGTGCGTCGCACGCTCGTGCGACCTGTTCGTCGCGCTCCTCGCGGTGATGAAGGCGGGCGGCGTGTTCGTCGCGCTCGATCCGCGCCATCCGGCCGCGCGGCTCGACTGGGTCGCGCAGGACGCGGGGCTCGCGCACGGGATCGTCGACGCGTCGGCCGACGCCGCGATGCGCGCGCGCTTCGCGCAGTGCCTCGACGTCGCGAGCGTCGCGCAGCCGGACCCGGCCGCGCCGCGCGTGCACGGCGACGAGGCGGGCGACGCGGTGCATCCGCGCGCGGCCGCCTACATGATCTATACGTCCGGCTCGACGGGCACGCCGAAGGCGGTCGTCGTCGAGCACGGTCCGCTCGCCGCGCACGGCGACGCGCTCGCGGAATCGCTGCCGATCGGGCCCGACGATCGCGTGCTGCATTTCGCGTCGGTGAATTTCGACGTCGCGATCGAGGCGTGGCTCGTGCCGCTCGCGGTCGGCGGCAGCGTCGTCGTCAGCGATCCGCCGCCGTTCCCGCCCGACGCCGCGCACGCGCTGATCGCGCGCGAGCGCGTGACGAACACGACGCTGCCGCCCGCGTACCTGCGCGAGTTCGCGGCGGTGTGCGCGCGCGAAGGCGTGCCGCCGTCGCTGCGCGTGCTGCTGTTCGGCGGCGAGGCGATGTCGCAGGACGCGTTCGACGAGATCCGCCGCGTGTTTCCTTCGATCCGCCTCGTCAACGGCTACGGGCCGACCGAGACCGTGATCTCGCCGATGCTCTGGCCGGTCGATCCGGGCACGACGCCCGCGCTCGACGACGGCAACGGCTACGCGTCGCTGCCGATCGGCTGGCCGATCGGCTGGCGCGCCGCGCGCGTCGAGCGGGCGGACGGATCGATCGCGCACGGTGACGCAGGCGAACTGCTGCTCGGCGGCGCGTGTCTCGCGCGCGGCTATCACGGCCGCCCGGCGCTGACCGCCGAGCGCTTCGCGCCGGACCCGACGGGCGAGCCCGGCGCGCGGATCTACCGGACGGGGGACCTCGCGCGCGAGCGCGCCGACGGCTCGTTCGACTATCTGGGCCGGATCGACGATCAGGTCCAGGTGCGCGGCGTGCGCGTCGAGCCGGGCGAGATCGCCGCGTGCCTGCTCACGCATCCCGGCGTGCGCGACGCGGGCGTGCTCGCCGAGACGGCGGGCGGGCGCACGCAGTTGATCGCGTGCGTCGCGCTCGCCGCGCTGCGAACCGAGACGCTCGCCGGCCATCCTGCGTTCGAACGACAGCCGGATGACGATGCGCTGCGCGCCCACGTCGCCGCGCATCTGCCGGCCGCATGGCTGCCGCATCGGTTCGTGCGTTTCGACAAGCTGCCTTACACGCTGAACGGCAAGCTCGACCGCGCCGCGCTGCGCAACGCGGTCGCGGCGCAGCCCGTCGAGGCCGCCGCCGATTTCGACGCGCCGCGCACCGACACGGAGCGCCGCGTCGCCGCGCTGTGGCAGCGCCTGCTGAACGATCGGGCGCCGATCGGCCGCGTCGACCGCTTCTTCGTGCGCGGCGGCGATTCGCTCGCGGCCATGCAGTTGCAGGCCGCGATCCGGCTCGAATGGCGCGTCGATCTGCGGCTCGATGCGATTTTCGACGACGCGCCGCTTGCCGAGCTCGCCGCGCGGATCGACGGCGCGCAGCCGGAAGCGGATCGGCCGGTCGTGGCCGCCGCGCCGACGGCGCGCGCCGATGCGGACAACGCGGCCGGCGCCGTCGAGCGTCCCGCGTCGTTCGCGCAGCAGCGCTTCTGGGTGCTCGCGCGCACGCAGGATGCGGGCGCTGCCTATCACGTGTCGTTCCATTGGGACGTCGACGGCGGGCTCGACCTCGACACGCTGCAGCGCGCGCTCGATGCGCTGATCGCGCGTCACGAGGCGTGGCGCACGACGCTCGTCGAGAACGACGACGGAATCGTCGTGCAGCGGATCCATGCGACACTGCCGGTGCGGATCGCGGCCGTCGATCTGCGCGGCGAGTTCGATTCGTCGCGCGCCGCGCGCCTGGCCGAATTGACCGAGCGCCACGCGGGCGCGCCGTTCGATCTGTCCGACGGCCCGCTCGTGCGCGCGCTGCTCGTGACGCTCGCCGACGGCGCGCAGCGCTTCCTGTTGACGACGCACCACGCGGTCAGCGACGGCTGGAGCTCGCGCTGCGCGTTCGACGAGCTGACGACCGCGTACGCGGCGTTCGCCGAAGGCCGCGAGCCCGTGCTGCCGGCGCTGCCGATCCAGTACGCCGATTACGCGCAATGGCAGCGCGACGCGCTCGATGCGAGCGAAACCGCGCGCCAGCTCGCCTACTGGCGCGCCGCGCTCGCCGACGCGCCCGCGCCGCTCGCGCTGCCGCTCGACCGGCCGCGCGCGACCGAGCGCGACTATCGCGGCGGCCGGCTCGCGCGGCGTCTTTCGTCCGCCGTGTCTCGGGCGGTGCGCGATGCCGCGCGCCGGCTGCACGCGTCGCCGTTCACCGTGCTGCTCGCCGCGTTCGACGCGTGGCTGTTTCGCCTGACGGGCGAGCGCGACCTCGCCGTCGCCGCGCCGATCGCGCAGCGCGCGCGTCCGGAGACCGCGCCGCTCGTCGGCCTGTTCCTCAACACGCTCGCGCTGCGCGCGCACGTGTCGCCCGCGCAGTCGTTCGAATCGCTCGTCGCCTCGGTGCGCGACGCCGCGTTCGGCGCGTTCGCGCATCAGGACGTGCCGTTCGACAAGGTGGTCGACGCGGTGAAGCCGCCCGTGCGCCGCGGCGACGAGTGGCTGCGCGTCAAGTTCGCCCAGCAGTTCGATCTCGAATTGTCCGCGTCGCTGCCGGGCGCGTCGGTGCGGATGGCGCCGGGGCTCGATCCGGCCGCGCGCTTCGATTTCGCGCTCGATTTCACCGACGACCCGCGCGGCATCGAATTCGTCGCCGCATATGTGCTCGACGGGCTCGACGAAGCGACCGCGCAAGCGTGGCTCGACAGCTTCGCGGCGCTCGTCGAAGACGCGGTGCGCCATCCGCATCGCGCGATCGCCGAGCTGGCGGTCGCGGAGGGCGGCGCGCCGCGCGCGCTGCTCGCCGGCCGGCCGCTCGCGACCGAGTCTGACGTCCTCGCGCTGTTCGCGCGCGAAGCGGCCGAGCATCCGCACCGGATCGCGCTCGCGGACGCGGACGCGCAGCTCACGTTCGCCGAGCTCGACGACGCGTCGAACCGCGTCGCGCTCGCGCTGCGCCGTGGCGGCGTGCGCGCGGAGACGCCCGTCGCGATCTGCATCGAGCGCTCGGTGCGCTTCGCGCTCGCGTTCGTCGGCGTGCTGAAGTCGGGCGCGGTCGCGGTGCCGCTCGATCCGGCGTCGCCGCGCGAGCGGATCGCGACCGCGCTCGCCGCGTGCGGCGCGCGCCGGATGCTCGTGGCGGGCGATCTCGGCGCGCTCGGCGATTTCGACGGCGTCGCCGTGCAGGACGTCGATGCGTGCGCGCACGACGCGTCGCTCGCGAACGCCGCTGCGCCGCGCGTGCCGCCGTTGCCCGAACAGGCCGCGTATCTGATCTTCACGTCCGGCTCGACGGGGGCGCCGAAGGGCGTCGTCGTCTCGCATCGGGCGCTCGCCGACTACGTCTCCGGGATGCTCGGCGAGCTCGCGTTCGCGCCGGACGCATCGATGGCGATGGTGTCGACGGTCGCGGCCGACCTCGGGCATACGACGCTGTTCGGCGCGCTGTGCTCGGGCCGCACGCTGCATCTGTTGCCCGCGCACGCGGCCTTCGATCCGGACGGCTTCGCGCACGAGATGGCGACGCGCGACGTCGGCGTGCTGAAGATCGTGCCGAGCCACCTGCACGCGCTGCTCGACGCGCAGCGCGCGGCCGACGTGCTGCCCGCGCACGCGCTGGTGACGGGCGGCGAGGCGCTGCCGTGGGCGCTCGTCGAGCGGATCGCCGCGCTCAAGCCCGGCTGCCGCGTGATCAATCACTACGGGCCGACCGAAGCGACCGTCGGCGCGCTCGTCTGCGACACGTCCGCGCCCGCTCAGGCAAACCTGCGCGCGGCGGCGGCCGGCGCAGGCGGCGTGCCGCTCGGCCGGCCGCTGCCGAACGCGCACGCGTGCGTGCTCGACGCGCAAGGCGCGAGCGTGCCCGTCGGCGCGATCGGCGAGCTGTATCTCGGCGGCCCCGGCGTCGCGCGCGGCTATCTGGGCCGCGCGGGCGCGACCGCCGAGCGCTTCGTCCCGCATCCGCACGAAGCGGGCGCGCGCGTCTACCGGACGGGCGACCGCGTGCGGCTGCGCGCGGACGGCCGGTTGGACTTCCTCGGGCGTCTCGACGATCAGGTGAAGATCCGCGGCTATCGTGTCGAGCCGGGCGAGGTGAGCGCCGCGCTGCGCGCGCTGTCCGGCGTCGCGCAAGCCGAGACGCTCGCGGTCGAGCAGGACGCCCGGCTGCGCCTCGTCGCGTTCGCGACGCCCGAAGCCGGCGCGCGTCTTTCGGGCGATGCGCTGCGCGACGCGCTCGCCGCGCGCCTGCCCGATTACATGGTGCCCGCCGCGCTCGTCGTGCTCGACGGGCTGCCCGTGACCGCGAACGGCAAGCTCGACCGCGCGGCGCTGCGCGCGCTCGCGGCGACGCCCGCAAACGCGCCGGCCGCCGGCGAGGACGCGCCGCAAGGCCCGATCGAAGAGACGCTCGCGACCGTCTGGCGCGACGTGCTGAAAGCGCCGCGCGCCGGCCGCCACGACAACTTCTTCGAGCTCGGCGGCGATTCGATCCTCGTGCTGCAGGTGATCGCGCGCTCGCGCAAGCGCGGCGTCAAGTTCACGCCGAAGCAATTGTTCGATGGCCCGACGATCGCCGAACTCGCGCGCGTCGCGGTTGCGATCGAAGCCGTCGCGCCGAAGGACGGCGCGGCGGCCAACGCGAGCGCCGCCGCCGCGCAGCCGTCGTCCGCCGCGCGATCGGACGAAACGTGGCTCACGCCCGCGCAGCTTCGGTTCTTCGACCTCGACATCCCGCGCCGCGGCCACTGGAACCAGTCGATCGAGCTCGACGTCGCCGGCGTGTTCGACTTCGACGCGTTCGCGCGCGCGTTCGACGCGTGGCTGACGCATCATCCGGTGTTCCGCCAGCGCTTCGCGCCGACGGGCGCGAACGGCGCGTGGCGGCTCGCCGACGCGCCGCGCGCATTCGACGCGCTGCCGCTCGCGGCCGCCGCCGCGCGCGACGCAGCGGACGCGCTCGCACAGTTCGACGCGCTGCAAAGCACGCTCGACGTGACGCGCGGCCCGCTCGCGTGCGCGTTCGCGGCGGCGCTGCCGAATGGGACAGCGGCGGGCGCGACGAAGCTGTATCTGGCGATCCATCACGTGATCGTCGACGGCGTGTCGTGGCGCGTGCTGCTCGACGATCTCGATTCCGCGTACCGCGCCGCGTGCGAGCGCCGCGCGGTGCGGCTCGGGCCGACGGGCGCGAGCGCGCCCGAATGGGCGGCCCGGCTCGCACGCGCGGCCCGCGATCCGGCCGGGCCGTTCGCCGCCGAGCTGCCGTACTGGGCGACGCTCGCCGCGCCGCACGACGACCTGCGGCTCGACCATCCGGACGCCCCGGCGACCAACGCCGACGCCGACGTCGTGATCCAGACGCTCGATGCGGCGCTCACGCGCGACGTGCTGACCGACGCGAACGCCGCGTACCGGACCCACGCGGTCGAACTGCTGATCGCGGCGCTCGTCGCCGCGCTCGGCCGTCATGCGGGCGCGGCGTCGTGCCGGATCGAGCTCGAAGGGCACGGCCGCGAGGCGCTGTTCGACGACATCGACGCGAGCCGCACGCTCGGCTGGCTGACGAGCCACTATCCGGTCGCGTTCGCGGTCGAGGCGACGCCCGCCGCGACGCTCGCCGGCGTGAAGGACGCGCTGCGCGCGGTGCCGAACAAGGGGCTCGGCTTCGGCGTGCTGCGCCATTACGGCGACGACGCGACGCGCGCCGCGCTCGCCGCGGTCACGCGTCCGCGCGTGACCTTCAACTACCTCGGCCAGTTCGACGCGCCGCGCGACGCCGCGCTCGTGCCGCGCTTCGGCGGCGCGGGCCGCGAGCGCGACCCGGCGGGTCCGATCGGCAACGCGCTCGCGATCCACGCGTACGTCGACGCGAACGACGGCCGCGCGCTGAAAGTGCACTGGGTGTACGGCGCGACGCAGTTCGACCGCGCGACGATCGACGCGCTCGCCGCGCAATTCGACGCCGCGCTGCGCGCGCTCGCGGCGGCATGCGCGACGCGCATCGCCGAGCGCGGCGCGGGCGCCACGCCGGGCGACTATCCGCTCGCGCGCGCAGCCGGACTCACGCAGGCGGCGCTCGATCGGTTGCCGTTCGATGCGCGCGCGATCGACGACATCTATCCGCTGTCGCCGATGCAGCAGGGCATCCTGTTCCATTCGCTGTTCGCGCCGGAGCGGGCGACGTACGTGAACCAGCTCGTCGCGACGCTCGTCGATCCGGACGTCGAGCGGCTGCGCGCCGCGTTCGATGCAGCCGTCCCGCGCCACGACATCCTGCGCACCGGCTTCGCCGCGCACGAAGCGGCGCCGATGCAGGTCGTCCATCGTCATGCGCGGATGCCGGTCGAGACCATCGACTGGCGCGGCGCGCATCCGGACGCTGCGCACCTCGAAGCGGCGCTCGATGCGTGGCTCGCCGACGACCGCGCGCGCGGCTTCGATCTCGCGACGCCGCCGCTGATGCGCGTGACGCTGATCCGGACGGGCGAGACCGCATGGCGTCTCGTCTGGACCCGCCATCACTTGCTGCTCGACGGCTGGAGCACTGCGCGCCTCTTCGCGGACGTGCTGCGCGACTACATCGAGCCGCCGCGCGCGAATCCGTTCGCCGCACCGGCGCGCACGCGCTATCGCGATTTCATCGCATGGCTCACGCGGCGCGACGCCGACGCCGACCGCGCGTTCTGGCTCGATCGGCTCGCGCGGCTCGACGAGCCGACGCACGTCGCCGAACGCGAGCGCGGCGCGAACGACGCGTCCGGCAACGGCGCAGCCGCGCACGAGACGGCCGGCCGCGCGAACTGGCGCGCCGCGCTGTCCGCCGCCGACACCGCGCGCATTGCCGACGTCGCGCGCCGGCTCAAGGTGACCGTCAACACGATCGTGCAGGGCGCATGGGCGCTCGCGCTGCAGCGCACGACGCACCATGCGGCTGTCGCGTTCGGCGCGACGGTCGCCGGGCGCCCGGACGCGCTGCCCGACGTCGACACGGTGCTCGGCCTCTTCATCAACACGCTGCCGGTGATCACCGCACCCGAGCCCCGCCTCGCCGCGCGCGACTGGCTCGCGAGCCTGCAACGCGACAACGCGGCGGCGCTCGAGCACGCGCACACGCCGCTCTACGAGATCCAGCAATGGGCGGGCGCGGGCGGCGCGCTCTTCGACACGCTCGTCGTGTTCGAAAACTATCCGGTTGACGAAGCGTGGCAGGGGCGCGATCCGCGCGCGCTGCAAAAGCGCGACCTGCGCAACATCGAGGCGACCGATTTCGCGGTGACGCTCGTGATCGAAGCGGGCGAGACGCTGTCGATCGACTACGGCTACGATCCCGCGCGGATCGGACAGGCGCGCGTCGAAGCGCTGCACCGCGCGTTCGCCGCGTGCATCGACGGTCTGAGCGCGAATCCGGATGCGCCGCTCGGCGCGATCTCGTGCGCCGGTACAGACGATCTCGCGTTGATCGCACGCTGCAACGCGACCGGTGCGAGCTGGCCCGACGCGCAGCGCGCGCCGCTTTTCGCGCAATTCGAGGCGGCCGCGCGCGCGCGGCCCGACGCGATCGCGCTCGAATTCGCCGACCCAAGCGGCAACGGCGCGATCGAGCGGATGCGCTACGCCGAGCTCGACGACAAGGCCGGCCGCGTCGCGGCGGCGCTCGCCGCGTCCGGCGTGCGGCCCGACTCGGTCGTCGCGCTGTGCGTCGAGCGCTCGTTCGACATGGTCGTCGCGCTCGTCGGCGCGATGAAGGCGGGCGCTGCGTATCTGCCCGTCGATCCGGACTATCCGGCCGAGCGGATCGCGTATCTGCTCGGCGACGCGAAGCCGCCCGTCGTGATCACGCAAGCGCATCTGCGTGCGCACGTCGACGCGGCGCTCGCGGGCGCCGACGCGGTCGTCGTCACTGTCGACGAGTTGATCGAGCGCGCGCCGGCGGCGCTCCCCGCCGCGACGGCCGACACCGCTGCCGCCGCTGCCGTGGCACCCGACCAGCTCGCGTACCTGATCTACACGTCGGGCTCGACCGGCAAGCCGAAGGGCGCGGGCAACACGCACGGCGCGCTCGCGAACCGGATCGCGTGGATGCAGCACGCGTATCGCCTGACGCCCGACGATGTCGTGCTGCACAAGACGCCGTTCGGCTTCGACGTGTCCGTGTGGGAGTTCGTGTGGCCGCTTTCCGTCGGCGCGAAGCTCGCGATCGCGGCGCCCGGCGACCATCGCGATCCGGCGCGGCTCGTCGCCGCGATCGAAGCGCATCGCGTGACGACGCTGCATTTCGTGCCGTCGATGCTTGCCGCGTTCGTCGCGTATCTGGACGATTTCGGCGCCGCCGCGCGCTGCGCGAGCGTGAAAACGATCGTCGCGAGCGGCGAGGCGCTCGCGCCCGAGCTCGTTGCGCGCGTCGCCGCGCTGCTGCCGAACGCGACGCTCCACAACCTGTACGGGCCGACCGAAGCGGCGATCGACGTGTCGCACTGGACCTGCACGGCCGGCGACGCGGCCGGCGCCGCCGTGCCGATCGGCCATCCGATCGCGAACGTGCAACTGCACGTGCTCGACGCGGCGCTGCATCCGGTGCCGGCCGGCGCGACGGGCGAGCTGTACCTGGGCGGCGCGGGGCTCGCGCGCGGCTACGTCGGCCGCGCGGCGCTGACGGCCGAGCGCTTCGTGCCCGACCCGTTCGCGGCGGGCGCGCGGCTCTACCGGACGGGCGACCTCGCGCGACGGCGCGCGGACGGTGCGCTCGACTATCTCGGCCGGATCGACACGCAGGTGAAGCTGCGCGGCCAGCGGATCGAGCTGGGCGAGATCGAGGCGCTGCTGCGCGCGGCCGAAGGCGTCCATGACGCCGTCGTGATCGTGCGCGACGAGCGGCTCGTCGGCTACGTCGCCTGCGCGGCGGCCGCCGAGTTCGACGGCGCCGCGCAGATCGAACGGCTGCGCGCGCAACTGCCCGCATACATGGTGCCCGCGCAGCTCGTCGCGCTCGACGCGCTGCCCGTCACGCCGAACGGCAAGTGCGATCGCCGCGCACTGCCCGCGCCCGTGTTCGACGAGCGGGTCATCGACACGCCGCGCACCGACACCGAGCGCGCGCTCGCGGCGATCTGGCAGCGCGTGCTGAAGCTGCCGGAAATCGGCCGCGACGACGATTTCTTCATGCTCGGCGGCCATTCGCTGCTCGCCGCGCAAGCGAACGCGCAGGCGAACCTGCAGTGGGCGCTGACGCTGCCGCTGCGCACGATTTTCGACGAGCGCACGCTCGCGCGCTGCGCGGCGGCGATCGACCGCGCACACGACGCCGGCCGCGACCACGACGCCGCGAGCGCGATCGACGCGCTGCTCGGCGAGCTCGAAGCCCAGTAAGGAGCCCGCATGACCGCCACTCCCGATCTGCTGTCGCTCGCCGCGCGTTTCGCGCGGCTGCCCGACACGCAGCGCAAGCAGTTCCTCGCCAAGCTCGGCGACGCGGGGATCGATTTCCGGATGCTGCCGATCCCCCCGCGCGAGAACCGCGCGGCGAGCGTGCCGGCGTCGTTCGCGCAGACGCGTCTCTGGCTGCACGCGCGCTTGCTCGGCGAATCGGCCGCCTACCACATCACCGAGCGGCTGCGCCTCGACGGCGCGCTCGACGCAAACGCGCTGCGGCTGGCGTGCGACGCGCTGATTGCGCGCCACGAAGCGCTGCGCACGACGTTCGCCGAAGGCGCCGACGGCGTGCTGCAGACGGTGCACGCGCCGACGCGCTGCCCGTGGCGCTTCACGGATTTCGCCGGCGTGCCCGCCGAGGCGCGCGACGCGCGCGCGGCGGACGTCGCCGCACGCGACGAGGCCGAGCCGTTCGATCTCGCGCACGGCCCGCTGCTGCGCGCGCATCTGATCCGGCTCGACGCGTCGGTTCACTGGCTCGTGCTCACGACGCATCACATCGTGTCGGACGGCTGGTCGGCCGACGTGATGCTCGCGGAGCTGTCGTCGTTCTATCGGTCGTTCGCGACGGGCGACGCGGTGTCGCTCGCGCCGCTGCCGATCCAGTACGCCGACTACGCGCTCTGGCAGCGCCGCTGGCTCGACGCGGGCGAGTGCGAGCGTCAGCTCGCTTACTGGCGCGCGACGCTCGACGCGAGCCGCGACGTGCTGCTGCTGCCCGGCGCGGCGACGCGGCCCGCGCAGCGCAGCCCGGGCGGCGCGCGCCACACGTTCGACGTGCCGGCCGCGCTCGCGCGGCGCACGCGCGCGCTCGCGCAGACGCGCCGCGCGACGCCTTTCGCGGTGCTGCTCGCCGCGCTCGCGACGCTGCTCGCGCGCGCGTCGGGCGAGCCGGAGATCCGGATCGGCGTGCCGTCGGCGAATCGCGAGCGCGGCGAGACCGTCGGGCTGATCGGCTTTTTCGTGAACACGCTGACGCTCGCGGCGCAAACGGGCGCGACGCGCGCGTTCGAAACGCTCGTCGACGCGACACAGCACAGCCTCGTCGACGCGCAATCGCATCAGGACGTGCCGTTCGACCAGGTGATCGACGCGCTCGGCGTCACGCGCAGCGCGAGCCACCATCCGCTCTTTCAGGTGATGGCCGCGTATGGCGCGCACCGCGCGCTGCCGTCGTTCGCCGATGTGCGCGCGACCGAGCTGCCGTCGGGCATGCCGTACGCGAAATTCGACCTGGCGCTGAGCTTCGACGAGCGCGACGACGGCGGGCTCGACGCGCGCTTCGTCTATGCGACCGACATCTTCGACGCCGATGCGATCGAGCGGCTTGCCGCACGCTTTGTCGAGCTGCTCGCGCACGCGGTCGATGCGCCCGGCACGGCGATAGGCGACCTGCAATGGCTGCCCGATTCGGAGCGTCGCGAGCTCGCCGCGTGGAACGGCGAGACGCACGACTTCGCGGATCGCGAGCGCGGCGAGGCGTTCTCGGGGCGATCGCCTGTCGGCGAACTTTCCGGCGAGTCTTCGGGCAAATCTTCGGGCAAATCTTCCGGCAAGCCATTCGACGAGCCGTTCGTCTCGGTCCACGACCGGATCACCTGGCACGCGCGCCGCCGTCCCGATGCGCGCGGCGTCGCCGACGTCGAGCGGGCGCTCACACGCGGCGAGGTCGAGCAGCGCGCGACGCGGCTCGCGAAACGGCTCGTCGCGGCGGGCGTGCGCGCGGAAATGCGCGTCGGCGTCGCGCTGTCGCGGTCCGTCGACCTGCTCGTCGGCCTGATCGCCGCGCTCAAGTCGGGCGGCGCGTTCGTGCCGCTCGATCCGGGCCATCCGCGCGAGCGCCTCGCGCAGATGCTCGACGACGCGCAGATCGCACACGTGATCACCGAGCGAGGCAGCGTCGACGCGCTGCCGCTGACGGGCGCCGCGCACGCGTGGCTCGTCGACGACGAGATCCCCGACGCCGAGATCGACGGCGTCGCGCTGCCGGACGTATCGCCGCATCAGGCCGCGTACGTGATCTACACGTCGGGCTCGACCGGCAAGCCGAAGGGCGTCGTCGTCGATCACGGCGCGTTCGCGCGCCATTGCGACGCGATTGCCGCGCGCTACGGCGCGACCGAGCGCGACGTGTTCATGCTGTTCCAGTCGGTCAATTTCGACGGCGCGCACGAAGGCTGGTTCTCGCAATACCTGTCGGGCGCGGCGGTCGCGGTGACGGCCGACACGCTGTGGCCGCCCGCGCGGACCTGCGCGCTGATCGCGCGCGAAGGCGTGACGATGACCTACGTGCCGCCCGGCTGCGCGACGCAGCTCGCCGAATGGGCGCTCGAGCACGGCGCGCCGCCGACGCTGCGCTCGATCACGGTCGGCGGCGAGGCGACGTCGCGCGAAGCGTTCGCGCTGATGCGCCGCGCGTTTCCGAACGCACGCGTCGTCAACGGCTACGGGCCGACCGAGACCGTGATCACGCCGATGCTGTGGATGTTCGAGCTGGGCGACGATCCGGCGAGGCTCGCGGATGCCGCGTATCTGCCGATCGGCACGCTCGTCGGCGCGCGCACCGCGCACGTGCTCGACGCGCGCCTCAACCCGCTGCCCGTCGGCGTGATCGGCGAGCTGTACCTGGGCGGCGAGGGGATCGGCGTCGCGCGCGGCTATCTGGGCCGCGCGGCGCTCACGGCCGAGCGCTTCGTGCCTGATCCGTACGGCGCGCCGGGCGCGCGGCTCTATCGCACGGG
Organism: Burkholderia sp. BDU5; assembly: GCF_001522845.1. NCBI lineage: Bacteria > Pseudomonadati > Pseudomonadota > Betaproteobacteria > Burkholderiales > Burkholderiaceae > Burkholderia > Burkholderia sp. BDU5. The sequence continues at coordinate 102,088 of NZ_LOWC01000033.1, read as the reverse complement.
CGATCTCGTGCGCCGCCGCGCGGACGGCGTGTTCGACTTCATCGGCCGCATCGACCATCAGGTGAAGCTGCGCGGGCTGCGGATCGAGCTGGGCGAGATCGAGGCGCAGCTCGCCGCGCACGACGACGTGCGCGAGGCGGTCGCGGTCGTGTTCGGCAAGGGCGGCGAGGCGCGGCTCGTCGCGTACGTCGAGCTGACGGGCGACGCGCGCGAGCGCGCACGGCGCGCCGACGCGGCCGGGCTCGACGCGCACCTGCGCCGCACGCTGCCCGACTACATGGTGCCCGCGCACATCGTCGTGCTCGACGCGCTGCCGCGCAACGCGAACAGCAAGGTCGACCGCGCGGCGCTCCCCGAGCCCGCGCACGTCGCGCGTGCGTACGAAGCGCCCGTGGACGACGTCGAAACGGTGCTCGCGGACATCTGGCGCGACGTGCTCGGCGTCGAGCGAGTCGGCCGCGCCGATCATTTCTTCGAGCTGGGCGGCCATTCGCTCGCCGCGGTGCGCGTCGCGACTCGCGTCGCCGAGCGGCTCGCGCGCGACGTGCCGGTGCGCGCGCTGTTCGAAGCGCCGATTCTCGCGCCTTACGCGCAGCGCGTCGCCGCCGCCGCGCGCGCGGAAGCGGCGCACGGCGCGGGCGACGCGCCTGCGACATCGTACGCACCGGACGCCGACGGCGTGCTGCCGCTGTCCGCCGCGCAGCGCGGCCTGTGGTTCCTGTGGCGCGCCCAGCCGGACAGCGCCGCGTACAACATTCCGGTCGCGCTGCGGCTTCGGGGCGCGCTCGACGTCGACGCGCTCGCCGCCGCGTTCGCGCACGCGGCGGCCCGTCATCCGGCGCTGCGCACGCGGATCATCGCGCGGGCGGACGGCGCGCCGGGCCAGCGGATCGCGCCGGCGCGGGACGCCGGATTGCCGATCGTCGATCTCGGCGCGAAGCCGGAGCTGGCCGACGAGCCCGCGCGGCTCGCCGCCGCCGCGGCCCTGGCCGACGCCGACGCGCTCTCGCCGTTCGATCTCGCCGCCGACGCGCCGCTGTGGCGCGTGCGCGTGATCCGGCTCGGCGCGACCGATCACGTGCTGTCGCTCGTCGTTCATCACATCGTGTCGGACGGCCAGTCGATCGATCTGTGGCTCGACGCGGTCCGCGAGGCCTACGTCGCGCGGCTGGCGGGCGGCCACGTGGCCGAGCCGTTAGAAGCAACCGAAGCACCCCAAGCGCCGGCGGCCGACGCGCTCGTGCTGCCGGCCGCCGCGCCGCACGCGCGCCTGTCGTTCTGGCGCGAAACGCTCGCGGGCGCGCCGTCGCACGCGCTGCCGCCGCCGCGCGCGGGCCGCGCCGTCGCGCCGCGCTGGGACGCGGGCCGTCTCGCGTTCGAGCTCGACGATGCGCTCGTGCGCCGAGCGCGCGCGATGGCGCTCGACGCGCACGCGACGCTGCCGATGCTGCTGCACGCGGCGCTCAACGCGGCGTTCTACCGCGCGACGGGCGCGACCGACCAGCCGGTCGGCGTGCTCGCGTCGACGCGCGAGCTGACGGGCAACGCCGCCGAGCGCTCGCTCGGGCTCTTCATCAACGCGGTGGTCGTGCGTACGCGGCTCGCGAGCGCCGATACGCCGGCGACGCTCGTCGCCGCCGTGCGCGACGCGGCGCTCGCCGCCTACGCGCACGCGGACGCGCCGTTTTCCGACGTCGTCGCCGCGCTGCGCGCGCCGCGCGTGGTCAACGGCAATCCGCTGTTCCAGGTGATGTTCAACTACCTGCGGCCGGCGGGCGCCGCCGCGCGGGACTGGGCGGGGCTCGCCGTCGACGAATTCAACGACGTCCGGCATCGCGTCGTGTTCGAACTGGAGCTCGATATCGTCGAGCATCCGGACGGCCGCGTGACGGGCGCGTTCTCGTATGCGACGGAACGCGTCGACGGCGCGTTCGTCGCCGCGCTCGCGGCCGACTATCTCGACGTCGTGCGCGGCTTCGTCGATGCGCCGGCGCGCGCGCTCGGCGCGTCCGCCGCGCGCTTTCCGCTCGATGCCCACGATGCCCACGATGCGCTCGCCACGATGTCGCCGCCGCCTTCGCGCACCGCAAACGCGCACGCAAACGCGGCCGGCCGCTGCGCGCACGCGCTCGCCGGCGTGTGGCGTGCGTGCTTCGATCGCGCCGCGCCCGCGTCGGACGACGACCTGTTCGAAGCAGGCGCGACGTCGTTCGACGTCGTGCGCTTCGTCGACGCGGCGCGGGCGGCCGGCTTCGCGCTCGCGCTCGCCGACGTGTTCGCCGCGCCGAGCTTCGCGGCGCTCGGCGCGCTCGTCGTGCGCCCGGCGCACGCGGCCGGCCAGCCGGCCACGGAGGCGCGCGATGCCGATTGAGCGCGGCCTTGCGCGTCGGCCCCACAAGGACCGGATCGGCCGCGTCGACGATGCACGCGATCCGCGTCACGTTTTTCTCCGGCCGGCGCCTTCAGCGCGCCGGTCACACCGTTAAGGGAATCAGAGACATGCAGAGAGATACCGTATTCGACCTAATCGGCATCGGTTTCGGACCGTCGAACCTCGCGCTCGCCGTGCGTCTCGCGGAAGCGGGAGACGCGGCCGCGTTCGCGCATTGCTACGTCGAGCGCCAGCCGGCATTCGGCTGGCACCGCGGAATGCTGCTCGACGACTGCCGGATGCAGATCTCCTTCCTGAAGGATCTCGTCACGCTGCGCGATCCGAAGAGCCGCTTCACGTTCGTCAATTACCTGTACGAGCACGGGCGCTTGAGCGAATTCGTCAACCTGAAGAACTTCTATCCGACGCGCGTCGAGTTCCATGATTACCTGAGCTGGGTCGCGGACGCGTTCGACGAGCGCGTCCACTACGGCGAGACGGTAACGGCGATCGAGCCCGTCGCGGCGACGGGCGGAAGCGGCGAGATCGACGCGTTGCGCGTGTTGTCGAAAGACGGCGAAGGCCGCGAGCGGCAGCGCGTCGCCCGCGCGCTGTCGGTCGGCGTCGGCGGCGCGCCGAGCGTGCCCGATGCGTTCGCCTCGCTCGGGCCGGACCTCGTCGTCCACTCGTCGAACTATCTGACGTCGATCGACCGGATCGTCGGCACGCCTGCATCCGGCGCGCCCGACGCCGGTGCGAAAAAACGCGTCGCGGTAATCGGCGCGGGGCAGAGCGCGGCCGAGGTGTTCGTCGATCTCGCGCGCCGCTTCCCGCACGTCGACGCGAGTCTCGTGATCCGCTCGGGCGCGCTGAAGCCCGCGGACGACAGCCCGTTCGTCAACGAGATCTTCAATCCGGCGTTCACCGACGTCGTCTACGCGCAGCCAGCGAGCGGCCGGCGCACGCTGATCGAGCGCTTTCGCGACACGAACTACGCGGTCGTCGACCGCCCGCTCATCGAGCAGATCTACGAAATGCTCTATCTGCAGCGCGTATCGGGCGCAACAGGCGGCACGCCCGGCCATCGGCTGCTTGCGAACACCGCGATCGAGTCGGCCGTGCGCACGGCGAACGGACAGGTCGAGCTCGCGCTGCGCGACCGCTTGACGGGCGATGCGCACACCGAGCGCTTCGACGCGCTCGTGCTCGCGACGGGCTACCGCCGCGACACGCATCTCGCGCTGCTCGACGGGCTCGCGCCGCATCTCGGCGACGCGCTCGCGGCGGGCGACGTCGCGCGCGACTACCGGCTCGCGACGCCCGCGCACTTCAAGCCGCGGATCTATCTGCAAGGTTGCTGCGAGGACAGCCACGGGCTGTCCGACACGCTGCTGTCGGTGCTCGCGCGACGCGCCGACGAAATCGCCGCATCGCTCGGGAAGCGCGGGCATGCGGCGGAACACGAAGAAGCCGTCCGGCCCGAAGGCCGCGCACGGCCACGACACGACAACGGGGTGAGCGGCGGCCGGCTGGCCTTCGCTCTTTGATGAGGTGCGGCCTTTCGGCCGCTTGGCAACTTGGAGCAACGGAAGATGGAGTGGGCAACCAGCACGCGCATGCGTGCGATCGCGGCCGCGGCGGGCGTGGCGTTTTACGCGGCGGCGGCGAATCATGCGCAGGCACAGGCGGTGCAGCCGGCGGGGGACGGGAAGCCGCCGGGCAGTCAGGTGAAGCAGGACACCGCGTCGGGCGGCACGTTGCCCGCGATCTCGGTGTCGGCGGATGCGGAGCGCGACGCGACTGTCGGTCTCGTCGCGCGGCGCAGCACGACCGGCACGAAGACGGATACGCCGATCGTCGAGATTCCGCAGACGATCAACGTCGTGACCGCGCAGCAGATCGAGGCGACGGGCGCGACCGACATCAATCAGGCATTCCGCTACATTCCGGGCTTCTCGAGCTACGGGTCGGACAACCGGTCGGACTGGTACGCGGCGCTGCGCGGCTTCACGCCGACGGTGTTCGTCGACGGGCTGCAGGTGCCGAACACGCTGAACCTGTCGAGCTGGCGCGTCGATCCGTACATGATCGACAGCATCACCGTGCTGCGCGGGCCGACGTCGGTGCTGTACGGGCAGGGCGATCCGGGCGCGATCGTCGACGTGCAGAGCAAGCTCGCGAACGGCGAGCGGATTCGCGAGGTCGGCGTGCAGGTCGGCAACTACGCGCGCAAGCAGCTGATGTTCGATATCGGCGACAAGATCGACAAGGACGGCACGCTGTCGTACCGGATCGTCGGCGTCGGCCGCGACGGCAACTCGCAGTCGGGGCCGCTCGCCGATCAGCGCGTGTCGTTCGCGCCGTCGGTCAAGTGGCAGCCGAGCGCGGACACGTCGCTCACGCTGTCCGCGACGTACCTGCAGGACTGGAGCGGCACGTCGACCAACTTCCTGCCCGCGCAGGGGACGGTGCTGCCGAATCCGAACGGCACGATCTCGAACGACCTGTACACCGCGGACGCGAACTTCGACCACTACCGGAAGAAGCAATGGTCGCTCGGCTATCAGTTCGAGCACAAGCTGAACCCGGTGTGGACGTTCCGGCAGAACGTGCGCTGGATGCACCTGTCGCTCGACGACGCGTCCGTCTACGGCGGCGGCCTCGACGACGCCGATCCGTCGATGGCGACGATGACCCGCTACGCGGGCCTGTTCCAGTTCAACTACAGCCGTTTCGACGTCGACAACCAGGCGCAGGCGAAATTCACGACGGGCCCGCTCGCGCACACGCTGCTGTTCGGCTTCGACTACAACCGCCAGACGACGACGGACAGCGAGTGGCTCGCGAAGGCGCCCAGCCTGAACCTGTACCGCCCGGTCTACGCGCCGATCACGACTGACATCTTCAGCGGGCCGACCGCGTATCCGCGCACCGACACGAAGACGACGCTGAACGCGTTCGGCGTGTACGTGCAGGATCAGATCAAATGGCAGCGTTGGGTGCTGACGCTGGGCGGCCGGCACGACTGGACGAACACGACGCAGGACGACATCGCGAACGCGGCGAGCTTCAAGCAGAACGATCACGCGTTCAGCGGGCGCGTCGGCCTCACTTATCTCGGCGACTACGGGTTGGCGCCGTACATCAGCTATTCGACGTCGTTCAATCCGCAGATCGGCCTGAAGCTCACGGGCGGCGGGCTCGCGACGCCGACCAAGGGGCGTCAGATCGAGGCGGGCCTGCGCTGGCAGCCGCCCGGCAAGAACCTGATGCTGAATGCGGCGGTGTACCAGATCAACCAGACCAACGTCGCGATGAGCGACCCGAACGACCCGACGAGCACCACGTCCGTGCAGGTGGGCGAGGTGCGCTCGCGCGGGATCGAGCTGAGCGCGGTCGGCAATCTGTCGCGCGAGCTGTCGGTGATCGCCGCTTACGTCTACCAGGACGTGAAGAACGTGAAGGCGAACGACAACACGCTGAACAGGTGGCCCGTCGACGTGCCGCGTCCGCGCCAGATCGCGTCGCTGTGGGCCGACTGGACGTGGCGCACGGGGCCGCTGACGGGCTTCGGGGTCGGCACGGGCGTGCGCTACATGAGCGCGGCGGCGGGCGCGGCCGACAACTCGCTGACGGTGCCGAGCTACACGCTGTTCGATGCGGCGCTGCACTACGAGCTGCGCAACTGGCGCTTCGCGATCAACGCGACGAACCTGTTCAACCGCCGCTACGTGAGCGGCTGCCAGTCGGATGCGGTGTGCATGTACGGCAACGAGCGCACCGTGATCGCATCGGCGAAATACAACTGGTGAGCGCGGCTCATCGCCTGATCACCCCAAAGGGCGGCGCGGCGGCGCGCCGCCCGAACGAGAGGACAACACTGCGATGGCAAAGAAGAAACTCGTCTACATCTGGTCGCTGAGAAACGCCGCCGCCGACAAGGCGGGGCAGCAGGTCGATTATCAGGGCGGCACGCGCTACATGAAGTCGGTGCTCGAATCGCTTGTCGACGCGCTGAACGACACCGGGCTCGGCGACGCGTACTCGCTCGAGCGCGTGATCTATGACGACGACGCGGGCTCGCCGCTCGACCGCGAGAAGCTCGCCGAATACGGCTTCGCGTACCAGCCCGGCAAGCGCTGGTTCTACCCGCCCGAGCTGCGCGTGCAGGGCAGGCTCGTCAACGATCTGCTGCTCGCGATTCCGTCCGAGTACCGGCGCGAGCCGTTCGATTCGCCCGCGCGGACGGCGGGCAAGCACGTGTTCGAGCACCGCCTGCGCGAAGCGCTCGACGAACTCGAAGCCGATCTCGTCGTGCTCGACGGGCTGCTCGTGATCCTCGACGAGCTCGTACGGCCGGGCGCGCCGTATTGCCGGCGGATCGTCAACATCCATCCGGGCATCACGCGCGCGGAGTCGCCGTACGAGCGGCGCGGCGCATACGCGACGCTCGATGCGCTATACGGCGCGCGCGGGCGGAAGGTCGTCGACTGGGCGACGAGGGCGACCGTGCCCGTCGAGCCGGTCCGGATGACGGGCGCGTCGTTCCATTACGTCGACAACGGCGTCGATTCCGGCGAGGTGATCCATGACGTGCTGAACACCGAGATCGGGGAGCGCGACACGATCCTCGAGCTGCGCTGGAACAATTTCAACCGCAGCCTCTTTCCGGCGCTCCACGAAGGGCTTGCGATCATGGCGGGGCTCGACGCGCGCGTGGAATGAGGGGGCAGGGCCGATGGCGGGCGGCGTAGCCGCGTCGCGCGACGGCTACGGCGCGTCGCCCGTGAAAAGCGCGGCCGCCGCGCGCGGATTCGACGGCCAATACGCATGCAAATACGTGGCGACGATCGGCCCGTGCCGGTAGACCGCTTCGCCCGCCGCGCCGTCGTCCGGCCGCGTCGCGGCCGCGACGGGCGCAAGCGGCGTCGCGAACCGCGAATAGTGGAACGTGTGGCCCGTCATCGCGCCGAAGCGCGTCGCGAGCGTCTGCATCCCGAGCGCGGCGAAGCGGCGCTGCATCGTCGCGTCGCCGGGCACGAGGCCGAGCATCGGCGTTCTCGCGCCGTCGACGTCGGTCAGCGAATCGCCCAGATACAGCATCCCGCCGCATTCGGCGACCACTGGCTTGTCCGCCGCGACGTGCGCGGCGATCGCGCGCGCGGTGGTCGCGTTCGCCGCGAGCCGCGCCGCATGCAGTTCCGGATAGCCGCCCGGCAGGTACAGCGCGTCGCAGCCGTCGGGCAGCGGCGCGTCGGCGAGCGGCGAGAAGAACGCGAGCTCGGCGCCGAGCGCTTCCAGTTGATCGAGATTCGCCGGATAGATGAACGAGAACGCCGCGTCGCGCGCGATCGCGATCCGCTTGCCGGCGAGGCGCGGCGCAGCCGCCGATGCGACCGATGCGCGACTGCGGTCGCTGGCGGGAGCCGCGGAGGCAATCGTTTCGTGGTCGCCATCGACGGCGTTCGTCGCTGCGGTCACGTCGTCGTCTTCGACCACGCTCGTCGTCGCGGTCACGTCGTCGTCTTCGACCACGCTCGTCGTTGCGGTCACGTCGTCGTCTTCGACTACGCTCGTCGTTGTGATCACGCCGTCGTCCTCGGCAATGCTTGCCGCCGCCGGCGTGTCATGGCGGCCGCCCGTGGGGCCCGGTGTCGCAACCATCCCGTGGCCGTCGGCGTCAACGAGCGCGAACTCGACGACGGGCGGCAGCTCGGCGAGCGCGGTGCGCGCGATCGCGTCAGCCGCGCGGTCGACGCGCGCATCGAGATCGGCGACGTCGTCCGGCTGATGGAGTCCGAGATGCCGCTCCGGCAGCGCGATCCGCGCGTCGCGCGGCAGATGGCCGAGCCAGCGGATCGATTCGGGCAGCGCGCCGCGCAGCAACTGCGCGTGACGATCGGAGCCGACGCGGTTCGCGAGCACGCCGTGAAACGGCACGCCGGGCCGAAAATGCGCGAGCCCGAACGCGAGCGCGGCGAAGGTCTGCGCCATCGACTGCGCGGAGATCACCGCGGCGACCGGCACGCGAAACGCCTGCGCGAGATCGGCGCTCGACGGCGTGCCGTCGAAGAGCCCCATCACGCCTTCGATCAGGATCACGTCCGCTTCGGCCGCGGCGCGCGCGAGGAGCGCGCGGCAGCCGCGTTCGCCGACCATCCCGAGATCGAGCGAATAGACGCTCGCGCCGCTCGCGCGCGCGAGCAGCATCGGGTCCAGGAAATCCGGGCCGGTCTTGAACACGCGCACGCGGCGGCCGAGCCGCCGGTGATGGCGCGCGAGCGCCGCCGTCACCGACGTCTTGCCCTGGCCGGACGCGGCGGCGCTCACGAAGAGCGCGGGGCAGGCGGGCATCGCGTCAGAACTCCACGCCGCGCTGCGCCTTCACCCCTTGCTCCTTGTACGGATGCTTGACGATCCGCATCTCGGTGACGAGGTCGGCCGCGTCGACGAGCGCGTCGGGCGCGTGCCGGCCCGTCACGACGACGTGCAGCATCGGCGCGCGCGCGGCGATCGTCGCGAGCACCTCGTCGAGCGGCAGATATTCGTATTTGAGCACCGTGTTCAGCTCGTCGAGGATCACCATCCGGTAGTCGCCGCTCTCGATCATCCGGCGCGCCTCGTCCCAGCCCTTGCGGGCGGTCGCGACGTCGGCGTCGCGGTTCTGCGTGTTCCACGTGTAGCCGTCGCCCATCGTGACGAAGTCGCATTGCGCGTTCGCGCCGAGGAAATCGCGCTCGGACGTGTGCAGCGCGCCCTTGATGAACTGCACGACGCCGACCCGCATCCCGTGGCCGAGCATCCGCACGGCCATCCCGAACGCGGCCGTGCTCTTGCCCTTGCCGTTGCCGGTGTTGACGATCAGCAAGCCTTTCTCGACGGTCGCGGCCGCCTGTTTCTTCTCGTGGCCCGCGCGGCGGCGCTCGGCCATGCGTTGATGCGATTCGGAATCGGTTTTCATCGACTGGCGTCCTGTGAGTCGTGTGGTTCGTGGATCGGAAGACGGGGCGCGGCGCGCGTCACAGCGGACCGGCGAGCGCCGCCGTCACGCCGTCGAGCGCGAGCTTGCGCACGACGAGCGCGCCGTTCGGCGCGGCGAGGAGCGCGCACGGCTCGCAGACGCCGTCGACGCCGAACCGCCCGCGCGCGGCGGCCGAAGGCGGCGTGCCGGCCGCAAACGGCGTTGCGCGCGCGATCTGCGCGGCGATCTCGTCGCGCGAGAACGCGGCGAGCGGCCAGCCGTGGCGCGCGCAGCATTCGACGAGGCCTGGCTCGTGCGCTTTCGCGTCGAGCGTCGCGACGACGCCGACGTCGGCGAGCGACGCATGCGGCAGATGCGCGAGCGCGGCGCGGATCGCGGCCTCGATCGCATCGGCGGGCCGTCCCGCGCGGCAGCCGATGCCGAGCGCGACGCGCATCATCGGGCGGCCGCGCGAGAGGGGCGGGCGCGCGGGTTTCGGCGGCGTGAGTCGGATGGAATCATGTGGTCTCGGCAGTCGACGCCCGGCTTGCCAGCCGGTGCGCCATGCGTTGCGCGCCCGGTTCCGTCCCTCGCGGGACCGGGCGTTCGGCGAGCGCGGCTCGCCCCCTGCGTCGGCCGGTATCCGGGCTGACCGCTTGCCATCCCGCCGCCTTCCCGTCCGTGGCGAGGACAGTGGCGCAATGGCGGAATGCGCGAACGCGGCGTGCGCGTCGCAGGCGGCGTACCGTTGCGAGGACAGCACAGGCTGCGCGGGCTGGCCGCTTCCTGTTTCCCGTTTGACTGAGCGCGCGATCGCGCGCTCGGGCACCGAACGCGCGCATACGATAGCACAGCGCCGACCGCGCGAGGGCGGCATGCGGAGGGCGCGCCGCGCCCGCGCCGCCTTTTGTCCGCCTTGACGCGCTGCGCCCGCGCGCCTACACTCGCTCGCGTTTTGGTGCTCGCGTGCGGGTTCTGTCGCACGCAGTTAAACGGGAAGCAGGGAGCGTCGCCGCGTCGCGGTCCGCCAACCTGCGCTGCCCCCGCAACGGTAAGCGAATGCATCGCGCGAGCGATGCGGCGCCGGCTTCTCCGCATGCCCGCCGGCATGCGCGGCCAACCACTGGACGCATTGTGTCCGGGAAGGTGAAGCGGCGTTTTCGTCAGCCCGGATACCGGCCGAGACGCAGGGTCTGTTCGCCGATCGAGCGCATGCGCCGCGCGACAGCGAGCGGTCCCGGGGTTCAGCGCCGCGGGGATGCGGCGTGTCGTCCACGGCTTCATCGCGTCGCTTGCCGCCGCTGTGTGGCTCGTCCCCGTCCGATGCCGCGTGCTTCGGCCCGCGTCGCGCGCATGCCGTGAGCGCGCGCCGGCGCGCCGTGTGCATGGGTGAACGACGGGCCGGGCGGGCAGCATGCGCATCGCGCGCGATGTCGCGCGTGTTGGCATTCTTCTTGTTTGTCGACCGTTCGCAAAGGGAGCGCCATGCTCAAATCGTTTCTCCGCCTCTTCAACGACAGTCCCGCCGAGCTGCGCGGGAAGATCGTCGGCATCTACGCGCTGCTGATCGCATTCAACGTCGGCGCATGGATCTGGGCGTTCGCCGCGTTCCACGGCCAGCCGGTGCTGCTCGGCACCGCGCTGCTCGCGTACACGTTCGGGCTGCGCCACGCGGTCGACGCCGACCACATCGCCGCGATCGACAACGTCACGCGCAAGCTGATGCACGAGCGCAAGAATCCGCTCGGCGCGGGGCTCTTCTTCTCGCTCGGCCATTCGACGGTCGTGATCCTGATGACGGTCGCGGTCGCGCTGACGGCGGCGACGCTCGCCGCGCGCTTCGAAGGGATGAAGGCGTGGGGCGGCGTGATCGGCACGAGCGTGTCGGCGTTCTTCCTGCTCGTGCTCGCGTTCGCGAACCTGCTGATCCTGATCTCCGTATACCGGACGTTCCGCGCGGTGCGGCGCGGCGAGCCGCTCGTCGAGCAGGATCTCGACATCCTGCTCAACCAGCGCGGTTTCTTCGCGCGGATCTTCCGGCCGCTGTTCGCGATCGTGTCGCGCAGCTGGCATCTGTATCCGATCGGCTTTCTGTTCGGCCTGGGCTTCGACACCGCGACCGAGATCGCGCTGTTCGGCATCTCGGCCACGCAGGCGCACGGCGGCCTGTCGTTCTGGTCCGTGATGGCGCTGCCGATCCTCTTCACCGCGGGGATGACGCTCGTCGACACGACGGACGGCATCATGATGATGGGCGCGTACCGCTGGGCGTTCGTGCGGCCGATCCGCAAGATCTACTACAACATGACGATCACGTTCGTGTCGGTGCTCGTCGCCGTCGTGATCGGCGGAATCGAGGCGCTCGCGCTGATCGGCGACAAGCTCGCGCTCAAGGGCGGCCTGTGGGACTTCGCCGCGATGGCGGCCGAGCATTTCGGCATCCTCGGCTATTTCGTGATCGGCCTGTTCGTCGCGAGCTGGGCCGTGTCGGCGCTCATCTACCGGATCAAGCGCTACGACGACATCGACGTGACGATCTCCGCGTGAGCCGCGCGCATCCGCGACCGCTTCCCCATTGACCCGACACCGACCAACGGAATACCCATGCAAATGCGCAAAATCCCCGTGACGATCGTCACAGGCTTCCTCGGCAGCGGCAAGACGACGCTCTTGCGCCACATCATCCAGAACGCGGGCGGCCGCCGGATCGTCGTGATCGTCAACGAGTTCGGCGAGCTCGGCATCGACGGCGAGATCCTCAAGGGCTGCGGGATCGGCTGCGACGACGCGGGCCGCGAAGCCGACGGCCAGCTCTACGAGCTGGCGAACGGGTGCCTGTGCTGCACCGTGCAGGAAGCGTTCTATCCGGTGATGGAAAAGCTCGTCGAGCGCCGCGCGGACATCGACCACGTGCTGATCGAGACGTCCGGCCTCGCGCTGCCGAAGCCGCTCGTGCAGGCGTTCAACTGGCCGTCGATCAAGAACAGCTTCACGGTCGATGCGGTGCTGACCGTCGTCGACGGGCCGGCCACGGCGCTCGGCCAGTTCGCCGAGAATCCGGTCGCCGTCGACGCGCAGCGCCGCGCCGACCCGAACCTCGATCACGAATCGCCGCTGCACGAGCTGTTCGCCGATCAGCTTGCGTCCGCCGACCTCGTGATCGTCAACAAGACCGATCTGCTCGACGACGGCGCGCTCGCGCGCGTCGAGACGGCGATCCGCGAAGAGATTCCGCAGCAGGTGAAGATCGTGCGCGCGCGGCGCGGCGAGCTCGATCTCGCGGCGCTGCTCGGCCTGAACGCCGCATCCGAGGAGACGATCCACCTGCGCCACGATCATCACGGCTCGGCCGACGATTCCGATCATCACCACGACGAGTTCGATTCGGTCGTCGTCGAGGCGCGCGTGGGCTCGCGCGAGGCCGCGCTCGACGCGCTCGCGGCGCTCGTCGAGGCGCACGCGATCTATCGCGTGAAGGGCTTCGCCGCACTGCCGGACGCGCCGATGCGGCTCGTCGTCCAAGGCGTCGGGCGGCGCTTCGACAGCTATTTCGACCGCCGCTGGCGCGACGGCGAGGCGGACGTGAGCCGCTTCGTGCTGATCGGCGAGGCCCTCGACGCGGCCGTGCTGCAGCGCGCGTTCGACGCGGCGCTCGCGGCCCGCGCGCAGGCCGCGTGACGTTGCGAAAGGCGGCATAGAGCGATGCATCTGTTGCGCACGACGCCGGGCGGCTTCGTCGACGATACGGCGGGCGTCGTCCGCATCGACCAGCGTCCGGCCGACATCGTCATCCTGAGCTCGGCCGACACGACGCTGTCGCTGCTCGCGAGCGTCGTGCCGACGTTGGGCGACGGCTTTCCGAGCGTGCGGCTCGCGAACGTGACGTTCCTGCGGCAGCCGGCGTCGGTCGATTTCTACGTCGACGACGTGCTGCGCCACGCGCGCGTCGTCGTGATCGACCATCTCGGCGGCGAGGCGTACTGGCCGTACGGGATCGAGCAGGCGATCGCGCTCGCGGATCGCGCGGGCCAAAGGCTCGCGATGTTCTCGGGCGACTTGCAGGAAGATCCGAACCTGATCGCGAAGAGCACCGTCGCGCCCGGGCTGTGCCGGCTTTGGTGGCGCTATCTGCGCGAGGGCGGGCCCGCGAACGCCGAGAGGCTGCTGCGCAGCATCGCGCATCACGCGCTCGGCGTCGGCGACGAGCCCGAGCCGCCGCGTCCGCTGCCCGCCGCCGCGCTCTATCATCCGGCGCACGCGAGCCCGAGTCTCGACGACTGGCGCGCGCGCTGGCGCGAGAACGCGAGCGTCGTCGCGATCCTGTTCTACAAGGCGCACTGGCAGGCCGCGAACACCGCGGTGTTCGACGCGCTCGCCGACGCGCTCGCGCGCGTCGGGCTCAATGCGCTGCCGATCGCGGTGACGTCGCTCAAGGACGCGATGAGCCGCGCGGTCGTCGACACGCTGTGCGCCGATGCGAATGTCGCCCTCGTGCTGAACACGACCGCGTTCGCCGCGGGCGCGCCGGGCGCTTGCGAGCCGGAGGTGCTCGCGGGCGACGCGCCGGTGCTGCAGGTGATTCTGTCGGGCGGCAACCGCGACGCCTGGCTCGCCGATCCGCACGGCCTCAACGCGCGCGACATCGCGATGCACGTCGCGCTGCCGGAAGTCGACGGCCGGATCGTCACGCGCGCGGTGAGCTTCAAGGGGCTCGCGTACCGCTGCCCGCACACCGAGGTCGACGTCGTCCGCTACCAGCCGGACGACGAGCGGATCGCGTTCGTCGCCGAGCTGAGCCGCCGCTGGTGCCGGCTGCGCACGCTCGACAATGCCGAGAAGCGCGTCGCGCTCGTGCTCGCGAACTATCCGGCGAGCGAAGGGCGGATCGGCAACGGCGTCGGGCTCGATACGCCGGCGTCGGCGCTCGCGGTGCTCGCGATGCTGCGCGACGCGGGCTATCGCGTGGCCGAGCTGCCCGAAGACGGCGACGCGCTGCTCGCGAGGATCAGCGAAGGCGTGACGAACGATCCGTCGACGCGCGCGCTGCGTCCGGCGTTCCAGAGCTATCCGCTCGACGATTATCTACGCCGCTTCGCGCAATTGCCGGACGCGGTGCGCAGCGCGCTGAACGAGCGCTGGGGGCCGCCCAAAGCGGACCCGACGCTGCGGCAGCGGCGCTTTACGATCGCCGGCTGGCGTGCGGGCCACGTGTTCGTCGGCGTGCAGCCGTCGCGCTCGCGCGGCGACGACGACTACGCGAACTATCACGACGCCGATCTCGTGCCGCCGCACGCGTATCTCGCGTTCTACTTCTGGCTGCGCGACGCATTCGGCATCGACGCGATCGTCCACGTCGGCAAGCACGGCAATCTCGAATGGCTGCCGGGCAAGAGCGTCGCGCTGTCGGACGCGTGCTGGCCGGACCTGATCCTCGGGCCGATGCCGCACCTGTACCCGTTCATCGTCAACGATCCGGGCGAGGGCTGCCAGGCGAAGCGGCGCGCACAGGCGGTGATCGTCGACCACCTGATGCCGCCCCTCACGCGCGCCGAAAACTACGGGCCGCTGCAGGACCTCGAGCGGCAGGTCGACGAATACTACGACGCGCTGATGGTCGACGCGCGGCGCGCGAAGGTGCTGCGCGAGACGATCCTCGCGACGATCGTCGAGCACCGGCTGCACGAGGAGCTGAGCATCGCGCGGCCCGACGGCCGCGACGCCGAGGATGCGCTGCTCACGCGCGTCGACGCGTGGCTCTGCGAGCTGAAGGAGGCGCAGATCCGCGACGGGCTGCACACGTTCGGCAGCTCGCCGCGCGGCCGGCAGCGGCGCGACACGCTCGTCGCGCTCGCGCGCTTTCCGGCGGGCGACGGACGCGGCGGGCACGCGGGGCTGATCGGCGCGCTCGCGCGCGATCTCGCGCTCGGCGACGATTTCGATCCGCTCGCGTCCGACTGGGCCGCGCCGTGGACGGGGCCGCGGCCCGACGCGCTCTGCGCGGTCAGCGACGCGCCGTGGCGGCATGCGGGCGACACGCGCGAGCGGCTCGAGCTGCTCGCGGGCCGATTGATCGAGCAGGTGTGCGGGGAAGGCGGCGACGGCGCATTGCCCGATCACGCGGCGGAGCGCCCGACGGCGGCGGACGGCGAAGCGCCGACAAGCGTCGAATCGCGCGCCGAGCCGTGGCCGTCCGCACACGCGGCACATGACGGTTTCACCGGAAGCCTCGCGTGTGCCGCGGGTGTCCCACGCGACACGGCACGCGAAGCGGAGACGCCAAAGGATGCGTCGCGGCCGAACGCATCGGACTGCGTCGATCCTGCATCCGTCGCCGCGCACTGGCCGCACGCACACGCGGTGCTCGAGCGCATCGCGCGCGACGTGCTGCCGCGCCTCGACGCGTGCGGCGACGAAGAGCTGCGCCAATTGCGGCGCGGCCTCGAAGGCCGCTTCGTGCCGCCGGGGCCGAGCGGCTCGCCGTCGCGCGGCCGGCCGGATGTGCTGCCGACGGGCCGCAACTTCTATTCGGTCGACACGCGCGCGGTGCCGACGCAGGCCGCGTGGACGATCGGCCTCAAATCGGCGCAGCAGTTGATCGAGCGCCATCTGCAGGAGCACGGCGACTACCCGCGCGCGGTCGGCCTGTCGGTCTGGGGGACGGCGACGATGCGCACGGGCGGCGACGACGTCGCGCAAGCGCTCGCGCTCCTCGGCGTGCGGCCGAAATGGGCGTCCGGCAGCCACCGCGTGACCGATTTCGAGATCCTGCCGATCGAGATCTTCGACCGGCCGCGGATCGACGTGACGCTGCGCGTGTCGGGCTTCTTCCGCGACGCGTTCGCGAACGTGATGCATCTGTTCGACGCGGCAGTGCAGGCGGTCGCCGAGCTCGACGAGCCCGAGCACCTGAATCCCGTCCGCGCGCGCGTGCGGCGCGAGACGGACGCACTCGTCGCGCGCGGCGTGCCCGCCGGCGAAGCGCGCCGGCGCGCGGGCTGGCGCGTGTTCGGCGCACGGCCGGGCGGCTACGGCGCGGGGCTGCAGGCGCTGATCGACGGCCGCCACTGGCAGACCGACGCCGACCTCGCGGATGCGTACCGGACCTGGGGCGGCTACGCGTACGCGCAGAACAGCGCGGGCGAAGCCGCGCACGACGCGTTCGGCGCGCGCCTCGCGACGATCAACGCCGTCGTGCAGAACCAGGACAACCGCGAGCACGACATCCTCGATTCGAACGACTACTACCAGTTCCACGGCGGCATGGCGGCCGCGGTCCGCCATGCGTCGGGCCGGCAGCCGAGTCTTTATCACGGCGACCACAGCAACCCGGCCGCGCCACGGATGAACACGCTGCGCGAGGAGATCGCGCGCGTGATCCGCTCGCGGGTCGTCAATCCGAAATGGATCGACGGCGTGAAGCGGCACGGCTACAAGGGCGCGGCGGAGATCGCGGCGACCGTCGACTATCTGTACGGCTACGACGCGACCGCGCGCGTGATCGCCGATCACCAATATGCGCTCGTCGCCGACGCGTACCTGCACGACTCCGACACCCGCGCGTTCCTCGAGCGGCACAATCCGCACGCGCTGCACGGGATCTGCGAGCGGCTCGTCGAGGCGATGCAGCGCGGCTTGTGGCAGGAGCCGGGCGCGCACCGCGACGCGATCGAAGGCTATCTGCTCGCGAGCGAACAGCGTCTCGAAGGGGCGCGGCGATGAGCGACCGGGCGATAACCGAACGCCGCGCATGACGCAAGCGATGCCACTTTCATCTCCATCGGAAGCCACGTGAACAAAACGAACGAAGCGCACACGCCGAGCGGCGCCGCATCCGACGCCCGCGCGCTGCCGGCCGCGTATCCATTTGCCGCGCTGATCGGCCAGGACGCACTGCAACGCGCGCTGCTGCTCGTTGCCGTCGATCCGGGCCTGGGCGGCGTGCTCGTCAGCGGCCCGCGCGGCACCGCGAAGTCGACTGCCGCGCGCGCGCTCGCCGAACTGCTGCCCGAAGGGCGCTTCGTCACGCTGCCGCTGTCGGCGACCGACGAGCAGGTGACGGGCTCGCTCGATCTCGCGAGCGCGCTCGCCGACAACGCCGTGCGCTTCTCGCCCGGCCTCATCGCGCGCGCGCATCTCGGCGTGCTGTACGTCGACGAGATCAACCTGCTGCCGGACGCGCTCGTCGACGCGCTGCTCGACGCGGCCGCAAGCGGCGTCAACACCGTCGAGCGCGACGGCATCTCGCACAGCCACGCGGCGCGCTTCGCGCTCGTCGGCACGATGAATCCGGAGGAGGGCGAGCTGCGGCCGCAACTGCTCGACCGCTTCGGATTGATGGTCGAGCTCGCGAACTGCTACGACGCGGCGACGCGGCAACGGATCGTCAAGGCGCGGCTCGCGTTCGATCTCGACCCGCATGCGTTCCGCGCGCAGTATCGCGACGCGCAGGCGGCGCTCGTCGCGCAAATTCGCACGGCGCGCGCCGCGCTGCCGGCGCTCGCGTTCGACGACGCCGCACACGCGCGCGTCTCCGCGCTTTGCATCGGCGCGCAAGTCGACGGCTTGCGCGGCGACCTCGTGATGCTGCGCGCGGCGCGGGCGCTGGCGGCGCTCGAAGGGGCGACGATCGTCGATGCGGCGCACGTCGAGCGCGTCGCCGCCGACGCGCTGCGCCATCGGCGCACGCGGCCCGATGCCGAGGCGGGCGCGCAGGCCGGGCGGCGCGAGTCCGCGCACGCCGGCGAAAACGACGGCGCGATCGATTCGGCGCGGCTCGACGCCGCGGCTGACGCTCACGCCGACGACATGCGGCGCGCAAGCGGGGCCGGTTCGCCGCGCGAGCGATCGCCCGCGGCATCCGGCACGGCGCGGCACGCAGCCGGCAATCGCGACGCGGCGCACGAAAGCGGCCGCCCCCCGCAGACTGACGACAGCGACTGGGGCTATCTGCCGCCCGAGCCTGCTGGCATGACGCCCGTCAAACGCGTGATTCCGCTGCCGCTAAAAAAACGCTGAGCCATCGGACGGATGCCGCCGCTGCCGCCGCGAACGCGCCGGACAGCGGACTTCGATGGCTCGAACGAGGCATGCGCGCGGACGACGCGAGCGACGCTCGGGGCCGACCCGGCACGCGCGTCGCTTGGCGAGCGACGCTCGCGGCGAAGCGCGGCGGCGCACTGCGCGCCGATCATCTGCGCTACCGGCCGCAGACCGGTGCGCCCGGCGCGCTGCATTGCTTCGTGCTCGACTGCTCGGCGTCGATGCTGACGGCCGGGCGGCTCGCACGCGCGAAGGGGCTTGTCGTCGCGCGCTTCGATCGCATCGCGCGCGAGCGCGCCGATGCGGCGCTCGTCTGCTTCGGCGGCGGCTCGGCCGACGTGCGCTTCGGTCCGGCCGTGCCGCGCTGGTGGAACGAGCGCTGGCTCGCGCCCGTCGGCGGAGGCGGCGGCACGCCGCTCGCGCATGGAATCGACGCCGCGGCGCGGCTGCTCGCGCGCGCGGCGCGCCGGCGCCCGCAGCAGCAGCGCTGGGTATGGCTGCTGTCGGACGGGCGCACGGCCGAAGCGCCCGCGCGGCCGGCGCTCGCCGACCGGATCGTCGTCGTCGACTTCGACGACGCGGCCGTGAGGCTCGGTCGCTGCGAGCGGCTCCCGCACGCGTGGGGCGCGACGCTCGTCACGCCCGACGAGCTCGCGTGCGGGGTCGCGTGACGCTCGGGCGATCGCGGCGCCGGCCGTCCATACCGCGCACGGCAGTCGATTGCCGCAGCGATATGCGATCATCGACGCGCTTTTTCCCATCCATTTCATCTCGCGGAGCCTCAGCATGCTCGACGACCAGCCGACGATCGAAATCGAAACCGGCCCCAACCCCGCGTTCGCGGTGATCCTGATGCACGGCCTCGGCGCCGACGCGAACGACTTCGTGCCGCTCGTCCCCGAGCTGCGGATCGCGAACGACCCGGCCGTGCGCTTCGTGTTCCCGAACGCGCCCGAGATCGCGGTCACCGCGAACAACGGCTGCGTGATGCGCGCATGGTACGACATCCTGTCGTTCGAGGGTGTGAACCGGCAGGTCGACGAAGCGGGGATCGCCGCATCGTGCGCGACCGTGCGCCGCCTGATCGACGAACAGAACCGGCGCGGCATTCCGACGTCACGAATCTTCGTCGCGGGCTTCTCGCAGGGCGGCGCGATGACCTACACGGCGGGGCTCACGCATCGGGACGCGCTCGCGGGCCTGATCGTGCTGTCCGGCTACGTTCCGTCGCCGCGCTTCATCGACGAGCGGCTCGCCGATGCAAATCGCGCGACGCCGATCTTCGCCGCGCACGGCACCGACGACGACATCCTGCCGATTGCGCTCGGCGAGGCCGCGCGCGACTTTGCGCGCGAGAAGGGCGCGAGCGTCGACTGGCACGCGTATCCGATGCCGCATTCGGTGTGCATCGAAGAGATCGACGCGTTGCGCCAATGGCTGCACGCGCGGATCGCGGCGTTGCACGCGGCGTAAACGCTCCTTTTCCGCTGCGAAGCATGTGCGGCAGCAAGCGGCATGACACGGCCGTCGACGTCATGCAACTGTCGCCGACGTTTGGCGCGGCGACGCGTGTCGCCGCGCGACGCATCGCGTCGGCGGCCGGCGTTTGCGAGGCCGGGCTCGGGCGAATCGCCAAACGTCCGGCGCAACAGCAAGATCGCGAGCAAGCCGCCGGAGCTCGCACAGCCGAGCGCGTCGATGACATTCGACGCGCCGCACTCCTGCGCGAGACGTTCGAGCTCGAGCGCGCGTCAGGCCGCGATGGCGACCCTCGGCGGCATGTGTCAAGCGAAGGGGTACCGCGTCGAGTGCCATCTGCGCGAATGCGTGATTCCGCGGGGCGCGCCCGTCAGTCCGCAGATGATCCTGCGCTTCATCGCGGAGAAAGTGCTCGGCGGCCTGCCGAAGCCGTATTGACATCGAATGCCGCCGCCGCGCGCCGATGCGGTGCGCCGACGCGCGCGGCCGACCATTTTTTCTGCCTGATATGGACGTCAAGCTCGTTTCCCGCACGCTCGATCTGTTCGAGGTGTTCGCCGCCGCGAGGCGCCCGCTGTCGCTGACCAAACTCGCGCAGCGGCTCGACGCGCCGCGATGTCGAGCTGCCTCGCGCTAGCGCGCACGCTCGTCAATCGCGGCCATCTGTGCGAAGTGCGCGGCGGCGGCTATTATTCGGCGCCGCGTCCCGCGCAGATCGCGGCCGCGCTCGGCGGCGGCCGCCGGCATGCGGCATTTCCGTTGGCCCGACGATCAGGCGGATTTGGACTCGGCGAAATGCCACAGGACGCCGGACGGATCGTATACGTACGCGACCCGAAGCCCCCAGGGCTGCACCTTCGGCGCGATCGGCGCTTTTACCGCGTAGGTATCGTCGAGTTTCAGCGACACGATGTGTTGCCACCAGATGTCGAGATCGGTGACGACGATCTGCAGCATGGTATTTTCCGCCCAGTTGACTTCGTAATAGTTCTGCAACAGGATGCTGTGCGATCCGAAGGTCAGGACGGCGGCATCCTGGCTGTCGTTCGACAACGTGAACCCGAGGTCGAGATAAAAGCGTTTGCTCAGTTCGAAGTCCCGGGCGGCAATGAACGGGCGCATCGCGGCAATCGTGGCGGAAAGCTCGGACAAGATAGACTCCAGTGGGTTGAGTAAAGCCGGTGCCGCGGCAGGAACGGGGTTGGGATGATCCGTGTTTTTCGGCGAGCATCTCCTCCGCGACGGCGGACAACCGTGCGATTTCCGCGCTGAGCCGCATGCGCGCGTTTTTTCATGCGCTGTCATGTTGGCGATCGTGTGCGAAAGCCTTGGCATGAGAGGGCATCGCTCAGCCGACAAGGAACGGGGCTTGGGGGATGCCGGTGAATTCTCGCCATGCGATGCGGTCCGCGCGCGCATCGAACGTCTTACGCGTCACATCGCACATCGGTCACGCGAATCCGCGTCGAAATCCTGCCCGGCGACGCGCATCGCCAGGCAGGCGGGACTGGCCCGCACGAGCGCCGATCCCGCGCGACGGCCGGCTACCGCGCGTCGCTGCGCGGCCCGGCCGCCGCCGTCAGGCCTTCGCCCACGGTCCGCCCGCGCTCGGCGTGTCGCCCTGCGTCCACCATTTCGCGCAGTACTTCGCGCCCTGGTACATCACGCACGCGCCGGCCGGATACGCAGTCGTCGACGACCACGCCGGCGCATTGCCGCCGACCGGCTTCCACACCGACGACTGGCCCGGAATGTCGCCTTGCGTCCACCATTGGGCCTGATAGGTCGTGCCCTGGTACGTGACCGTCGCGCCCGCCGTGTAGACCTGCGTCGCCGACCACGGCGCGCCCGGCTGCGGCTTGCCGCCGCCGTCCGAGCCGCCGCCGTAGTTCGGGTCCTGCGTCACGCCCGAGCCCCAATGGCCGCCCAGCTGCTTGAAGATCGACGAAAACGCGTATGGCTGCTGCGCGACGCCCGAGCAGATCGGCGACGCGTACTGCGAGCCGCCGTCGCACGCCTTGTCGCGCGTGATCGACCAGATGCCGACGAAGCCGTAGTTGTTGTTCGCAGCCGTTGTCTGCACGCTCTGCGCGTTCGCGAGCGTGAACGTTTCGCCTTGCACGTCGTTCACGCCGATCATCGGCGTGACGCCGACGAGCTGCTTGAGCTGCGCGTCGGTCTGCGGCTTGCCGACCGACTTGTACGCGGTGTCGAGCTGCGAATAGAGTCCCTGCGCGGCGCTGATCGCGGCCGCGCCCATGTCGATGCCGGCGGGGCCGTAATCCATCGTCATGATGTTCACCGCGTCGAGCGTCACGTTGTTCGCGAGCGCCGCGTTCAGCACGTTCAGGCCGTCCTGAACCAGACCCGTCGGCATGGCCGGCAGCGTCAGCGTCACGTGCAGCGGCTTGCCCTTCGCCGCGTAGTCGGCCTGCAGTTGCGCGACCGCCTGGAAGTTGCGCGTGACGGCCGCCGAATCCTGCTGCGACGCGCCTTCGATGTCGAAGTCGACATGCGTGAGGCTGTACGTGTCGATCACGGTTTGATACGCGCCCTTCAGCGCGGCCACGCTCGAGCACGCCTGCATCAGCGGCAGCCCGGCCGCGCCGCCGAACGACACCGCGACGTCGCCGCCTTTCGCGCGATAGTTCGTCACCGACGTCGCGATCGTGTTGAGCAGATCGCCCGTCGCGCCGTTGCCGATCGGCTGCACGCCGCCCCACGACGGCGCGCACTGGTTGCCGCCCGACACGACGAACGCGAGCATGAATTGCTGAATGCCTTGCTGCACGCCGATCTGGTCGACGAGCGGCGTCGGATAGAGCGTCACGTCGACGTACGGCGCGTAGGCGCCAGCCGCCTGCGACGCGCCCGCCGCCGCCAACAGACAGCCCGCCGCGATCGCGCGCGGGACGAAGCGGGACAACATGCTGAAGTTCATTGTTCTCTCCATGTTGATGGGTGGATATGCTGGCCTGCATATCACCGTTGCGTCGCCGCGCTCGATGGGCGGTCGACGTTTCGGCATGCACATCATGGAGGAATCGCTCGCATTATGGAATCGTGAGTCGTTCTTTTTATTATTCGGATTCTAGGTTCGATGCGTGATTCGATTTGCGATCCGAAACGATCGCGCGCATTGATCGCAAGGATGCGGCCGCAGCGCGAGACGCGTGCAGTTCACGCACGGTCCGACGTGCGCGAAGCGAAACGCGATGCGCGGCGCATTGCACGTCGCGCATCGCTTCGTTTCGCTTCGTTTCGCTTCACTTCGAGATCAGCGATACCAGCGCGGTGTGTATACCCATTCGCGCGCGCCGTCGCGAACGACGCGGCGTGTCGTCGACGAGCCGACGATCACCATCGTGCGCATGTCGACCTGCTGCGCGAACAGCGCGCCGAGCGTCGTCGTGACGAGCGCAGCGCCGGGGCGGCCGATGTCGCGGCCGAGCACGACGATCGTGTCCGGCGTGCGGTGCCGGCGCACGACGTCGAGCGCGCGATCGAACTGCACGGGCCGCGCGCGCGACACCGGGTTGTAGAACGCGAGCGCGAGATCGGCGGCCGCTGCGTGATCGATGCGCTTTTCGATGATCGCCCACGGCTTCAGGTTGTCGGACAGCGAGATCATGCAGAAGTCGTGGCCGAGCGGCGCGCCCGCTTCGGCGGCCGTCGCGAGCGCGGCCGACACGCCGGGCACGACGTCGAGCTCGACGGCCGCCCAGCGCGCGTCGTCGGAGCCGTCGAGCGCTTCGAGCACGGCCGCCGCCATCGCGAACACGCCAGGATCGCCCGACGACACGACCGCGACGCGCCGGCCTTGCGCCGCGAGCTCGAACGCGTGACGCGCGCGCTGCAATTCTTCGCGATTGTCGGAGACGTGCAGCGCTTGGTCCGCGCGGAACTGGCCCGCCATGTTCACGTAGGTCGCGTAGCCGACAATGTCGGTCGCGTCGGCGAGCGCCGCGCGCGCGGCAGGCGTCATCAGGTCGGCGCGGCCGGGACCGAGGCCGAGCACCGTCAGGCGGCCGCGCGTCGCGCCGAGCGTGACGGGATCGACGGGCGAATCGGAAACGGCGATCGCGAGATCGTGCGGCGTCGCCTCCGCGTGCTTCGTGCCGACGCGCCGCGCGAGCGTGGCGGGGATCGCGGCGTCGAGCACGCCGGACGCGTCATGTGCGTCGGTATCGACGAAACGCAGCGGCACGCGCAGCGCGCGCGCCGCTTCGGTCAGCGCGTGATCGGCGATGCGACGCGCCGGCGCGACGACGGCCGCGAGCGCGAGCGGCGCGAGATCGTGCGCGGCGAGCCGGGCGGCGATGCGCGCGGCGAGCGGCGGCAGGTTCGGCGTGGCGCCGTTTCCGCCTGCGTTCGCCTCTTCGCTCGAGTTCCGGTTCGCGATTGCATCGTGATCCGAAGCATTCCGCGCGCGATCGTCGACGCGCTCTTCATCGCCGAACGCAACGATGACGCTTCGCGGATGAATCAGCAATGCGTGCGCATCGCCGCGCGACGCGTAAGGCGTGACGCGGATCGCGCGCGCCGCGTGCGCGTCGCGCGGCAGCGCGACGTCGTCGAGCCACCGTGCATTGCCTTCGATCCGCGTGCTTTCGCCCGCAAGCAGATCGGACACGAAGCGCTTGCCCGCGTCGAGATCGGCGAGCGCGTAGCCCTCGGGCGGATTCAGCACGCATGCGCCGAAGCGCAGCTCGCCGCTCGTCGTGATCGCGGCCGTGACGCCGAGCGCATCGGCGATTTCGCGCGCGAGCACGTTCGCGCCCGCGAGCCCGCCCAACAGCGGCACGACCGCGCTGCCGTCCTCGGCGACCGCGAGCACCGGCGGCTCCGCGCCCTTGTCGGCGAGGCACGGCGCGACGCAACGGATCACGATGCCGGCCGCGAAGAGCGCGACGATCGGCGCGCCGCGCGCGTACAGCTCGCGCAGATGCGGGCCGAGTTCGGTGAACGAAACATCCGCATCGGCGCGACCCGCGAGCGCATGCACGTGCGCGCCGTCGTAGCGCGCCTGGATCCGGCGCGCGGTTGCGAGCGCGCCGGGTCCGAGTATCACGATCGAGGGCGCGGTCGTCATCCTTGCCATTTTTCCCCCGGCACGACGAGCAACGAAAAATACGGCGACGCCATCGGATCGACTTCCGCGAGCGGCACGATTCGCTGCGCCTGCATCGTCGCGCGCTCGATGTAGTGCGCGCGGTGCGCGAGCCCGAGCTCGTCGAGCACGCGGCGCACCTTGTCGAAGTTGCGGCCGAGCTTCATCACGACGGCCGCATCGGCCTTCGCGAGACGCGCGCGCAGCTCGTCCTCGGGCAGCACGCCGGACAGCACCGAGAGGCTCTGATTCCGGTAGACGAGCGGCACGCCGAGCACCGCCGCGCCGCCCAGCATCGAGCACACGCCCGGCACGACTTGCGCGTCGTAGCGCGGCGCGAGCCGGTCGTGCAGGTACATGTACGAGCCGTAGAAGAACGGATCGCCTTCGCAGATCACCGCGACGTCGCGGCCCGCGTCGAGATGTGCGGCGACGTGTTCGGCGGCCGTGTCGTAGAAGTCCGCGATCACGGCTTCGTAGCAGAGCGGCGGCGGCAGCGCTTCGGTCGTCACCGGGTAGACGAGCGGCATGTGCGTCTGCGCGTCGCTCAGATGCGCTTCGACGATGCTGAACGCGTTGCCTTTCTTGCCCTTCGCGACGAAATACGCGACGACGGGCGCCGCCTGCAGCACGCGCAGCGCCTTCAGCGTCAGGAGCTCGGGGTCGCCCGGCCCGACGCCGAGCCCGTAGAGGCGGCCGGTCTTGCGCGTCATTCGGCCTCCGAAGCGAGCGCGTTGACGGCGGCGGCGGCCATCGCGCTGCCGCCGCGGCGGCCGGCGATCGCGACGAACGGCACGCCGCGGCTGTCGGCCGCGAGGAGCGCCTTCGATTCGGCCGCGCCGACGAAGCCGACCGGAAAGCCGAGGATCAGCGCGGGGCGGGGCGCGCCCGCGTCGATCATGTCGAGCAGATGGAAGAGCGCGGTCGGCGCGTTGCCGATCGCGACGACGCTGCCCGCGAGGTGCGGACGCCACAGCTCGAGCGCCGCCGCCGAGCGCGTATTGCCGATCTCGCGCGCGAGCTGCGGCACGCCGGGCTCGCCGAGCGTGCAGAGCACGGGGTTCGCGGCGGGCAGCCGCGCGCGCGTGACGCCTTCGGCGACCATCCGTGCGTCACAGAGGATCGGCGCGCCGGCTTTCAGCGCCGCGCGGCCCGCCGCGCCCGCGCCCTCGGAAAACCGCAGGTCGCGAACGATGTCGACCATCCCGCACGCATGGATCACGCGCACAGCGAGTTTTTCGAGGTCGGGCGGCACGTTCGTCAGATCGGCTTCCGCACGGATCGTCGCGAACGATTCGCGGTAGATCGCGTCGCCGTCGCGAAGGTAGTCAAGCATCAATGTCATCCTGAATGGGCCGCGTGTCGCGCGAGAGCGCGGCGGCGGCCTGGTCGATCGTCAGTTGGCGCGCGACGGCGTGGCCGAAGCCCGTCGCGCCGTCGCGCCGATAAAGGTCGTAGCGGCCCGCCGCGGTCGCGACGAGCGTGTGCGCGGCCGCGTGCGGCAATGCGCACGAGCGCGCGCAGCCGCTCAAGTGCACGTCGATGGGTGCGGCAAGTTGCGCGGCGAGCGCGCGCGCGTCGGCTTTCGTGTCGGCGGGCGAACGCGCGCAGCCCGTCGAGCCCGCGCATGCGACGACGTGCGCGAGCGGCGCCGACGCATCGCACACGAAGCCGAGCGCGGCGACGCGCGCGAGGACATCGCGCGCGGCATCGCGCGCGACGCCCGGCAGCATCACGCCTTGCCAAGGCGTGATCCGCAGCGTGCCGTCGCCGTGCGTATCGGCGAGCGCGGCGAGCGCTTCGAGCGTCGCGGCGTCGAGCCGGCCGAGCGGCGGCTGCGCGCCGACGACGCAGCGCGCCGGGTCCCGCTCGGGCCGGATGCCGAAACGCAGCGCCGTATCGCCGCGCGCGCGCCGCCAGCCGGCGAGATCCGCGCCGCGCCGCAGTGCGAACGGCAGCCGTGCTTCGGCATGCGAAAGGAATGCATCGGGCGTGCATGTCGCGAGCAGATCGCGCATGCGCGTCGCGCCGGCCGGCGCGCGCTCGACGAAACTCGTCACGAGCGCGCGCACGCATTCGACCGCCTGCGCCGGCGCGACGGCGGCGAGCGCGCCGGCATGCGGCGCGGCCGGCTCGCCCTCGACGGGCGGGCAGCCGGCCAGGCCGATCGCGAGCCACGTGTCGCCTCGCGCGTCGCGCAGCGCGGACAGCCAGATGTCGTGCGGATGATCGAGCGCGGCGAGCCGCTCGCCGCCGTCGAGCAGCACGGAGAATTTCGGCGACAGCGCGGCGCAGCATGGCTCCGTCTGCAGCATGTCGAGGAGGCGGGCCGCGAGCGCGGCGCCGTCGACGAGCGCGTGCGGATCGCGGCCGGCCGTCGGGCTCAGCATCAGGTTGCGCACGTCGTCGCGCGCGGCGACGCATGCGTCGAGCGACGCCGCCGGCAAGCCTTCCGTCAGCGGTCCGAGCCCCGCATCGATCAGGGCGCGGCTGACGTGCGCCTCGCTGCCGGCCGTCACGCCGCGCAATTGCAGGTTCGCGCGATTGGTCGCTTCGATCACGCCCGAGCCGAACGCACGCGCGACGGCCGCGACCGCGCGCGCCTGCGCGGCGGCGAGCGCGCCGCCCGGCAGCTTGATCCGGCACAGGCCGCCGTCGCGCGCGGCGACGATGCGCACGAGCCCCGGGCACGCGCTCGCGGCGCGGGCGGCGTCGGATGAAAAAACGGCGGCGGAAGGATTCAACGGCGCTCCGGATCAGGCGTCGCGCGACGGCCCGAGCCGGCCGTTCCGCGCGAATGCGCGCGAGCGGCGAGCTACGGCATCGGTACACCCCGCCCGATGTTGGCTGGCACGAACGAAACGTCCCGGCAGGTCTCCTGGCTGGCAGGTCGTCATCCGCAGCGGGCCTTCCCGGCGGCCGCGAGTGGGCGGCGTGGCCAGTGGCGTGGATCGGATGCGGACTCGCTACTCACAGTTGCGGGGGCAGCCGCAGCGGCGCGGCGCGCCCTGCGTTCCCTCTTGGGCCCCGTGGGGCGCCGGTCGACGGACGCTGTATTATGCCTTTTTTCGCCACGCCAGAGCGCAGGATGCGCGGCGCGCAGGCGACGCTTTCAGGATCGACGGGAACACGATGGAGTACGACGGATGACCGCGTGGTTGACGGTGGTGGGCATCGGCGACGACGGATACGCGGGCCTCGGCAAGCGCGCGCGGCGCGCGCTCGCCGAGGCGGCGGTGGTGATGGGCGGCGAGCGTCACCTCGCGATGCTGCCGGCGCGGCACGGGGCCGAGCGCGCACCGTGGCCGAAGCCGTTCGATCTCGCGCCGCTTCTCGCGCGCCGTCCCGCGCGCGCGTGCGTGCTCGCGAGCGGCGACCCGATGCTGTTCGGCATCGGCGCGACGCTCGCACGCACGCTCGCGCCGCACGAATGGCGCGTGCTGCCCGCGCCGTCGTCGCTGTCGCTCGCGGCCGCGCGCGTCGGCTGGGCGCTGCAGGACGTCGACGCGGTGTCGCTCGTCGGCCGGCCGCTCGCGTCGCTCCACCGGCATCTGTATCCGGGCCGGCGTCTGCTCGTGCTGAGCGCCGACGGCGCGACGCCTGCCGCGATCGCGGGCGCGCTCGTCGCACGCGGCTTCGGGCCGAGCGCGCTCAGCGTGTTCGAGCATCTCGGCGGCCCGCTCGAGCGGCGCATCGACGCGCGCGCGCACGCGTGGGGCGACGCGCGCACGGCGGCGCTCAATCTCGTCGCGATCGAATGCCGCGCGTGCGTCGATGCGCCGCGTCTCGCGCTCACGCCCGGCTTGCCCGACGACGCGTACCGCCACGACGGGCAGTTGACGAAACGCGATCTGCGCGCGCTCGCGCTCGCCCGGCTCGCGCCCGCGCCGGGCGAATTGCTGTGGGACGTCGGCGCGGGCTCCGGGTCGATCGGCATCGAATGGATGCGCGCGCATCCGAGCTGCAAGACGATCGCGATCGAAGCGCATCCGGACCGGCAGCGCTTCATCGAGCACAACCGCGACGCGCTCGGCGTGCCCGCGCTCGAGCTCGTCGCGGGCCGCGCGCCCGACGCGCTCGCGGGCCTGCCCGCGCCCGACGCGGTGTTCGTCGGCGGCGGCGTGAGCCGCGACGGCATGCTCGACGCATGCTGGGCGGGCCTGAAGCCGGGCGGCCGCTTCGTCGCGCACGCGGTCACGCTGCAAGGCGAAGCCGCGCTCGTTGCGTGGCGCGAGCGGCATGGCGGCACGCTCACGCGCGTGTCGGTCGCGCACGCGCAGCCGCTCGGCGGTTTCGACGCGTGGCGGCAGGCGCTGCCCGTCACGCTGTACGACGCGCGCAAGCCGCGCGAGCCGGACGAGCCGGACGATAGGCAGCCGGAGTGCGGATGATGCGCGACGAAACGCCTGAGCAGCCGGCGCCGCTGCGCTTCGGCTACACGACGGGCAGCTGCGCGACCGCGACGTCGCTCGCGGCCGCGCGCCTGCTGCTGAGCGGGCAGGCGAGCGACATGGTCGAGATCGTGCTGCCGAAGGGACAGCACGTCGCGATGCGGCTCGAGTTCTGCCGCGCGACCGACGGCGATGGCGCCGAGGCGGGCACGATCAAGGACGCGGGCGACGATCCCGACGTCACGCACGGCGCGCTCGTGTTCGCGCGCGTGCGGCTCGTTCATGAACCGGGCGTGCGTTTTTGCGCGGGGCCGGGCGTCGGCACGGTCACGCGGGCTGGGCTCACGATCCCGGTCGGCGAGCCGGCGATCAACCCGGTGCCGCGCCGGATGATGACTGAGCACCTCGTCGCGCTCGCGGCCGAGCATGGCTACGCGGGCGGCTTCGACGTAGAGATCGGCGTCGAGGGCGGCGAAGCGCTCGCACTGAAGACGATGAATCCGCGTCTCGGGATCGTCGGCGGATTGTCGATCCTCGGCACGACGGGCATCGTGCGGCCGTTCTCGTGCTCCGCGTACATCGCGTCGATTCATCAGGGGATCGACGTCGCGCGCGCGAACGGTGTGCAGCACATCGCCGCGTGCACCGGCAACGCGAGCGAGGACGCGGTGCGCGCGCGCTATGGCCTCCCCGACATCGCGCTGATCGAAATGGGCGACTTCGCGGGCGCGGTGCTCAAGTACCTGCGCCGCGCGCCCGTCGAGCGGCTCACGCTGTGCGGCGGCTTCGGCAAGCTGAGCAAGCTCGCGGCGGGCCACCTCGATCTGCACAGCCGCCATTCGAACATCGACTTGCCGCTGCTCGCCGAGTGGGCGGGCGAAGCCGGCGCGAGCGCCGTGCTGCAGTACGAGATCCGCGCGGCGAACACGAGCCAGCAAGCGCTGGCGCTGGCGCTCGCGCACCGCGTGCCGCTCGGCGACGTTGTCTGCGCGCACGTGCGTCGCGTGGCGCGCGACATCGTGCCGAACGAGGTCGAGGTCGAGGCGCTCGCGATCGACCGCGGGGGCCGCATCGTCGGCGTCGCGCCATGAACGCGCGCCGCGTGCTGCTGCTTGGCGGCACGGGCGACGCGCTGCGCGTCGCGCACACGCTCGCGCCGAGCGACGTATACAGCCTTGCAGGACTCGGCAAGGTGCCGGACGATCTCGCATGCGGCGTGCGCGTCGGCGGCTTCGGCGGCGCCGACGGGCTCGCACGCTATCTGCGCGAGCACGCGATCGCGCTCGTCGTCGACGCGACGCATCCGTTCGCCGCGCGGATCAGCGCGAACGCGGCCGCCGCGTGCCGCGCGGCCGGCGTGCGCTACTGGGCGCTGCGCCGCACGCCATGGCGGCCGCAGCCGGGCGACGACTGGCGCGGCGTCGCCGATTGGAACGGCGTCGCCGCCGCGATCGCGCCGTTCGCGCGGCCGCTTTTCACGCTCGGGCGCGAGCCGCTCGCGCATCTCGACGACATCCCGCCGCATCAGCACTGGATCGTGCGGTGCCTCGACGCGCATCCGGGCAACGCACGCGCGCACGTGCTCGCCGCACGCGGGCCGTTTACGGCCGACGGCGAGCGCGCGCTTTTCGCGACAGCCGGAATCGACGTCGTCGTCAGCAAGAACAGCGGCGGCGCGGCGACGGAAGCGAAGCTCGACGTCGCGCGCGAGCGTCGCGTTCCGGTCGTGATGGTCGAGCGGCCGGCGCTGCCCGATGCGGATCAGGCATTCGGCGACACGGCCGCGCTCGCCGACGCGCTGCGCGCGTTTCGCGCGTCGTGATGAACCGCGTGTGCGACGCGCGCGCATCGGCGCGGCATGCCGGAGCGGCAACCGGGCGCCGCTCGCCGCCGCGCCGCATGCTTCACGCGTCGCGCCGAACCGCGTGTTCGGCGCGGCCGCATCGGCGCGCGACGCCGGGACGACGACCGGACGCGAACGGCCGCGCGCGCGGACCGATCCGCCGCGCGCGCACCGATGCCGCCGCGTCCGGCGAATACGCATGGCGTTGCGCGCGAAATCCGATGCGCTCGCCGCCGCGCACGACGCACGGCGCGCCCATCGCATCCTCGAAACGCATCATCGAATGACGGAGCATTGAATGACGGTGTACTTCATCGGCGCGGGTCCGGGCGACCCCGAGCTGATCACGGTGAAGGGCCAGCGCCTCGTGCGCAGCTGCCCGGTGATCCTGTACGCGGGCTCGCTCGTGCCGGCCGCGGTGCTCGACGGCCATCGCGCCGAACAGGTCGTGAACACGGCGGAGCTCGATCTCGACGCGATCGTCGCGCTGCTCGCGCACGCGCACGCGAAAGGGCAGGACGTCGCGCGCGTGCATTCCGGCGACCCGTCGCTGTACGGCGCGATCGGCGAGCAGATCCGCCGGCTCGTCGCGCTCGGGATTCCTTACGAGATCGTGCCCGGCGTGACCGCGGCGGCCGCGTGCGCGGCGGCGCTCGGCGTCGAGCTGACGCTGCCGGGCGTCGCGCAGACCGTGATCCTCACGCGCTACGCGGGCAAGACGACGATGCCCGAAGGCGAGACGCTGACGAGCCTCGCCGCGCACCGCGCGACGCTCGCGATCCATCTCGGCGTGCGGCATCTCGCGCGGATCGTCGCCGATGTGCTGCCGCATTACGGCGCCGATTGCCCGATCGCGGTGATCTACCGCGCGAGCTGGCCCGACGAGGCGCGCGTGACGGGCACGCTCTCCGATATCGTCGACAAGGTCGCCGGCACGTCGATCGAGCGCACCGCGCTGATCCTGATCGGGCGCGTGCTCGACGTGGAGGGCTTCGGCGAATCGACGCTCTACGCGAAAGGATGAAGATCGCTTCGGTCGATGCGTGCCGGCGTATGCGTCGATGCGGGTGCGTCGCGGACGCGTGCGAACGGCGAAGGGATTGGAGGTTTCTCCAGCGGCGTGCATGCGCGGGCGGGCGCGTCGATGTCGGTGTCCGACATTCGAGGAGCGTTGGACGGAGCGTCGGCGGAGCGGGGCGATGCGCGGCGCCTTCCGTCGATCCATGCCGCCGCCCGCCTCCGCACTTCATGTCCGACGCCGATGCTCCGCGCCGCTCGCGCCCGCCTGAGCGGCGCTTCGTCGTCGATGCGTCCGAACGGTCGCGTCAGTGCGTCGCCGCAGCCGGCGTGACGATGTCGATCGGCTCGCTTTCGTTCGACAGACGATCGAGCGCGGTGACCGCATAACGGTATTCGCGATCGGCGCGCGCGGTGATGTCGACATAATCGGTTCCCCGAACCGTCGCGAGCAAATGGCGCGCGTCGTGGTCGGCGCACATGTCGTGCCGTCCCGGCTCGTGGCGATAGATCGCGTACGACGTCGAGCCGTTCGAGCGCGGCTTCCAACGGAGCCGCACGCCGTCGGGCGTCCGCTCCGCGCGGAGATCCTTCGCGGGCGGCGGCGAAGACGCGCCGATCGCGCGCATCGCCGGCACGAGCGCGGGACGCGAATACCACGTGCGATTGACGAGCGTCGTCGCGCCGAGACGGTCCGCGCGCACGTCCTTCGCGGAAAAGTAGATGTCGCCCTTCACCTCGGGGACGGTGCGATTGAACGCCAGGTGGTTGCTCAATTCGGCGGGATCCGACCAGCCCGGCGATTGATTCGACGTGCCGACCTTGTACGCCGCCTGCCCGATGTACAGGTGCACGTCGCTGCCGCGCGCCTCGTTCGCCCACCACGACACGACCTTGTCGTAATCGGCGAGCGCGAAGCCTTGCGCCCAGTACACTTGCGGGACGACGTAATCGATCCAGCGCTCGCGCAGCCATCGGCGTGTGTCCGCATACAGGTCGTCGTAGGTCTGCACGGCTGCCGAGGTCTGCGAGCCCTGCGGATCGGTCGCCGCATTGCGCCAGACCGCGAACGGCGAGATGCCGAATTTCACCCACGGCTTCGCGGCCTTGATGCGCCGCGCGAGCGCTTCGACGAGGCGGTCGACGTTGTCGCGCCGCCAGTCGGCGAGCGTCGCGAAGCCCGCGCCGTATTGCGCGTAGGCCGACGCATCGTCGAACGCCGCGCCTTTGACCGGATACGGATAGAAGTAGTCGTCGAGATGAACGCCGTCGACATCGTAGCGGCCGACCGCGTCCATGATCGCGTCGACGACGAACGCGCGCACGGCCGGGACGCCCGGGTTGTAGTACAGCTTGCCGCCGTAGCGGACGACCCAGTCCGGATGCTGGCGGGCCGGGTGCGTGGGAACGAGCGCGTCGATGCGGTCGTCCATCGCGATGCGATACGGATTGAACCACGCATGCAGCTCGAGATTGCGCCGATGCGCTTCGGCCACGGCGAACGCGAGTGGATCGTAGCCGGGGTCGCCGCCTTGCGTGCCCGTCAGATACTTCGACCACGGCTCGAACGGCGACGGCCAGAATGCGTCCGCGGTCGGACGGATCTGCAGGATCACCGCGTTGCGGTTCATACGGACCGCGTCGTCGAGCCACGCGCGCAGCTCAGCCTGCTGATCGGCGACGGCGAGGCCCGGGCGGGACGGCCAGTCGATGTTGATCACCGACGCGATCCACGTGCCGCGGAACTGCCGCTTCGGCATCGTCTCGTCCGGCCGGCACGCGACGTCGGACGCCGCGCCGGCCGGGGCCGCGAATGCGCCGGCGGACAGCACGAGCGCAGCCGCGACGAGATGACGGAGTCGAGTCGACATCATGGGCATTTCCTTGGCCGGTTCGGTTCGAGAGGGGCATGAAGTTCGATAGGGACCGTCACGCACCGGACGAGTTCCGGATCGGACCAGGGGGCGGTGCGCATGGGCGATACGCCGATGTGCGAAGGTTTGCTCGCGAAATGCGGCGCGTGGAGGAAAACGCGCTTCGCAGTGGATTCCGGGATCGCGCCTCGCAAGCGTCAGCTGGCTCGCGATCCGACGACGCGAGAACGTGCCGTCTGACGCGACAAGTTCGCATCGACGCATGTCGCCAGAGTAGTTCACGGAAGTGAGGGACGGATGCAATACGAGACGCGGCTACGACCGCGCGGGAATGTTCAACCCGCGCGCGACCGCGGGCCGCGCGAGAAACGCGTCGAGCGCGCGCGCGACGTTCGGATAGCGGTCGAACTCGACGAGCTCGCGCGCCTCATAGAAACCGATCAGGTTGCGCACCCACGGGAAGGTCGCGATGTCGGCGATCGTATAGGCGTCGCCCATGATCCACTGACGGTCCGCGAGGCGGCCGTCGAGCACCGCGAGCAGGCGCTTCGCCTCGCCGACGTAGCGGTCGCGCGGACGCTTGTCCTCGTACTCGCGGCCCGCGAACTTGTGGAAGAAGCCGAGCTGGCCGAACATCGGCCCGATGCCGCCCATCTGGAACATCAGCCACTGGATCGTCTCGTAGCGGCGCGCGGGATCGGCCGGAATGAACTGACCGGTCTTGTCGGCGAGATAGAGCAGGATCGCGCCCGATTCGAACAGCGCGAGCGGCCGGCCGCCCGGGCCGTGCGGATCGATGATCGCCGGAATCTTGTTGTTCGGGTTCAGCGACAGGAACTCGGGCGACATCTGGTCGTTCGTGTCGAAGCGCACGACGTGCGGCTCGTACGGCAGCCCTGTTTCCTCCAGCAGGATCGACACCTTGACGCCGTTCGGCGTCGGCAGCGAATAGAGCTGGATGCGGTCCGGATGCTGCGCGGGCCATTTCTTCGTGATCGGGAACTCGGAGAGATCGGACATGGATAGGCTCGGTCGTTGAAGCGAGAAGAAAGCGCGACGCGCTCGCCCGCAGGCGCGGGCGGGCGGCGCGGTCCGCACAATGTAGCCGATCCCGCGCATTGTTGCCGGCGGCGGCGCGAAATCGCGCGATTTCGTTCGAGACGTCGCCGGCGGCCGCCGCGCGCGGCGGCGTCAGCGCCGTCCTTCAGCCGCCGCGTGCTCGCGCAGCACCGAGATGAATGCGCGCAGCTTCGGCGGCACGTGCTTGCGGTTCGCGTAGTAGAGCCACATCGGCGGCAGCGTCCGGCACGCGCCCGGCAGCACTTCGCGCAGCGTGCCGCGGCGCAGGTCGTCCTCGATCCGTTCGCGCATGAACACAAACGCGATGCCCGCGCCCGCGCGCGCGGCGTCGATCACCGCGCCCGTGTCGGTGCTGACGAAGCGGCCCGCGACGTCGAGATCGACGTCGCGGCGGCCGTCGCGCAGCGGCCACTTGTGCAGACGGCCGCTCTTCGGGAAGCGGAAACGGACGCACATGTGCCGCGCGAGGTCGGCGACCTTCGCCGGCGTGCCGTGCTGCGCGAGATAGCCGGGCGTCGCGACGAGCGCGCACGCGAGCGCGGGCGCGATCTTCACGCCGACCATCCCGGGCTGCAGCCGGTCGGCGAGGCGTATCCCGGCGTCGAGCCGCTCCTTGACGATGTCGACGAGATGATCCTCGTAGCGAATCTCGACGCCCACTTTCGGGTAGCGGCGGAAGAATTCGGCGAGCACGTCGGCCGTGACGACCGATTTCGCGAGATGCAGCGCGCTGATTCGCAGCAGGCCTTCAGGCTCGTCGTGCGCGTCGTTCAGCGCGTCGCGCGCGTCGACGACCTGCCGGTACGGCAGCGCCGTCGCGTCGTGATAGCGCTGGCCGGCTTCCGTCAGGCTTACGCCGCGCGTGCTGCGGCTGAACAGTTTGACTTTCAGCTCGCTTTCGAGCTGCCCGATCGCGAGGCTCACGGCGGCGGGCGTCAAGCCGAGCGCCGCCGCCGCGCGCGTGAAGTTGCCGTGCGTGACGACGCTGATGAACACATGCAGGCCGCCGAGTGGATCGTGTCGCAGAGTCATTAGAAAAACTTGAAACGTTTGTGAGCGGAATACCGATTCTCTCAGATACCGTCAATCTCTACACTGGCTCGCAGTCGAACCGAAAGGAGCCGCCGATGTCCATCGAACTCACGCTTGAACGCGCGCAGCGCATCGTCGACGCAGGCGTCGCGAACGCCACGCGTCTGCACGCCGCGGGCGTCGCGGTCGCGATCGCCGTCGTCGACGCGGGCGCGCATCTCGTCGCGTTCGCGCGGATGGACGACGCGTTCATCGGCGCGATCGACCTCGCGACGCGCAAGGCGGGCACGTCCGCGCGCTTCCGGGCGCCGAGCGCGTCGCTCGGCGCGCTGTCGGCGGGCGACGGGCCGATCCGGACGATCGAGCACAGCAACGGCGGGCTCGTCACGTTCGGCGGCGGCCTGCCGCTCGTCGACGCGCACGGACGCTGCGTGGGCGCGGTCGGCGTGTCGGGCGGCACGGTCGACGACGACGAAGCCATCGCCCGGGCGTGCATCGACGCTTTCGCAACCCTTCTGAACGTAGGACAAGGAGCAAGGACATGACACAGAAACGCATTCTGGTGACGGGCGCAGGCTCGGGATTCGGCCGCGAAGTCGCGCTGCGGCTTGCCGCGAAGGGCCATCACGTGATCGCGGGCGTGCAGATCGTCCCGCAGATCACCGAGCTGAACGCCGAGGCCGCGCGGCGCGGCGTCGAGCTCGACGCCGCGAAGCTCGACGTCACGTCGGCGCGCGACCGCGCCCAGGCCGCGCATTGGGACGTCGACGTGCTGCTGAACAACGCCGGCGTGGGCGAGGCGGGCGCACTCGTCGATCTGCCCGTCGACATCGTCCGCGAGTTGTTCGAGACCAACGTGTTCGGGCCGCTCGAGCTGACGCAGCAGGTCGCGCGCGGGATGATCGCGCGCGGGCGCGGCAAGATCGTGTTCGTGTCGTCGATCGCCGGGCTCATCACGGGCGCTTACACGGGCGCGTATTGCGCGTCGAAGCACGCAGTCGAAGCGGTCGCCGAGGCGATGCACGCGGAGCTCGCAGCGCACGGAATCCGGATCGCGGTCGTCAATCCCGGGCCGTACAGCACGGGCTTCAACGATCGGATGATGGAGACGCCGCGCCGCTGGCTCGATCCGTCGCACGACTTGGCGACGCCCGCGAAGCTCACGTTCCCGTTCGAGCAGTTCGATCCGGAGGAGATGATCGAGAAGATGGTCGAAGTAACCGAAAGCGACGACGGGCTGTTCCGGAACCTGCTGCCCGCCGCGTTCGAGCAGTTCGTGCGCGACGAGCAGACGCACGCGTGGACGCGCCGCCAGAACGACGACGGTCAGGCGTGAGCGCCCGGCGGGCGGGGCCGGCGGCGGGCGGCGCGGGCCCCGCCCGCCGCCGATGGCGCGCGGCTTTCTGCACGCCATGAAGGCAATCGCTTCGGCGGGCGAGCGGCTCGCCCGCCGGCGCTTGCGCCGGCTTCCGTTACTGCGGCTTCCGGTAGCGGATGCCGTCCACCTTCGTGCTGACGCGCGTGCCGGCCCGGCCTTCGGCGATCGCGACGATGTCCGC
This sequence comes from Burkholderia sp. BDU5, assembly GCF_001522845.1. Lineage (NCBI taxonomy): Bacteria > Pseudomonadati > Pseudomonadota > Betaproteobacteria > Burkholderiales > Burkholderiaceae > Burkholderia > Burkholderia sp. BDU5. The sequence continues at coordinate 64,332 of NZ_LOWC01000033.1, read as the reverse complement.
CAGCGAGCCGATCACCGCGTCGCGCCCCGTCTGTCTCGCGAATTCCATCGCCGCCTGCACCTTCGGCCCCATCGAGCCGGCGGCGAAGCCGAGCCGTTCGAGCGCGTCCGGATGCGCGGCCGCGATCGCCGACTGCGTCGGCTTGCCCCAGTCGACGTACGCGCCGTCGACGTCGGTCGCGATCACGAGCAGGTCCGCATGCAGCTCGCGCGCGAGCAACGACGCGCACAGATCCTTGTCGATCACCGCTTCGACGCCCGCGAGCTTGCCGCTCGCTTCGTAGCGCGTCGGGATGCCGCCGCCGCCCGCGCAGATCACGATCGTGCCTTTCTCGAGCAGCCACTTGATCGGACGGATCTCGAAGATGCGCCGCGGCCGCGGGCTCGGCACGACGCGGCGGAACCTGTCGCCGTCGGGCGCGATGCGCCAGCCTTTTTCCCGCGCGAGCCGCTCGGCTTCGTCGCGCGAATAGACGGGGCCGATCGGCTTCGTCGGATGCTCGAACGCCGGATCGGCCGGATCGACCTCGACTTGCGTCAGGAGCGTCGCGAACGGCGCGTCGGGCGGCAGCAGATTGCCCATCTCCTGCTCGATCAGATAGCCGATCATCCCTTCCGTCTGCGCGCCGAGCACGTCGAGCGGATAGGGCGCGACTTCGGGGTAGGCCGCGCCCTGCAGCGCGAGGAGCCCGACCTGCGGCCCGTTGCCGTGCGCGATCACGAGCTCGTTGCCGGGCGCGATCTGCGCGATCTGCGCGACCGCGATCTTCACGTTTTGCCGCTGCTGGGCCTCGGTCATCGGCTGATTGCGCTGCAAGAGCGCGTTGCCGCCCAATGCGATGACGATACGCATCGTGTTTCTCCTTGAAAGTGCGGACGGCGCGGCCTCGGGCGCCGTCCTGTTGCGCGCCGAATCGTCAGATGCCGCCGAGCGTCGACACGAGGACCGCCTTGATCGTATGCATGCGGTTTTCCGCCTGCTCGAACGCGATGCAGCGGGGCGATTCGAACACTTCGTCGGTGACTTCGATGCCGTCCTTCAAATTCGGATAGCGTTCGGCGATCGCTTGGCCGACCTTCGTCTCGCAGTTATGGAACGCCGGCAGGCAGTGCATGAAGCGCGTGCGCGGGTTGCCCGTCGATTCGATCAGCTTGCGGTTCACCTGGTACGGCAGCAGCGCCTTGATCCGCTCGTCCCACGCGTCGACGGGCTCGCCCATCGACACCCATACATCGGTATGGATGAAGTCGACGCCCTTGACCGCCTCGCACGGATCTTCGGTCAGCATGATCCGCGCGCCGCTTTCGGCCGCGAACGCTTCGCACTGCGCGATGAAGTCCGCGGCGGGCCAGAGCGACTTCGGCGCGCCGATCCGCACGTCCATCCCGAGCTTCGCGCCGATCAGCAGCAGCGAATTGCCCATGTTGTTGCGCGCGTCGCCGAGATACGCGTAGCGGATGTCGTGCAGCGGCTTGTCGCTGTGCTCGCGCATCGTCATCACGTCGGCGAGCATCTGCGTCGGGTGGTACTCGTCGGTGAGCCCGTTGAAGACGGGCACGCCCGCATGGTGCGCGAGCGCCTCGACGATCTCCTGGCTGAAGCCGCGGTACTCGATCGCGTCGTACATCCGGCCGAGCACGCGCGCCGTGTCCTTCATGCTTTCCTTGTGGCCGATCTGCGATGACGTCGGATCGATGTACGTGACGTTCGCGCCCTGGTCGTACGCAGCGACTTCGAACGCGCAGCGCGTGCGGGTCGACGTCTTTTCGAAGATGAGCGCGATGTTCTTGCGCAGCAGGCGCGGCTGCTCGGTGCCGCTGTACTTCGCGCGCTTCAGGTCGCGCGCGAGGTCGAGCAGATAGCGCAGCTCGCGCGCGTTGTGGTGCATCAGGCTCAGCAGATTGCGGTTGTGCAGGTTGAAGCTCATCTGGTTTCTCCGTAGGTTGTCGGGGTGGCGGCGCCGCGCCGATCGGGGCCTCAGTAGTCGACGGGATCGCGCAGGACCGGGCAGGTCATGCAGTGGCCGCCGCCGCGGCCGCGCCCGAGCTCGCTCGAGCCGATCGTGATCACCTCGACACCCGCCTTGCGCAGCAGCGTGTTCGTGTACGTGTTGCGGTCGTAGCCGACCACGACGCCCGGCTCGATGCAGACCATGTTGTTGCCGTCGTCCCATTGCTCGCGCTCGGCCGCGAAATCGTTGCCGCCCGTCTCGACGACGCGCAGCGACTTGAGCCCGAGCGCCTGCGCGACGACGTCGACGAACGGCTTGTCTTCGCGTTCGATGTCGATGCCGTAGCGCGCGTCGCCGCCCGGGCGCAGCGAGAACGGGACGATCCGGTTCACGACTTCGGGGAAGATCGTCACGAGATCGCGGTCGCAGAAGCTGAACACGGTGTCGAGGTGCATCGACGCGCGCGCGTTCGGCAGGCCGGCGACGATCACGCGCTCGGCCGCGCCCTTCGCGAACAGCGACTGCGCGAGCTGGCCGATCGCCTGGCGCGACGTGCGCTCGCCCATCCCGACGAGCACGACGCCGCGGCCGATCGGCATCACGTCGCCGCCTTCGAGCGTCGCCATCCCGTGATCCCGGTCGGGATCGCCGTACCAGATGTCGAATTTCGCGTCGGCGAACTGCGGATGGAACTTGTAGATCGCCGTGACGAGGAGCGTCTCCTGCCGGCGCGCGGGCCAATGCATCGGATTCAGCGTGACGCCGCCGTAAATCCAGCACGACGTGTCGCGGGTGAACATCATGTTCGGCAGCGGCGGCAGCACGAATGACGACTGACCGAGATAGTCGCGAAAAAGCGTGAGCACTTTCGAGCGCTCGCCGCCCGCGATCTCGCTCGCGGCGACGCCGCCGATCAGGAATTCGGCGAGCGTGCGCGGCTCGAGGCTTTCGAGCCACGCGCGCACTTCGTCGACGAGGCCGACGCCGACGTTGTCGGGCGTGACCTTCCGGTCGAGGATCCACTTGAGCGCGACGGGATTCTTGACGGTCTCGGTCAGCAGGTTGTGCATCTCGAACACTTCGACGCCGCGCTCGCGCATCTTCGACACGAAGTCGAAGTGGTCGCGCTTCGCCTGGTTCACCCACATCACGTCGTCGAACAGCAGCGCGTCGCAATTGCTCGGCGTGAGACGCTGATGCGCGAGCCCCGGCGAGCAGACGAGCACCTTTCGCAGCTTGCCGACTTCGGAGTGGACTCCGACTTGAGGGATGGCGTTGGTCATGTTGGTTACCTCTTCGATCAAAGGGTGATGAGCCCGCTATGGAGCGCGTAGGCCGCGACGACCGCGGCGGCGGCCGCCGCCGCGAAGATCAGCTTTTCGGCGGCCGTGAAAACCGGCTTGCCGAGCTCGCGCTTCGCCTTCGCGAAGAAGAGCGCGCCCGGCGCATAGAGCAATGCGGACAGCAGCAGATACTTGATGCCGCCCGCGTACAGCAGCCACACCGCGTAGAGCACGGCGATCGCGGCGACGAAGCCGTCCTTGCGGCGGGCGCGCGCGTCGTTCTCGTAGGTCTCGCCGCGCACGGCGATGAGGAGCGCATAGGCGGCCGACCAGAAGTACGGGATCAGGATCATCGACGTCGCGAGATAGATCAGCGACAGATAGGTGCTTTGCGAGAACAGCGTGATGAGCAGGAACACCTGGACGAGCGCATTCGTGAGCCAGAGCGCGTTCGCGGGCACGTGATTCGCGTTCTCCTTGCGCAGGAACGCGGGCATCGTATGGTCCTTCGCGGCCGAGAACATGATCTCCGCGCAAAGCAGCACCCACGACAGCAGCGCGCCGGCGAGCGACACGACGAGGCCGACGCTGATGAGGACGGCGCCCCAGTGGCCGACGACGTGCTCGAGCACGGCCGCCATCGACGGGTTCTGCAGCTTCGCGAGCTGCGGCTGCGTCATGATGCCGAGCGACAGCACGTTGACGAGCACGAGCACGAGCAGCACGCCGACGAAGCCGATCACGGTCGCGCGGCCGACGTCGCTGCGCTTTTCCGCGCGCGCCGAGAAGATGCTCGCGCCTTCGATGCCGATGAAGACCCAGACCGTCACGAGCATCATGTTGCGGACCTGGTTCATCACCGAGCCGAGCGACGGATTCGCGCGGCCCCAGATGTCGGCACTGAACACGTCGAGCTTGAACGCGAAGAAGCAGATCAGGATGAACACCGCGAGCGGGACGATCTTCGCGACGGTCGTGACGAGATTGATGAACGCCGCTTGCCGGATGCCGCGCAGCACGAGGAAGTGCACCGCCCACAGCAGCACCGATGCGCCCGCGATCGCGGCGGGCGTGTTGCCTTCTCCGAATATCGGGAAGAAGTAGCCGAGCGTCGAGAAGAGCAGCACGAAGTAGCCGACGTTGCCGATCCACGCGCTGATCCAGTAGCCCCACGCGGACGAGAAGCCCATGTAGTCGCCGAAGCCCGCCTGCGCATAGGCGTAGACGCCGCCGTCGAGCTGCGGCTTGCGGTTCGCGAGCGTCTGGAACACGAACGCGAGCGTCAGCATGCCGACCGCGGTGATCGCCCAGCCGATCAGGATCGCGCCGGCTTCGGCGGTGGCGGCCATGTTCTGCGGCAGCGAGAAGATGCCGCCGCCGATCATCGACCCGACGACGAGCGCGGTCAGCGCGCCGAGTCGCAGCTTGTTCGTGGCGGTTTTAGCCGCGACTTCTTGAGTCACTTCAGCCATGATGTTTCCTCACAGTCGCATTCGTGCAAAATCGCGGCGTGCACGCAGCCATCGCGCGTCCGCCGGGGCGGATGAGCGCGGCGGTCTGCCGCTTGCACGCGCGGTCAGGCGGAACGCGCGTCGTTTGAAATCCGAAGGTGGTTGCCCGATTCGGGCGTTATCGGCGGAATGTCGTCATGGGTCCGCCTCGTGGTGGTTGCGTCCGGGCTTCGCGTTGACGCCGCGCCTCGGCTGCGTCGCTGCGCTCCCAGAACGAAAAGATCCAGATACCGATCCGGCGTCGCTTCCAGTACATGCCGTGCAGGCGGCGGCGGATTTCCGCGAGTGCGCCCCAGTTGGCGCCTTCGATGTCGATCAGCGCGCTCGGTCTCGGGCCCGATTGCCCGATGAATTGAATCGCGGTGAATTTCTTTCCGGTGTATTTGAATAGAAAAGCCTGAAGCTCTTCTCGTGTGACCCCCGGTTGAATGTTTTCGATACAGATTCTCATCACGCTTCCTGCCAATTTCGTTCGAATCCGCTCTCGATCGCTTTTGGCGGTCGAATTTCCGCAGGCAGTGGAATCGAGCGATAAATCCCGGTTCTGGCGTGCGAAACGAGCTGATCGAACCCATCCCAAATTCGTCAAATCTGGGATTTGAATTTGCTTTCGTCGATTCAATTCTTCCCGATGGCTCATCAATTGAAAACAATTTAAACGACTCTTTATGTCATGGATCAAAAAACGCGGGAAGGCGGCCGGACGGTGTGCGGACAGCGCTGAGGGTGGCATGCACGTTGCTGTCGTTCGTGCTTGCGGCTGAGCCGTTTTTATCGGCGGCGCGAATCGACGTTCATCGGACATGCGCTTGTCACGATTACCGTTGTTCGACGCAATTCCATCTTGCTGAAACCGTGATTTATCGTGATTCGGAAGCACGGGCGACAGACGCGTCGGCGTCGTGCTCGGATCGTGTGCCGTGTGCCGTGTGCGAAACATGCGTGGCAACGGGATGGAAGTGAATTCGCGACGACGCCTGCGCGTATGTACGCGTGCCGTCATGCGACGAGCGCGCCGGTCGATGCCGCTGTCGGTTGCTGGTGTGTCGCGCATCGCGCGCGAGCGAGCGCCGGTGCGCCGATTCGCGAAGCGGCACGGCCTGTCCCGGTGCGAGCATGACGCGACGCCGCGCGATCGGAATGTGCAATGGCAATCGATGCAGGTGAAGGGCGCGCGCTCACACGCGTATCGGCGCGCTGAGCGATGCGAATGCGCGCATCCGCGATCGCTCGCGCTTCGCCGGGCGGTGCGGCGAATCAGTCGGCGGGCAAGCCGCCTCGCTCACCGCGACGGGAGCCCGCGCTGTCGCGCGTCGCGCCCGCTAGCTACTCGCCGCCTTCGCGCCGCATCGCCCCCGCCCCCGCGGGCGCGATCCATCGCCCGATCACGCCGAGCGCGTCGTAGACCAGCACCGCGAGCAGCGCGACGATGAGACCGCCTTGCAGCACGAACGCGGTGTTCGACGTCTGCAATCCGGCGATGATCACGTCGCCGAGCCCCTTCGCCGCGACGGTCGAACCGATTGTCGCGGTGCCGAGATTGATGACGACCGCGAGCCGGATGCCGTTCAGGATCACCGGAAACGCGAGCGGCAACTCGATCCATACGAGCCGCTGCGGCGCGCTCATTCCCATCCCGCGCGCGGCGTCGACGGCATCGGCGGGCACGTCCTGCAGCCCCGCGATCGTGCTCTCGAAGATGGGCAGCAGCCCGTACAGGATCAGCGCGATCAGCACGGGCTTCACGCCGAAGCCGACCGCCGGCACCGCGAGCGCGAGCACTGCGACGGGCGGGAAAGTCTGCCCGATGTGCACGACGCTGCGCGCGACGGGCAGGAATTCCGCGCCCGCGCGCCGCGTGACGAAGATCCCGGCGGCGAGCGCAAACGCCGCGCCCGCCGCACTCGCCGTCGCGACGATCGCGAGATGCGCGAGCGTCAGATCGAAGAGGCTCGCGCGCGGGTAGATCGCGGGCGCGCCGTTGTCGGCGAATGGCGCGAAGAGGGGCTCGAGCCAGCCGGGCCGCGCGACCAGCACGGCGAGCGCCGCCAGCGCGGCGGCGCGGGCAAGCGCGACACCCGCCCGACGGCTCGCGGCGCCGATCGTCGCCTTCGTGCTCGCAGCGTTCATCGCGCGCGTCATGCCGGCTGCTTCGCTTGCGCGACGATCGCGGCGAGCGTGATGCGGGTCGTCACGGCGCCGTCGGCGCTCGACACGGGCAGCGCGGGGACGCCGCGCCACAGCAGCTCGGAGATCGCGTCGCGCAGCGTGAGCGCGCCCGAGATCGGCTCGCCCGGCGCGACGCCCGGCTCGGCGAGCGCGTCGACGCGCATGAGCGACAGCAGCCGCAGCGGCCTGTCGAGGCCCGCGACGAGCCGCTCGACGACGCCCGGCTGCGGCCGTCCGAGAATCTCGGCGGGCGAGCCCGCCTGCAGGATGCGCCCCGCGTCCATCACCGCGATCTGATCGCCGAGCCGCAGCGCCTCGTCGATATCGTGCGTGACGATCACGATCGTGATCCTGAGCCGACGCTGCAGCGCGACGAGATCGTCCTGCGCCTTGCCGCGGATGATCGGATCGAGCGCGCCGAACGGCTCGTCCATCAGCAGGATCGCCGGCTCGGCCGCGAGTGCGCGCGCGACGCCGACGCGCTGCTGCTGGCCGCCCGACAGTTGATGCGGCAGCTTGCGCGCGTACGTCGCGTAATCGAGCTCGAACAGCTCGAGCAACTCGCGCACCCGCGCGTCGATGCGCGCCGCGCGCCAGCCGAGGAGGCGCGGCACCGTCGCGATGTTGCGCGCGACCGTCCAGTGCGGAAAGAGGCCGTGCCCCTGGATCACGTAGCCGATCCCGCGCCGCAGCGTCTCGGCGGGCACGCTCGCGGTGTCGACGCCGTCGACGCGAATCGTCCCGCTCGTCGGCGCGATCAGCCGGTTGATCATCCGCAACAGCGTCGACTTGCCGCTGCCCGATGCGCCGACGAGCGCCGTCACCGTGCCGCGCTCGACCGTGAGCGACACGTCGTCGACCGCGACGACGGGAGGAAGTCCCGGTGGGACGAGATCGCCGAAATGCCGGCTCACGCGTTCGATCTCGATCATCGGCGCGCTCCTTTCGCGATCTCGGTCGCGGCCTCGAACAGCACAGCGGTGACGAGCGCGAACGCGATCGTCGGCAGCGCGCCGAGCAGCACCAGGTCGGTCGCCGACTGCCCGATTCCCTGAAAGATGAACGTGCCGAAACCGCCGCCGCCGATCAGCGCGGCGACCGCGGCGAGGCCGATGTTCTGCACGAGCACGATGCGCACGCCGGACAGCACGACAGGCAGCGCGAGCGGCAACTCGACCGCGACGAGCCGCTCGCGGCCCGTCATCCCCATCGCCTGCGCGGCCTCGATGACGGCGGCCGGCACCTGCGCGAAGCCGACGACGACGCTCGACACGATCGGCAGCAGCGCATACAGGAAGAGGGCAATCAGCGCGGGCGCGACGCCGATCCCGCTCACGCCGATCGCGGCGGCGAGCGGCACGCGCGCGGCGAGGATCGCGAGGGGCGCCATCAGCAGGCCGTACAGCGCGATGCTCGGGATCGTCTGCACGACGTTCAGGAGCGGCATCACCGCGCCGCGCAGCGCGGCCGAGCGCGTGCAGCCGATGCCGAGCGGCACGCCGGCCGCGGCCGCCGCGGCGACCGAGGCGGTGACGAGCGCAAGATGGCGGATCGCCTCGTTGCGGAACGTGTCGGCGCGCACCGCATATTCCTGCATCACCGACAAGCCGTCCCAGAAGCCGCCGTGAACGAATGCCGCGAGCGCCGCGACCGCGGCGGCGAGCGCGGCGAGACGAGCGCCAGGCGCGAGCGCGACGCGGGCGAGCGCATCGGCGATCAGCACCGCGAACGCGAACAGCAGCAGCCACGCGCCGGACGCGGGCGACACGCGCGCGAGCGGCGTGTCGGGCGTGACGAGGTGCGCGGGCGCGGCGCCGACGGCGATGCACAGCGCGACGACGAGCGCGGCGCCGACCGCAGCGCGCAAAGCGGCGCGGCTGCGGACGAGCGCGAACAGCGCGCCAGCCGCCCACAGCGCGGCGAGCGCATGCGCGTGCAGCGCGGGAAACACCGCGTCGAGCGCAAGCCCCGATCCGCCCGCGATCCGGTTCGCGCGCAGCGTGACGAATGGCTCGAAAAATGCCGCGTACGCGACGAGCGCGGCGATCAGCACGCCGACCTTGTCGACGCGCGCGATCCACGCCGGCGCTGCGTCCGGGCGCGGCGCGGGGACGGGCGCGCGAGCCCCGCCCGCCGTGCGCGCCGTCATTTGACGAAGCCCTTCGCTTTCAGATAGCTCGCCGCGACGCTCGCGGCCGGCTCGCCGTTGATCTGGATTCGCGCGTTGAGCGTCTGCAGCGTCTTCAGATCGAGGCTCGCGAACACGGGTTTCAGGTAATCGGCGATCTGCGGATGCGCTTTCAGCACCGCCTCGCGGACGATCGGCGTCGGCGCGTAGACGGGCTGCACGTGCTTGTCGTCGTCGAGGACCGTAAGCCCCGTCGCCGCGATGCCGCCGTCGGTGCCGTAGACCATCGCGGCGTTCACGCCGTCCGTCTGCTGCGCGGCGGCCTTGATCGTCGCGGCGGTGTCGCCGCCCGACAGCACGAGCATCTGCTCCGGCTTCAGCTTGAAGCCGTACGCCTTCTCGAACGACGGCAGTGCGGACGCGCTGTTGACGAACTCGGCCGATGCGGCGAGCTTCACCTTGCCGCCCGCGCCGACCCACTTGCCGAAGTCGCTGAACGTCTTCAGGTGCTGCGATTGCGCGACCGAGCTCAGCACCGCGACGCCCCACGTATTGTTCGCGGGCGCGGGCGCGAGCCAGATGATCCGGTTCGCCGAGTAGTCGAGCTGCTTCGCGAGCGCGTAGCCTTGCGCGGCGTTCTTCCACGCGGGATCGTCGGCCTTGTTGAAGAAGAATGCGGCGTTGCCGGTATATTCCGGATAGATGTCGATTTCGCCCGTCGTCAGCGCCCGTCGGACGATCGGCGTCGCGCCGAGCCCGATCTTGTCGACGACGGCGATGCCGTGCGCCTTCAGCACCTGCGCGATCACGTTGCCGAGCAGGTTGCCTTCGGTGTCGATCTTCGACGCGACGGTCACCGCGTCGGCGGCGTGCGCGCCGGGCGCGGCGGAAACAAGCGAGACGGCCACCGCGGCGGCGGCCGCGCGCAGGGTGCGGCTGAAACGGGGAATCTTCATCGAGGCTGGCACTCCTGTCGGACAGCGGAGGAACGGATGCGATGGCGTCCGTGCGCCCGGCCGACGGGATTCGGCCGGGGGCGAAGCGGGGGCCGATCACAAGCGGCAGGGGTTCAAGGTACTTGAGCAGGCGCGCTTTGGCAAACGAGCGCGCATTCAGCGAGCATTCAGGCGCAGCGTAAACGATCGTTTTGGACTGCGCATTTCCGTACCGCGGCGATACAATGCAACGGACGAGGCAGCATTCCGAACGGATATTGCACTGCACCGTCATTCGTCGCTTTGAGCCGCTTTTCCGCCGATTGCCGTCTACGTCAAGGAGCGTCCATCGTGAGCAGCGATCCCAACACGGCGCCACCGTCCGCGTCGCAGAACGTCTACGACGACGCATCGTTCTTCGAAGGCTACCGTACGCTTCGGCAAGGCGACACCGGCCTGAACGGCGCACTCGAATTCCCCGCACTCAAGCGCCTCTTGCCCGATCTCGCGGGCCTGCACGTGCTCGACCTCGGCTGCGGCTTCGGCGATTTCGCCCGCTACGCGCGTGCGCACGGCGCCGTGTCGGTGACGGCCGTCGACGTGTCGTCGCGGATGCTCGACGAGGCGCGCGCCCGCACCGAAGACGGCGCGATCACCTATCTGCAGCGGTCGATCGAGACCTATCACGCGGCGACGCGCGCGTTCGATCTCGTCGTGTCGTCGCTCGCGCTGCACTACGTCGAGGATTACGCGGGCGTGGTCGCGCGAATCTACGACTCGCTGCGCTCGAACGGCCGCTTCGTGTTCTCGGTCGAGCATCCGATCTGCACCGCGTATCCGGCGGGCTGGGTGCGCGACGAAGACGGCCACAAGCAGCACTGGCCCGTCGATCGCTACCGGCAGGAGGGGCGGCGCGATACGCGCTGGTTCGTCGACGGCGTCGTCAAGTACCACCGGACGGTCGAGACCTATGTGAACACGCTGCTGAAGGCGGGCTTCACGCTCACGCACCTCGGCGAGCCCGCGCCGATTCCCGACGCGCTCGCGGTGCGGCCGGATCTCGAAGCGGACTGCCGGCGGCCGCCGGTGCTGTTCCTCGCTGCGACGCGCGCGGCGAGTTGAGCGGCGGCTGTGGCCGCGCGCATGGAACGGTGGTCGCACGCACCGGTCGGGCAAGCATCACGAGAGCTACCTGACCGACATCCGGCGGGCCGATTCGCCAAAATGGCGGACGATCGTCGATCGTTCGGCATCCGATTCAATGACCGCACGGACACCGCTATTCGACGAAGTCGTGCGGCCCGCTCGTCGGCCCATCGCCGCTCGGGCCGCTCGGATTCGAGCCGATGTCAGTGCGCCCGCCGATTAACGGCCGCCGATCGACCATCGTCCATACCCATCGCATCAGACAGCGCCGTCCAGACAGCGCCGTCATCCGATCCGCAGGGAACGCCGGACAAAGCGCCGCCGCGCACGCATGCGCCAGCGATTCGCCGATTCGCCGATTCGTCGATTCGCCGGTGCCCGACGCCGCGGCTTGCCGCGTTCGCGCCGTGGTTCGTGCGACCCGCCGCCGTCATTCCCGCGATCGCCGCGCCCGCCCCGCGAGCCCTTCGCCGGCATCGGCCGGCAGCGCCGCGAACATCGGCGCCGATGCGAGCACGACGAGCGCGGTCGCGACGACCGTGCTGTCGAGGTTCTGCATGAAGAGCGCGCTCGCGACGACGGCCGCCGTCACGCGGAAATTATCGGAACGCTTCAAGATTCGGCCGGCATGACGGATTGACGGATGGGCGATGGGACGGGCGGCGGAAAAGGGCGGCGGTCACGACGTGCGCCCGCGCTCGCCGGCCGCGTCGAAGGCGGCTGCGGCGAGCACGTCGCCGCCGGCCCGCTCGCCGACCCAATCGACTGGAAACGCATAGCGGGCGAGTTGCTCGGCGAGCGCATCGCGCGGTCCGCGCACGGCGACCTTCGCGACGAGCCCGCGCCGCGCGTCCTGCACGACGTCGATCCGCTCGAGCGCGGCCTGCGCGTCGCGCGCGCATGCGGCGACGACGTCCGCGATCTCGAGCCGCTGCAATTCCGGCTTGAAGATCTTGCCGACGGCCGTCGTCGGCACGGCATCGAGGATCCGCACGTGCTTCGGCACCGCCGCGCGCTCGAAGATCGCGCCCGCGGCGAACGCGAGCAGCGCGTCGGCGTCGGCGCTCGCGCCCGTCTTCAGTTGCACATACGCGACGGGCAGTTCGCCCGCGTGCGCGTCCGGCCGGCCGATCGCCGCCGCGAGCGCGACGGCCGGGTGCGCGGCGAGCGCGTCCTCGATGACGCGCGGATCGATGTTGTGCCCGCCGCGAATGATCAGCTCCTTCTTGCGGCCGACGAGCCAGAAATAGCCGTCCGCGTCGCGGCGGCCGAGGTCGCCCGTGTTCAGCCAGCGTTCGCCCGCGACGTCGATCCACAGTCCGCGCTCGTGGGCCGGATCGAGATAGCCGCGAAACACGTTCGGCCCGGACAGCGCGATCAGTCCGACCTCGTCGGCGAGCGCATCGCGCACGTAGCGGCCCGTGTCGTCGACGATCACCGCGCGCATCCGCTGATACGGCAGGCGCAGGCCGATCGAGCCGATGCGCCGCTCGCCGTCGAGCGGATTCAGCGACGCGACGCACGCGCTCTCGGTGAGCCCGTAGCCTTCGACGATCTTCACGCCGGTCATCCGCTCGAAGCTGCGCGCGAGCTCGACGGGCATCGGCGCCGCGCCGCACGCCGCGTATTCGAGCGAGCCGATGTCGTGCCGGCCGACCGGCTGCTGCAAGAGCGCCGCGTACAGCGTCGGCACGCCGGAGAACGCGTTGATTCGATACGCCTCGACGATCTCCCAGAACCGCGCGATCACGTTCTTGCCGCGATAGCCTTGCGGCGTGCCGAGCACGACGTGATGGCCGCGCAGCCACGCCATCAGGCCCGTCACGAGCTGGCCGTTCACGTGAAAGAGCGGCAGCCCGCAGAAGACCGTTCGCGCGTCGTCGCCGTCGCGCACCTGCGTCTCGCTTGCCGACCACACGTCGAACACCTCGCAGCCGTGCGTGCGCACCGCGATCTTCGGGCGCCCCGTCGTGCCGCCCGTGCAGAAGTACGACGACGGCTCGTCGGGCGCGATCGTGCGCGGCTTGATCAGCCGGTCGCCCGGCTGCCGGCGCATTTCGGCATGCAGATTGACGATCCGGATCCGCGTGCCGGGGCGCGCCTTCTCGCGGCGCTCGATCCACGCGAGCGCCGCGCGCTTCGTCAGCGATACGTAAGGCCGCAGGTCGACCCATACGACGGCTTCGACGGTCGGCATCGCGTCCAGATGCGGCGCGAGCTTCGGCCAGATGTCGACGCCGGGCGTCGGCGCGACGCAGAGCAGCACCTTCGCGCGCGCCGCGTCGACGAGCTCAGCGATCTGCGCGCCGTCGAGGAGCGGATTGATCGCCATCGCGATGCCGGCCGCTTCGCCGCCCCAGATCGCGAAATGCGTCTCGGGCAGGTTCGGCAGCACGAACGCGGCGACGTCGCCCGCGCCGACGCCGAGACTCGCGAGTACGTTCGCGGTCCTGACGATGTCGGCGCGCAACTCGGCGAAGGTCCACGTGTGCGACCGATCGTGCCGGTCGGCATCGAGAAAGAAGGTGAGGGCGGGCGCGTCGGGCGTCTTGGCCGCGCGCTCGTCGAAGATCTGCAGCGTGTTGGCGGGCAGCGCGCGCGCGTGAAGCGGCACGCGCTCGATCTGCTCGATGTCGTGGATGTCGCGAACCGCCATGGATGAACTCCTGTCGGACTGCGAAAGTCGAGTAAGGGAGGCGAACCGCACGCGGGCGATGTTGCGCGTGGCCGCGGTTCATTCGAGCGACGTCCGGACGCAACGTCGCGAATGCGATGAGAGTGTAACGTGCCGCGCCCCGAACCGCCGACAACCGGCATCCGACCCTCCATGGCATCGCAGCGCCGGTTCGGCGACGCGCCAATCCGCTCGGTTCGTATCCGGATTTGTCCGAATAGAGATGGGATCGCGTGAACAAAGCGCTCATAGAGGGATTCAATTTGCGTCGGCGCTTTGGGTGTCATTCAATAGGTGTCCGCGTGCAAGCCGTTTTGTCCGTTTCCCACCCGGTGGAGAGCAAGCATGGTCCAGAACCGCGTCGACGAGATCGTCCAGGCGATCGCGTCCGAAACCCACATGCCCGCCGAAGCGGTATCCCGGCTATACGAAGAAACGCTCGCCGAATACAGCGAAGGCGCGCGGATACGTGATTATCTGGCTGTTCTCGTCGCGAAGCGGGTGAGGGAGACGCTGCGCAATCCGACGCATTGAGCGTCGGCGGCGCGCCGGATGCGGGCGCGGCGGTTGCCGATCGGTGGAGAAATTCCGTCGTACAGCGAACGTGTCGGCACGAGCGTGCGGCGGGACGCAGCGACGGCCACAACGACAGCAGACAGCAAGGCAGGGCGATGCGCCGCGAGAGTAGTGCTCCCGTGCCTGACACGGTACCGTCATCGAAACGCGTGAAGCTGGCGATTGGTCGGAGCCGCCGGTACCTGCCGGTACATTTGAAACGAAAATCCGGCTTCGACAACCCGGCATATCACCCGAGCGTGGTGCGCTTTCAACGATGGATCGCACCCGGCTGGCCGCCGGATTGCATTTCCCGTCCGGGTAGACCGGCCCGCACCGCTCTTCCGCCGACACCCGCGGCGTCATCCGCGGCGGCGCATCGATCGAGCACTTTGGCCTCGAACGATGCCGTCACGACGCGTTCGCCGACTCCCCGGCGACCCGGCTCCTGTGCAATCGCCCTCTTCGCCTCGGTCGGTTGTGCGAATCGATCGATCTCCGTTTGATCGTCGCCCGCGATCCGTTATGTGACAGATTTTCACCGATTGGTTAACGATTTGTTAACGATTGGCTGACGCTTCGGTTGTCGAAGCGATTTTTCCGAGCCGTAAACCCTGATGCAAACGATTTTCGTCCCGAACGGCATCTCAAGCATTCCTCATCGCGGCCGTTAGAAGACGACAATGCGTCGCGCGGCGCGACGCGAGTTCCGATGTCGGATCAATCGAGGTGAAACAATGAATTTTCAGACAATGACTGTGCGGGCTGGCGCTGCTCGTGTCAGTCCTCGCGCTGCATGCGCTCGGCGACGCGAACGACCGCTTCACGAGCGAAGTCCGCAGCCTCGCGCCGCGCTCGTCGAGCGCGGCGAAGGAAATCAAGGATCTGATGCACGCCGCGCCGACGTTCGGCAAGCCGGCGCCGGCCATGGCGGTCGCGGCCGCGACCGAAGACTGGCAAACATTCTGATGGCGACACGCGCCTCGCGCGCTTGGAGGAGAAGGCAATGAATGCAACGATGGAAGCGCCGCACGCGGCGCGCATGGGCGGACACGACGCGGCGCGCGATGCGCAGGAATTCGTCACGTTCCGGCTCGGCGCCGAAGAATACGGAATCGACATCCTGCGCGTGCAGGAGATCCGTTCGTACGAAGAGCCGACGCGCATCGCGAACGCGCCGGCGTTCATCAAGGGCGTGATCAACCTGCGCGGCGTGATCGTGCCGATCGTCGACCTGCGGCTGAAGTTCGCGCTCGATTCGGCCGAGTACAACACGTCGACGGTGGTCATCGTGCTGAACGTCGCGGCGCGCACGGTGGGCGTCGTCGTCGATGCAGTGAGCGACGTGCTCCAGCTCGCGGCGGCCGACCGGCGGCCGCCGCCCGAGTTCGGCGCGTCGATCGACACCGGGTTCATCACCGACCTCGGTTCGATCGCGGGCGAAGACGGCGACCGGATGCTGATTCTGCTCGACATCGAGCGGTTGATCGCGGCAGCCGACATCGGACTCGTCAGTTGAGCGGTTGTCGCCGTCTCGGCGCGCTCGAATGGTCGCGCGGCGCGACCATCGCCGACGTGCGCGCCCGGCCGCGCCGCGAGTCGCCCCTATCGCGGCCCGGTCGGCGTGCACGGCGGCCCGAGCGGCGTGCCGTACAGCGGATGATCGCTCATCAGATCGAGCTTTTCGATCGCCCAGCCCGACGACTGCCGGCGAAGCGTCAGGTAATAGCGGCCCGTCGCGAGCAGTTCGACGCGCCCCTCGGAAAGCGTCGCGTCGCGCGTCTGCATCCAATTGACGGCTGCCTCCGCGCGATCCCCCGATACGTCGATGAGCGGCGTCACGAGATTGTGTCGAGTCGTCGCGGCGGGCCGGTTCGTCACGTTGCCGAACAGAACCTGTGCGAATCGCGCGAGCTGGGCCTGGCCGCGCACGAAGCAGCCCGGACCGTCGTCCGCAGGCTTGCCCGCGTTCCACACGTGCTGGGTCCATACGCCGTCCGACGTAAACAGGCGCGTAAATCGATCCACGCGGCTTTGCGCCGGTTCTCCGGCGGTATCGGCGTCGAGCGTTGCCGCGTACTGCGCGATGAGGTACTGGATCTCGATCGCGTCGGCCGCTTTCAATGGGTTCGTCCTCGCCAGACCGTTCGAGGTCTGGGCGACGCTGGCACAGGAGAGCGCGGCGAGCGCAAGCGCGCCGATCAGTCGGCCGGCGCGAAGTGAGGTTCGATTCACGATGAAGTACCTGTTCCGGTTGTGATGCGGTGGACAAAGAAACGAGCGACCATGGCATGCCGCACACGACCGCCCGCGATCGACGGACGCGAAAGCCGGCGGGACGCGACGCACCCGCGCGATTGCGTCGCGTCCGAGCGCCGGCCGGCGCGATCTCGGCGTGATTACGGCCATATTGCGGCGAGATTACGGCGCAACGGCGAGCAACAGCGGCGCAGCTCGGTGCGAATCGCGCCGCCGTTGCGGTCATCGATTGCCGAGTCGCAGCAGGAGCGCCAGGCCGCCGACGATCGCGCCGACGGCGCAGATGCCGGGCCAGCCCGCATAGATCAGCGCGACATTGCCGGCTTCCGCGCCGACGGCGACGCCGAACATCGCGCCCGTGATGAGGATGCCGTTCAGGCGGCTGCGCGCGATGGGATCGATCGTGTTGACGATCGTCTGATGCGACACGAGCGCGGCCATCACGCCGAGATCGAACAGAACGGCGCCGATCGCGAGCGCAATCAGCGAGCCCGAGAAAATCCACATGCCGACAAACGATCCGATGACGAGCAGGCAGCCGAGGCGGATCGCTGGCAGCGGCCCCGCGCGGTCGGCGAACCGTCCGAACAGCGGCGCGGCGAGCGCGCCCGCGGCGCCCGCGACGCCGTACGCGCCGGCGACGCCCGAGCCCTGATGGTAGGGCGACGCGGCAAGCACGAGCGCGAGCGTCGACCAGAATGCGCCGAGCGACATCGCGAGGAGTCCTTGCGTATACACCGCCCGTCGCAGCGCCGCATGCTGCCGCCAGAGCTTGACGAGGCTCGCCATCAGTTGCGAATACCGGCCGCCCGCGCTCACGGGCAGCGGCGGCAGGAAGCGCCAGACCGCCAGCACGACGAGGCTTTCGAGCGCCGCCGCGACCGCGTAAATCGCGCGCCAGCCGAATTGCTGCGCGACGAGGCCGCCGAGCGTTCGGGACAGCAATACGCCCGTCAGCAGGCCCGTCGTCACGGTGCCGACGATGCGGCCGCGATGCGCATCGGGCGCGAGCTGCGCCGCCACCGGAATGAAATCCTGGCCGACGCTGCTGAAGAGTCCGATCGCCGCGCTCGTCAGGATGAGCGCCGCATAGTTCGGCGACAGCGCCGCGGCAACGAGCGCGAGAACGAGCAGCAGCCCCTTGCAGACGATCAGCGAGCGGCGGCTCAGCATGTCGCCGAGCGGGGCGAGCAGCAGAATGCCGAGCGCGTAGCCGATTTGCGTGAGCGTCGGCGCCCAGCCGATGAGCTGCGGCGGAACGTCGAAGTCGCGCTGGACGAGGCTGAGTATCGGCTGGATGTAGTACACGTTCGCGACGCCGATCCCGGTCCCGATTGCCAGCAGCAGGACAAGACGTCGCGATAGCGCTTCATGACCCATCGATAACGCGGCAGGTGTCGTCAAGATGTGCTCCTTGCATCGAAGAATGAATGGACAACGCCCATGGGCGAACGGCGCGCGGATGTCGCCGCGCACCGACGCCTGC
The DNA here is from genome assembly GCF_001522845.1 of Burkholderia sp. BDU5. Lineage (NCBI taxonomy): Bacteria > Pseudomonadati > Pseudomonadota > Betaproteobacteria > Burkholderiales > Burkholderiaceae > Burkholderia > Burkholderia sp. BDU5. The sequence goes on along the minus strand of NZ_LOWC01000033.1, from coordinate 46,235 downwards.
CGGCGAATGTCGCAGCGCTGATTCCGGCTCGGCCAGCCGAATTGCGATACGGCCCTTTCGCCAATTAGGCGGCCGAATATGATCTCATGCAAATAAATCATATGCGATATTTTTTTGTGCTGTCGCATTCAATCGACAAGAACATATCGATAAAGCGAATCGACTCGAATTTGTCTTATTTCGGGATTTGGCATCCAAATTGCGGGAAATTGGGCGAAAAAATCGCCGGCATTCGGCAAATTAATTGATGTTGCGAATTGACCGTATGCGATCTAATATTGCGCAGCATCGCGTTGAAATCGAAACAACTCATCCAGTCGTTTCTTTGCTAAAACGGCATTTCGGGAGTGCCTGCGGATGCATACCCCATCTCGTTTTTCCTATACCCGGCCCGCCGAACTCGACCTCGACGCGCCCGCGCGCGTTCCGGTCGTGATCGCGGGCGCCGGACTCATCGGCCTCGCGCTCGCTTGCGATCTCGCCCAGCGCGGCGTGGCGAGCGTGGTGCTCGAGGCGCGCGACGCGCCGATCGACGGCTCGCGCGCGATCGTCTTCGCACAACGCAGTCTCGAAATCCTCGCGCGGATGAAGCTCGGCCCCCGGCTGCGCCAACAAGGCGTCAACTGGAAGGTCGGCCGCCTGTATCACCAATCCCGGGAAGTGTTCAGCTTCGACTTCCAGCCGGAGCCGGGATTCGAGTGGCCCCCGTTCATCAACGTCCAGCAGTCCTATATCGAAGCATGGCTCGCGCAAGCATGCGCCGAGAGCGGCCTCGTGGATCTGCGCAGCCGCAGCCGCGTCACCGACGTGATCGGTCGCGACGACGGCGCGACGGTCTCGGTCGAAACGCCGGACGGCGAGTACCGGCTCGATTGCGACTGGCTGATCGCGTGCGACGGCGCGCGCTCGACCGTGCGAAAGGTACTCGATCTGCCGTTCGTCGGGGAGATGTTTCCCGATCGCTTCCTGATCGTCGACATCGAGATGAAGGGCGCGGCGCTTCGCGCCGAGCGCCGCTTCTGGTTCGATCCGCCGTTCCATCCGAAACGGTCGGTGCTGCTGCACAAGCAGCCCGACAACTTGTGGCGCGTCGACTTCCAACTGGGCGCCGACGCCGACCCGGCGCTCGAACGGGAGCCCGAACGCGTCGAGCGACGGTTGCGCGCGATGTTCGGCGACGAAGTGGCGTTCCGGATCGACTGGGTGAGCGTCTATACGTTTCGCTGCCGGCGCCTCGCGCGCTTCGTCCATTCGCGCATCGTGTTCGCGGGCGACAGCGCGCACGAAGTCAGTCCGTTCGGCGGACGGGGCGGCAACGGCGGCCTGCAGGACATCGACAATCTCGGCTGGCGGCTCGCCGCGATCGTTCGCCACGGCGCGCCGGCATCGCTGATCGATTCGTATGGCGATGAGCGCGCATTCGCCGCCGACGAGAATATCCTCAACTCGACGCGCAGCGCGCGCTTCATCTCGCCGGAGAGCCCGGCCGCCGACGTGTTGCGGCGCGCGGCGCTCGCGCTCGCGCGCACGACGCCGTTTGGCCGCGCGCTCGTCAATTCCGGGCGGCTGTCGCGTCCGGCCGTGCTGACGGGCGTCGGGCAATTCGCCGGCGCCGTCGCGCACCCCGGCGTGCTGAAGCCCGGCTCGCCCGCCGTCGACGCGCCCGTCAAGCGCGCCGGCGAGCCCGACTGGCTGCTCGCGCACCTGGGCGGGCCGGGGTACACGCTGCTCGTCTACGGCGATCCCGACGACGCGGCGATCTCCGCGCTCGCCGCCGCGCCGCGCGCCGCGCTGCTCGCCATCGTCGTTGCGTCGCCGGCACGGCCCGCGCACGAGCACGATGCGCCGGGATGCTCGACGCTGTGGGATCACGAAGGCTTCGTCGCGCGGCGCTACGGCCTCGCGCCGGGCAACGCGGTGCTGCTGCGGCCGGATCAGCACGTGCTCGGCTCGTTCGAGCGCGTCGATTCGAGAGCGCTGTGGACGATCCTCGATCGCGCCGTCGGCACGCCGATTCCCCTTTCGTTCGAGGAGACGCAATCATGAGCGGCAACGTGAGCGACAGCTTTGCAACGCCCGTGACGGGGGCGCGCGTTCCGGAGCTCGCCGATCCGGATGCCTATTTTGCGATGCTGGCCGATGCGTGCCGCGATCTCGACGACGCTCAGGGCCATCTGTTCCATGCTCAGCTCGTGCTCGTGCTGATGCATCACATCGCGGACTCCGACGTGTTGCGCGACGCCATCGCGATCGCGCGCGCCGGCATCGACTGATCCGTCGCCCGGCCTCGACCGCTGCTTCACGAGGCCGAATTTCCGGGCGAGCGCGCGAGACGACGCTGCCGCCCATCTTCAATGTGGGCTTTCCGCGATCGAGGGCACGAAACCATGTTCAAGACTACTGAATACCGGCGCGACTCCATTTATCGCCAAGGACTCGAGGATCCGCCCGGACGCATTTTCGTGAGCGGCCAGCAGACGCTGGTGCGTCTGCTGCTCGCGCAGGCCGCCGCCGACCGCGCGGCGGGTCTGAACACTGCGGGCTTCGTGAGCGGATACCGCGGGTCGCCGCTCGGCGGCGTCGACCACGAGCTCTGGCGCGCGAAAGCGCGACTCGAGGACGCGCATATCCGGTTCCAGCCGGCGATCAACGAAGATCTGGCCGCGACGGCGCTGATCGGCACGCAGCGCGTCGAAACCGATGCGACGAGGCGCTACGACGGCGTATTCGGCATGTGGTACGGCAAGGGGCCGGGCGTCGATCGCTCGGGCGACGCGATCAAGCACGGCAATGCGTACGGTTCGTCACCGCACGGCGGCGTGCTCGTCGTGACGGGCGACGACCACGGCTGCGTGTCGTCGTCGATGTCGCACCAGTCGGATCGCACGCTGATCGCGTGGGGCCTGCCCGTGATCCACCCGTCGGGACTCGCCGACTACGAGCGCTGCGGACTGTGGGGCTGGGCGCTGTCGCGCGCATCGGGCCTGTGGGTCGGCTTCAAGGCGATCACCGAGACGGTCGAGGCGTCGGCGTCGGTGCCGACGTTCGAGCCGCCGCATTTCACGCAGCCGCCCGTCGATCCCGGCCCGGACGGACTGCATTGGCGGTGGCCCGATCTGCCGGGCATGCAGATCGAGCGGCGCCATCCATACAAGCTCAAGGCGGCGCGCGCGTTCATGCGCGCCAATCCGCTCGACGAGGCCGTCACGACGCCCGCGCGGCCCGTGCTCGTGATCGCCGCGGTCGGCAAGGCCTATCGCGACGTGCGCGAGGCGCTGCGGCAAGGAGGCGTGTCGCTCGACCAGCTCGAGCGGGCAGGCGTCGCGCTGCTGAAGATCAACGTCGTCTATCCGCTGTCGCCGTTGCTGGAAACATGGGCGCATCGCGCGGGCAAGGTGTTCGTCATCGAGGAAAAGCAGCCTGTCGTCGAGGAGCAGCTCAAGCACTGTCTCTACAACGCGCGGCACGACCGCCGCGCGACGATCGTCGGGAAAGTCGACGAGAAGGGCGCCCCGCTTGTCTCGGAACTGGAGGAGCTGCGCCCGTCGCGCGTTGCGCCGCTGCTTGCGCGACAGCTGAAAGCGTTCGACGTGCCGCTGCGCATCCCGCACGCGTGGGGCGCGGCGCCCGCAGTCCGCGCGCAGGCATGGATCCGGCGCACCCCGTATCTGTGCTCGGGCTGCCCGCACAATACGTCGACGCGCGTGCCGGCGGGCAGCGAGGCGCGTCTCGGCATCGGCTGTCATGCGATGGCGGCGCGGATGCCCGAGCGCGCGACGAGCGGCAGCGTGCAGATGGGCGGCGAGGGCGTCGACTGGCTCGGACAGGCGCCTTTCGTCGATACGCCGCACATTTTCCAGAACATCGGCGACGGCACCTTCTTCCATTCGGGTTATCTCGCGATTCGGCAGGCGATCGCCGCGGGCGCGACCCTCACGTACAAGCTGCTCTACAACGACGCGGTCGCGATGACGGGCGGCCAGCCGGTCGACGGCCAGCTCACCGTCCGCAAGGCGGCCGAGCTCGTGCTGAGCGAGGGCGCGCGGCGCGTCGTCGTCGTGGCCGACGATCCCGGCCGCTACCGGGCGCACGACAGCGTGCCGAAGGGTGTCGAAGTCCATCATCGCGACACGCTCGACGACGTGCAGCGCCAGTTGCGCGACACGCGCGGCGTGAGCGTGCTCATCTTCGATCAAGCCTGCGCGACCGAAGCGCGGCGCAGGAAGAAACGGCAGCCGCCGCCTGCGGTGCAGACCCGGGTCGTGATCAACGAGGCCGTGTGCGAAGGGTGCGGCGATTGCCAGGTGAAGTCCAATTGCCTGTCCGTCGTGCCGGTCGACACGCCGTTCGGACTGAAGCGCACGATCGACGCGCACTCGTGCAACACCGATCTGTCGTGCGTGAAGGGCTTTTGTCCGAGTTTCGTGACGGTCACGGGCACGCCGCGCGAGCGCCGGCCCGCGAAAGCCGATCCCGCCGACGTGATCGCACGCGCCGACGCGCTCGCGCAACCGAAGCCGCGCTCGCTCGACGAGCCGTTCGAGATCATGCTGGTGGGCGTCGGGGGAACGGGCGTCGTCACCGTCGCGAACGCGATCGGACTCGCCGCCCATCTGGACCGACGCTCGGTCAGCGTGCTCGACTTCACGGGCTTCGCGCAGAAGGGCGGCGCGGTGCTCAGTCACATCCGGATCGCGCGCGAGGCGGAGGTGCTGCATCAGTATCGGATCGACCGCGGCGGCGCCGACGCGCTGCTCGCCGCCGATCTGCTCGTCGCCACCGAGGACGACGCGCTGGCGTCGCTCGAACGCGGCAAGACGTTCGTCATTGCGAATACCGCGCAGACACAGACGGGCGCGATGTTGCGCGATGCCGACGCGCGCATCGAGACGGACGCGATCCAGTCGCTGATCGAGAAGGTCGTCGGCGCCGAGCGCTACGACGCGATCGATGCGAAGGCGCTGGCGGCCGAACTGCTCGATCCGATGCAGGCCAACATGCTGCTGTTCGGCTACGCATGGCAGCGCGGCGCGGTGCCCGTGTCGCTCGCGTCGCTGCGCCACGCGCTGGGCCTGCAGGGCGGCCAGGCCGACGCCAAATATCTCGCGTTCTCGTGGGGACGGCTGTGGGCGGCGAATCCGGCATTCGTCGCGCACCATCTCGGCACGGCCGGCGCGACGCCGCCGGGCGCGTGGCGTCCCGTCGGCTTCGTGCGGCGCAAGAAGGAAACCATCGACGAATTGATCGCGTCCCGCACGGCGTTTCTCACGCAATACCAGGACGCGCGTTATGCGGCCCGCTACCGGCGAATGGTCGAGCGCGTGCGCACGGCTGCGGCGCCGCTCGGCGACGTCACGCTCGTCGACGCGGTCGCGCGCATGCTGTTCAAGCTGATGGCCTGCAAGGACGAGTACGAGGTCGCACGTCTGCATACGTCGAAGGCGTTTCTCGACGGCCTGCGCGCGCATTTCGCCGGCCGTGCGAAGCTGACCTTCCACCTCGCGCCGCCGACGCTCGACGCGCGCTCGAAACAGGGCGGCCAGCCGCCGCGCAAGCGCGCCTTCTCGCGCTGGATGGTCCCGGCGTTCCGCGTGCTCGCGGCGGGGCGCGTGCTTCGGCACACGCCGCTCGATCTGTTCGGCTGGACGGCCGAGCGTCGCGACGAGCGCCGTCTCGTCCGCGAATACGAAGAGACGCTCGATCGCCTGCTGCCGCGGCTCACGCGCGACACGCTCGCCGACATCGTCGCATGGGCGAAGACGCCCGATGCGATTCGCGGCTACGGCTACGTGAAGGCGGGCGCGATCGTGAAGGCGCGCGAACGGCAAACCGAGCTCGTCGAGCGGATCCTCAGCGGACACGCGAAGCCGGCGGCGGCATCCGTCGCCGTGCGGGCGCACGACGAGAGCGGCGCCGAGACGGTCGAATGAGTTGAAGGGCGCGCGGGGCCGATGCGCGGGAGCCATGGCCTCGCGCGTCGGTTTCGTGTCTCGCGCTCGCTCGCACGCGGCGGCGAAACCGCCCCGCCCGCCGGGCGGTTTCGGCCGGCGTCAGGCAGCGGCTGGCGCGTGCAGCAGCGACGCGAGTTGCGCGTACTTCGGATTCCGATTCGATGCATCGACGACCCAATCGACGATGCCGGCGCGATTCGCTTGCGCATGCGGAAGACGCGAATAGGCGACGCACTTGTCGAATTTCGCGGCGAGTTCGTTGAGCGTCATCGGGTTCTTCGGGTTGCCTTTCGCGTACGAAACTTCGCCGGACAGCATGCGCCCGTCGACGAGCTGGATCGCGATCTTGATCTTCCCGTGCGTGCCGAGCTCACGGCGCTCGCAATCGGGATCGGTGGTCGGATGAATCTTGCGGCTCACGGCGATCACGTTAGGGCGGCGGATCGCGTCGTCGGTGAAGTCGCCGATGAACAGATCGCCGGTCGCGAGGACCGTCGCGACGTTGTACGCGATGCTGAAGCGCGCCTCGACGACGCTCGTCGGCGCCTGCTTGCGCGCCACCGGCGCGCTGACGAGATCGTAGATCTGCTGATTGGTCTGGATGTCGACGCGCTCGATCTGCGTTGCGTCGAAGCGCTCGCCGTTCGTCAGCGCGAGCGCGAGCGCGGCGGCCGACGTGTTCGGGCGGCAAGTCGGGAACGGCTTGAACGCGATGCCGTCGACGTTCGCGAACGTCTTGCCGAGATCGGCGTCGACCGTCTCGACGGCCGAGCCCGGCTCGAACGCCGAATAATAGCCCCAGCGGCCCGTCAGGAAGTCTCGCGCGCCCGTGAAGCCGTGCGACGCGAGCACGACCGCGCGCACCGCGTTGGCCGCGACGAGCCCTTGCTGGTAGAACACGGTCGGCGCGCCGTCGATCATGCATTGCGTCTCGCCGAGCGCCGACGTGTACGCGATCCCGAGCGCATCGCGCAGCCGATCGCCCTTCAGCCCGTACAGGATGCCCGCCGCCGCAGTGGCCGCGATCACCTTGCACAGATCGTAGCGGCCGCTCTCGAGCAGCGTCTCGCGGCGCGCGCGCGACAGCCGGATCGACAGATCGAGCCCGGCGACGTAGGCGGCGATGAATGCCTGGTGATCGATTTCGTCGGCCTTCAGATCGGCGACGGCGAGCAGCGGCGGAAGAATCGCGACACTCGGATGCGTGCCGAGCGGATCGGCGACGTCGTCGAAATCGAGCGCGCGCGCGGCCGCGCCGTTCAGGAGCGCGGCGGACGGCGCGGGCAGGCGGCGCGCGCGGCCGATCGCGCGCGCTTCGGGCAGGCCGCCCCAGTGCTCGATGACGCCGGCGAGCAGCTCGACCTCGGCGTCGCGCGATCCGGCGATCGATACGCCGAGAATGTCGATCAGCGAATGCTTCGCGATTTCGATCGCAGCGGGATCGATCTTCGAATACGTGAGGGTGTCGCAGTACCGCGTGATGTTGGATTCGAGACTCACGGCAACTCCGCTATGGTGGAAGGTCAGGAAATCGATTGAAACGGTCGCGCCGGCATGGCGCGCGGTTCGGCCGCTCGGCGAGCGCGGTCAGGCGGGATCGGCGTCCGCCACGCTGACGAGCAACGCGCCGGCCTCGACGTTCTCCGCCGCCGCGACGTGCACGGTCTCGATTCGGCAGCGACGCGGCGCAGCCAGCGTCATCAGCATCTTCATCGCCTCGATGCGGACGACCGGCGCGCCTTCGTCGACGACGTCCGATTCGGCGACCAGGATTTCGGCAACGCGCGCGGGCATCGGCGCAGTAATCGCCGCGTGCGCGGCGCGTCCGCGCTCGCGGCGCGTTCCGTTCGAGCCGCGCGGTGCGCCGCGCGTGCCGATGGTTCGATGAATGCCGGCGTAGTCGAGCGTCATGCCGCCTCGCGCGGCGGGCGTCAGCAGCACATCGTGATGCGCGCCGTCCGCTTCGGCGACGAGCCTGACGACGCCGTCCGGCAGCGATTCGCGGGATATCAAGCGAAGCAGCAGCGCGCAGCCGTCGCCGAACGTCGCGCGATAGACGTCGGGCTCGAGGGTCTGGACGTCGATCCGCACGGGCGGTTCGTCTTCCGGCGCGTCGCTCAACGCGCCCGTATAAGTTGTGCGAAGCAGGGGGATGCTCATGCGAGCGCTCCTCGTCGTGGTTGACAGGACTCGTCGAACGGGCGCCGTCACGGCAGCCACGAGCGTCGGTCGTTCCGGATCACCCATGCGGAAGGAACCGACGCACGGTTAGTCGGCTCGCTCGTTCTCGGCGCAAGCGTCGGCGTGCCGACGTGCGCGGCGAGCGCGGCGAGCGCGTGCAGCACGCGCACCGTGCCGTCCGGCATGCCGTGCGCGAACGGGAAATCGCGCGTCACCGAGAGGTCGTAGCGCCCGAGCCGGAAAGGCGGATGATCGATCAGCCAGCGATGGAACGGCAGGTTCGTGCTGAAGCCCGCGATCGCGAGTTCGCTCAACGCGTCCTGTGCGCGGCGCAGCGCGATCTCGCGCGTCGCGCCGTCGACAATCAGCTTCAGGCACAGGCTGTCGAAGCGCGTCGACTGCCGTGCGCCGGCGTGGACGCCCGAGTCGATGCGAACGCCCGGCCCTTCGGGCACGCGGTAGTGCGAGACTACGCCGCCCGTCGGCAGGAAGTCCGCATGCGCGTCCTCCGCGCACACGCGGAACTCGATCGCGCAACCGCGAAAGCGCACGTCGCCCTGAGACAACCCGAGCGGCTCGCCCGCCGCGGCGCGCAGCATCTGCTCGACGATGTCGACGCCGGTGACGGCCTCGCTGACCGGATGCTCGACCTGGATCCGCGCGTTCATCTCGATGAAGTAGAAGCGCTCGTCGCCCTCGACGAGAAATTCGACGGTGCCCGCGCTGTCATAGCCGACCTCGCGTGCGACGGCGAGCGCGGATTCGTGCAGCCGCTCGCGCAACGCGTCCGACAGCGAGGGGGCGGGCGCCTCCTCGACGATCTTCTGCCGCCGTCGCTGCACGCTGCATTCGCGCGTGCCGAGATGCAGCAGATTGCCGTGGCGATCGCCGAGCACCTGCACTTCGATATGGCGAATCCGCTCGCCGAGGAAGCGCTCCAGGTAAATTGCGTCGCTGCCGAACGCGAGCTCGGCCTCGCGGCGAACCTCGGCGAGCGCCGACTCGACCTGCTCGGCGCGCTCGACGACGCGGATCCCGCGACCGCCGCCGCCGAGCGCCGCCTTGATGAGGATCGGAAAGCCGATCTCGTGCGCGGCGGGGACCGCTTGCGCGTCGCTCGACACGATCGCGCCCGGCACGACAGGCACCGCCGCCCGCTGCGCGGCGACGCGCGCCTCGATCTTGTCGCCGGTGCGGCGGATTGCCTCCGCGTGCGGTCCGACGAAGACGAGCCGCTTCGCCGCGCACGCGGCCGCGAATTCCGCGTTTTCGGCAAGCGGCCCGTAGCCGGGCGCGACCGCGTCCGCGCGCACCGCCTGCGCGATCGAAACGACCGTGTCGATCAGCGTCGCCGGATTCCATGCGTCGATGTGAAACGACGAATCGGCTGCGAGCACGAAGCCGGCGTTGCGATCGTCGTCGGTGTAGATCGCGACGGTCTCGATATCGAGCAGCCGGCAGGTACGGACGAAGCGCAGCGCGATTTCGCCGCGGCAGCACAGCAGCACGCGCTTGATGCTCATGTCGTGCGCTCCGACGGCGCGCGCGCCGCTTGCTCGAGACCTCGGCCGAGCACCGTGTGCGCACGCGTGAATTCGCCTGCGCTCACGGCGCCCGCGACCGACACCTCGCCGGCGAGCGCGACGGCCGCCGCGATTTCCGCGAGCTTGCGCGCGTCGTCCTCGCAGCCGAGCATGCGCAGGCATTCCTGCTGCGCGGGCAGGCGCGTGCCGCCGCCGACGACGCCGACGATCACGTTCGGCAACGTGACGGCCGCCAGCAGGTCGCCGTTGTCGAGCACGTCGAACGTCGTGCACGCGTTCTTGAACGACACGGTGACGAACGCCGGATCCTGGCCGCATGCGATGAACAGCGCGGTCAACGCGTTGGCGACGTGGATGTTCGGCGCGGTTGCGCCGCGCTGCGCGAGCAGCGTGTTGCACGCCTGCAGGAAGCGGCGCATGCGCGCAGGCGTCGTGCGCAATCGCGCTTCGACCAGTTCGGCCGGAATGCGCGCGCTCGCCGACACGTAGCGGCCCTTCGCCTGATCGCCGACGAAGCGCTTGTCGCCGCCGAGCGTGTTCAGGTAGCCCTCGACGAACTGCGGACATTGCTCGGCGATGTATCGGCAGGCCGCCTCGTTCGCCTTCGTCGCCATGTTCAGGCCCATCGCGTTGCCTGTTTCGTATGTGAACGCGAGGCCGACCAGATCGCCTTGCAGCAGCGGCGTGACTTCGAGCAGACGCGCATGCCGGCTCGTCGCGTTCGCGGCCTCGACGATCCGCGCGACATGGGCGCGCAGCCACGCGTCGAACGCGCTCGCGTGGTTCGCCGAGCGCAGCACGATCGCCGAGACTTTTGTGAGCGCATCGCCGAGGAAGCGGTATGCGGGCCGCTCGCTGTCCGGAAGCGCGTTGTCGAGCAGCGTCGTCGTGCAACCGCCGCTGTCGGAGATGAGACTCATGCCGCGGGAAAAGGATGCGACGAGCGCGCCTTCCGTCGTCGCGAGCGGCACGACGAATTCGCCGCTCGCATGCGCGCCGGTGATCTTGAGCGGCCCCGCGAGTCCGAGCGGGATGCCGACGAAGCCGGTGAAGTTCTCGCACGTGCCTTTGACGGCTTCGGGCGAGACAGGCTCGCCGCCGAGATGCGGGTAGCGCCCGCCCGTCAAATTCTCGACCCAGCGCAAGCGGGCTTCGATCTGCGCGGCGGCGTAGTCGTTTTGCGAATCCCTCGGAATGCCCATTTGCGCTCTCTTTATAGTTGAATGTTCGAATGGCGGCGGCTCGGCGCGCCCGGAATCTTGTCGCGAAGCAGCGCGAAGGTCGACGTCACCGTGTTGCGCAGCTCGGCAGGCTCGACGAGTCCCTCGATATAGGTGCGGCTCGCCGAATAGCGCGCGCTCGCATGCGCGTCGCGATATTCCTCGATCAACCTGCCGCGATGCTCGACCGCATCCGGCGCGTTCGCGAGCGCCTTGCGGAAGATCACGTCGACCGCGGCCTCGGGCCCCATCACCGATATCTCCGCAGACGGAAACGCATAGATCATGTCCGTCGCGGACCGGTTCGCGAGTGTCGGATAAGCACCGCCGTACGCCTTGCGCAAGACCACCGCGACCTTCGGCACGACCGCTTCGCAGTACGCGTGCATCAGCTTCGCGCCCGCGCCGATCACGTTCGAGCGCTCCTGCTGCTTGCCGGGCAGGTAGCCCGGCACGTCGACGAGCGTGAGGATCGGAATGCCGAACGCATCGCAGGTGCGAACGAATCGCGCGGCCTTTTCCGATGCGTCGATGTCGAGGCAGCCGGCAAGCCACGCCGACTGGTTCGCGACGATGCCGACGCTTTGGCCGCCGATGCGCGCGAAGCCCACCACGATGTTGCGCGCGTAGAGCCGGTGCACTTCGAGGAACGCCCGGTCGTCGGCCAGCAGCTCGATCAGCTCCCGCACGTCGAACGGCTCGGTCTTGCTCACGGGAACGATGTCGGCGATGCCGTCGAGCGTGCGAGGCAGCGTTGTGGGCCCGTGCGTCGGCGGAACGGGCGACGCGTTGTTCTGCGGCAGATACGAAAGCAGTTCGCGCGCGAGCGCGAGCGCCTCGTCGCCGGATTCGACGAGAAAGTGCGCGAGGCCGGTTTCGGCCGCGTGCAGATGTCCGCCGCCGATTTCCTCCCTCGTGACTTCCTCGCCGGTCGCGCGCCGAATCACCGCGGGGCCCGTCAGAAACAGCGCGGACTCCTGATCGACCATCACGATGAAGTCGGTGAGCGCGGGCGTATAGGCCGCGCCGCCGACGCAGTCGCCGAGAATCAGCGACACCTGCGGCACGACGCCCGATGCGCGCACCGTCTTGTAGAACACGTGGCTGAATTGGGAGTCGGCGTCGACGCCTTCATGGATGCGCAGGCCCGACGAATGATTGAGCGCGACGACCGGCACGCCGATGCGCAGCGCGAGATCCAGCACCTTGCCGATCTTCAGCGCGTGGACGCGGCTCGAGCTGCCGCCGAGAAAGCCGCCGTCGTGCGCATAGACGAGGACGGGGCGCTGGCCGATCGTGCCATGACCCGTCGCGATGCCGTCGCCTCGCTGCTTTCGGCGATCCGCGCCGAACCAGGTGCAATCGTGCTCGGCGAGGGCGTCGAGCTCGCGAAACGAGCCCGGGTCCAGCAGTTCCCGAATCCGCCGGACGTGAGCGGGGGGCTCTGCCGCTTGCGCTTGCCGTTCGCGGGAACGTTCTTCTACACCGGAAAAATCACTCATCGAATCGCCCTGAACATGGTTCGATGGCGCAATCGCCGTACTTCGCCCGGTGCAGCAACGAGTCAACGGCGATGCTCGGGTAAATGGGAACCGGATTGGACACAGGAACAATCCGCTAGCGAGAATAAATCATGAGCGATTTAATCGCAATACACCATAATTTGTTCGCCTAAAAGTGCGATCCATGCGGCGGCCGGCGCTCAACCGGCTCGACCGGCTCGCGCGAGGAAGCGCGAAAACGCGATGCCAAGGTCGCACTGGCGAGGCGGCGGACGGCTGGACGGAAATCGATGAACGGATACGGGCGCCGACGTCGGCGCCGCAGGAGAGGCGGGAGAAGAGCGGCGAGAGCGAAGCGGGGCGATTCTGACGAGGCGGAGGCCGGCGGCCAGCGCCGCACCCCTTACTCTTCGGCGGAAGTCGCGATGGTGTTCAACACCGAATCGACGAGCGCGAGCTGATCGGCCGCGACGCCGTGCAACAGCTTGCCCTTGATGTGCTTGACCATCGTATCGACCTGCTCACCGACCCGACGGCCGGCTTCGGTCAGATACAGCGTCTTCGCGCGGCGGTCCGACGTGTCGTCTCGGCGCACGACGAGTCCGGCTTCCTCGAGCTGATCGAGCAAGCGGACGAGCGAGTGGCCTTCGATGCCGAGATGCTCGGCCAGCGTACGCTGGCGCAAGCCTTCCCCGAGCTTGTAGATGAGCCACAGCGGCGTGGAGGTTGCTTCGGAGAGATTCAGCTTGCTAAGTTCGACGTCGGCGACCTTGCGCCACATGCGCGCTGCTCGCTGGAGGCGCAGGCAGAACGTATCTTCGGCAAGAGAGAGCAAACTGGAAGACATTCAACGTGACCAACTTAAAAATAAACGGTATTCGGCGCATGCGGGCCGCCGCGAATAGCGGGGTGCGCAGTGCGTCGCGCTTGCCGGGCAACGTCCACGAATGCTGCCGCCCTCGGGCTTTGCGACAGACGCACGGCTTGTAGAACAATTTTTTCAATATAGCATATGTGCCATTGCCATTCGCGTGGGCCCGGTACTGGTAACTACCGAGTTGACGCGTTTTCGGCTTCGCCAGGGCGATGCTTCGCCGATGCGAACGCACACGCCGATTGAGTCGCCCCCGCAAGCCGGTCCTGCATGTTTTCCGGGACGCGGCGATCAGATCGCGCCAATCCGCGAGCCTGTGCCGGAAGCGCTCCCGCTGTTCGAGCAACGCCGGCGCGTCGTCCGGCGGACGCGGTTTCGAGCGCAACGCCGGACGTCGTCGATCGCATCGAACCCGATCGACTCGACGCCGGGGTGGCGTTTCCCGGCCACGCGCGCAATCGAGTCACTCACGAGCCCCATGCCGACTACGCCGAACCGTTCGACGGAAAAGCGTCCCATCCGGATACCTCATCGAGCGCGAAATTGCTCGTCGATTTCCGCTATATTCCTCAATATACATCTCGAACGACTAATATCACCGCGATGCAAAAGTTGGATGATGGGGCAGATTTTGCGTCGCGACGCCGGCTGATGCCCCCTCATTTCCGGGAGAAGAAATGGCACGGTTCCGATACTCGATTGGAGAAACGCGCAGCGATTGGGTCGCGCTGCGCCCGGTCGCGCGACACGACGTGCACAGCGCGGTTCAGCCGCCGAAAGACGACGTGCCGACGCATCGCCTCTCCAATCAGGCGGCGCTCGCGTCCGCGTTCTCCAAGCTGTTCTTCATGTTCGCGGCGGAGCACGACGCGAGTTCGCTGCTGTCGTTCACAGTCGACTGCCGGCGCACGCCCGAGCCCGGCAGTACGTGCCTGCTTGCGTGGAGAGTGGAGGCGGTCGAACCGCATGCCGGGCTTCGTGGCGACGTCGTCCGTTTCAGCGGCAGGGCGTGGCTGCCGGATGGAACGACCGTGCTGTCCGGGGCCGCGCGAGCGGTCGTCCATCCGGCGAGCCGCGTCGATCTGGACGACGATTCGGAAGACGAGGAACGATATCGCCCACGCCCCGCGTCACCGGCTTGAGCGGCTCACGCCGACGCGCGGAACCGCTTGCGCTTCGGTGCATCGACAACCAACCAAATTAGATTGCATGCGATCTAATCTCGTGCGACTATTGTACACGCGGATCGATTCCGCCGAGCAGAGCGAAGTGGCCGGCCCTGTCGTTCGGGCCCGTGCCGTCGGCTCGAGCCCGGTTCGCCGATCCTTCCGTCGCATCCAGAACCCGAGGGTGTGAGCGAGAGGCCGTATGCGGCGCGCCGTTCGGTCGGCGCAGTCGGTTGTGATGCATGGGCGCACTGCGTTCGCGGCCGACTCGTTTCGCTCAGCACGTTGATTAGACGATAAGCAATGCAAAGTTGTTGCGAGACATCGCCCGCGCGTTCTCGCCGTTTGCCGCGGGCCATGCGGCAAACGGCGTCGGGGTGAGCGTTTGCAGCGCGATCAACCATTCCGGAGAGCAGGAGTCCGTCGTGTCCAGTATTTCCGCCGAAAGTCAGTTTCGTTCGCCTTACCTGAAAATCTACCGTTCGTACGATGAACCTTTGACGGTCATCTGCTCGCTGCTGTCCCGCGCGGACAACGCGCCGCTCGACGAGCGCCGCAGAGATCCGAACCTGCTGCTGAACTCCACGGGCGAGCTGATCAAGGATCCCGCCGTCGAAACGAGCGCCTTCGAGCGCAACCCGAACCTTGCGTTCGAAAAATGGACTGAGTATTGGCGGAAGGTGCACGGGCCGCGCTTCGTCTATGCTCAGCCGCCCGAAGCGAACGGCATCCAGCATCTGCTGCGCTACGACCAGATTCACCGGTTGCCAGCCGGCCCATCGAGCAGCGCGCCGCTGCCTTACGAGCCGCCCGTCGACCGTAACGGCAAGCTGTTCGATACCGTAATCGGCCATATTCCCGAATACCGCCGTCCGCAGTGGGACGGCATCGCATACCTCGGCTTCGAGAACGTCGAAGGGTTGCAGGCGGTATTCAGTCAGCCGGAAATCGCGGCAAAGGTCTTGCCCGAGGATCAGGCGATTTTCCGCGAGCTGTGCCCGGTGCTCGCTCGACAGCACATCATCGTGCCGAGCGAAACGCAGCGCGAGTCGTTTTTGCTCGTCAAGGTCGCGCGTCGCAAGGCATCGCTGTCTCGCGCCGATTTCCACGACGCGTGGTTGAACCAGTACGCGAAGCAAGTGCTCGCCCAGCCGGCGACGAGCCGCTATGTCAAGCGCTACGTTCAGTTGCACAACATCGGTCCGACGCAGGAAGGGCAGCCGTTCTTCCATTCGGTCGGGCACACGATCGACGGCGTGTCGATCCTCGCGTTCACGTCGATCAACGATCTCGAGGATTTCCTGCTCGATCCCGGCGTGGTGCGGCTTGCCGAAGAAGAAACAAAACTCGTCGCGGACGATGCAAGCGAATACTGGACGGCGCTCGCATACCAGGTGGTCAATCAGATTTTTCCGGAAACGGCGACGCGATGATTGCGGCTGTCCCGCGCGGCGAATGCGGCGCGCGAGTCGTCAGCCAAGCGTTCCAACGCGCATGACGGCGTCGGCGCGCCGACATAATGCGGCCGCGCCGGCGGAGAAAGACGGCGGTCGCAATAAGTTAAGTAGGCTGGAGTGAGGCAAGGACCTGCGGGCATGTGCTGCGGGAGATCATCTGCTTTGTCGGAGCCTGACTGTGGATCACTACGATTTCGATGTGTTGATTGGCGCAACGCTTCCCGCGAACCGGACATCTCCCGAGGCGGAGTTGCACGCCGAAGCGGGCCGCCGATCCTTCTCCGGCACGTCGAGCGGCGACCGCGGTTCGCATGTCGAGCCGGCCGGAACGCAAGAGGGCCGCCATGACGCATGCTGACTGGTCCCCATCCTCCTGGCGCGATCGGCCGATCCACCAGGTGCCGAGCTATCCCGACTCGGCGAAGCTCGCGGCGTCGGAGGAGCAACTGAGGCGGTTGCCGCCGCTCGTGCTCGCATCAGAAATTCGCGATCTCAAGGCGCAGCTCGCGGACGTCGCGCGCGGCAAGGCCTTCCTTCTGCAAGGGGGAGATTGCGCAGAGTCGTTCGCCGAGTTTCATCCGAATGCGGTGCGCGATTTGCTCCGCGTGTTCCTGCAGATGTCGACGGTGCTTGCGTTCAGCACCGGGCTTCCCGTCGTCAAGGTAGGCCGCATCGCAGGGCAGTTCGCGAAGCCGCGCAGTTCGCCCGACGAAACCGTCGGCGACGTCACGCTGCCGAGCTATCGCGGCGACATCATCAATGGCATCGAATTCACGGCGGCCGCGAGGCGACCGGACCCCGAGCGCGTGCTCAAGGCCTATTCCCAGGCAGCGGCAACGCTCAACCTGCTGCGCGCGTTGAGCCACGGCGGATTCGCCGACATGCGTCAAGTGCAGGAATGGAATGCCGGCTTCGTCGCGTCCGCGCCGCAGGGGCAGCGTTATCGGCAGATCGCGTGCCGCATCGAACAGGCGCTCGTGTTCATGAACGCGTGCCGCGTATCGCCGGAGTCGGTGCGCTCGCTGCGCGAAACCGATCTCTACACGAGCCACGACGCACTGCTCCTGCATTACGAAGAGGCGTTGACTCGGCAGGATGCGCTGACGGCGGAATGGTACGACTGCTCCGCGCACATGCTGTGGATCGGCGAGCGCACGCGCGGCGCCGACGACGCGCACATCGAGTTCCTGCGCGGCGTCTCGAATCCGATCGGGCTCAAATGCGGCCCGACGATCAAGCCCGACGATCTGTTGCGGCTGATCGACGTGCTCAATCCGGACAACGAACCGGGCCGCCTCACGCTGATCGCGAGAATGGGCGCGGAAAAGCTCCCCGAGTTGCTGCCGCGCCTCGTGCGAATGACGAAGAGCGAAGGGCGCGAAGTGATCTGGTCGATCGATCCGATGCATGGCAACACGATCAAGTCGGCATCCGGATACAAGACGCGCCGCTTCGAGAGCATTTTGCTCGAGGTCGAGCGCTTCTTCGATGTCCACGAGGCGGAACGCACGCATGCGGGCGGCCTGCATCTCGAAATGACGGGAACCGACGTGACGGAATGCACGGGCGGCGGGCAGCAGATTCGAGACGATCAGTTGTGCGAACGCTATCACACGCATTGCGATCCGCGCCTGAACGGATCGCAGGCGCTCGAGCTCGCGTTCCTGGTTTCGGAAAAACTGTCGGCCAGGCGCGATCCGCGCGAAAGCCTCCAGCACGACGAAGCCGCGTGATCCGGCTCACCGGTCGCGCGATTGCCCATGCGATCCATCCGCCGTACGCGATGCGCCGGTTCGTCGTGCGTCGCGTGCGCCCAACATAGTCAGCCGACGAGGACTCCATGTCGACGACAAACGTCTCGAATTTCGACATCATTTTTGAACCGGTTTCGCTGGGCAGTCTGCGCGCGCCCAACCGCATCGTCATGGCGCCGATGACCCGGCGGCAATCGCCGAACGGCATTCCCGACCGCGAAGTCGCACGCTATTACGCGAAGCGCGCCGAAGGCGGCGTCGGCTTCATCATCACCGAAGGAACGTACGTCGATCACCCGGTCGCGGGCGGATTCGCCGACGTGCCGCATTGCTTCGGCCAGTCAGCGCTCGACGGCTGGAAGCGCGTCGTGGAAGGCGTGCACGATGCCGGAAGCGCGATCGCGGCGCAGCTCTGGCACCTCGGCAACGTGCGTCGGCGCGGCACGCCGCCTCATCCGGAATGGCCGAGCATCGGACCCGAGCGCATCGTCGAAGACGGCGTGATCATGGTCGAGAAAATGACGGACGCCGACGCGCGCGACATCGCGGCGTCGTTCGCGCGCGCCGCCTACGATGCGGTCGAGACCGGCTTCGACGCGATCGAACTGCATGGCGCGCACGGCTATCTGTTCGACCAATTCCTGTGGGCGAGCATGAATAGGCGCGCCGACGCATACGGCGGCTTGCTCGAGAACCGCCTGCGACTGTCGACCGAAGTGGCTGCGGCGGTGCGAAAGGCAGTCGGCGCGAGCGTGCCGATCGTCTTCAGATTCTCGCAATGGAAGGTGCAGGACTACACCGCGCGCATCGTCGAATCGTCGGGCGAGCTCGAGACGATGCTCGATGCGCTCGTCGCCGCAGGTGTCGACATCTTCGACGTCAGCACGCGCCGCTTCTGGGAGCCCGCGTTTCCGTCCGAAAGCGACACCGATCTCGCGTCGCTCGTCCGGAAGCTGTCCGGCAAGCCGGTGATCATGGTCGGCAGCATCGGGATCGACAACGCATTCTCGGCGGCGCAGGTGCGCGGCGCGGAAGGCCTGTCGGTCGGCGTCGAGAATCTCGATCGCGCGGTGGCGCGAGTCGAGGCGGGCAGGGCGGATTGCATCGCGCTCGGCCGCGCCTTGCTGGCCGACCCGGCGTGGCCCGCGAAAGTGCGGGCGGGCGAGTACGATCGGATCGTTCCGTACCGCAAGGACATGTTCTCGACGTTGACCTGACGGCGCACGCGACGCTCAGGCGGCCGCCGACGTCAGCCGCGAACGGAGACGACAATCTTGCCGAATGGCCCGCGATCGAGGTGCTCGAATGCGGCGCGCACGTCGGAGAACGGATAGATCGAGTCGACGACCGGTTTGATCGCGTGCCGATCGATTGCGCGGACGAACGCTTCGAACGACTGCCGGCTGCCTACCGAGACACCGTGGATCGACGCGCGCGTCAGCATCAGCGCAATCGCATCGATGTGCACCTTCGGGCTCCCCAGAAAGCCGACCTGGACGATATGACCATGATCCGCGACCGCGCCGACCGAATGCATCACATTGTCGCCGCCGATGAGCTCGACGATGACGTTCGCACCTCGGCCAGCGGTGAGCGCGAGGACGGCATCCTCCCATTTCGGCGTGCGCGTCGTGTTGATGCCCGCCCATGCGTCGAGCGTCCGCGCACGCGCGAGCTTGTCATCGTGACGGGACAGCACGACGACCTTCGCGTCGAGTGCGCGCGCGATCTGCAGGCCGAAGAGTGCGACGCCGCCGGTGCCCTGTACGACGACGGCCTGTCCCGGCGCGAGCTGTCCGCGTTCGACGAGCGCAACCCAAGCGGTCACGCCGGCGACGGGCAATGTCGATGCCTCGGCGTCGGACAGAGACGCGGGTGCGATGACGGCCGCCGATTCGGGCAGCACGACGTATTCGGCGAGCATGCCGGGCAACGGCCCGCCGAGCGAACGTTCCGACGTACGCATCTCGGGAGGCAGCGTGGCGCCGATCCATGGCGTCCAGAAATTGCCCATCACGCGGTCGCCCGATTTGAAGCGCTCGACGTTGGCGCCCGTCTCGACGACTTCGCCGCACATGTCGGAGACGGGCGTGAAGGGCATCGCAGGCTGCGTCGACATCAACCGACCTTCGATCACGAGCTTGTCTCGATAATTCAATGACACGGCCGCCACGCGCACGAGCAATTCCCCGGCGCCGGGTTTCGGCACGGGTCGTTGCGCCAGTGCGAGGCGGTCAATGCCGAATGCGTCGAGTTCCCAGATCTTCATCGTCTGCGCCATCTGTCGCCCCGTCCGAGAACGAACCCGCGCCATCGCGAATTCCTGTCATTCATTTTACGAGCGCGCGGCGCTCGGCAGTGGCGATATCTGCTCCTCATATCTGCGCCATTTCGTCGCCAATTTCATGAACCGAATCAAAGTGACTCATCTTCAAGCGATGGTGGCGTTCGTGCACGCGGTCGGGGCAGGCAGCTTCACCGCAGCCGCCTGTCGAGTGGGCCTGTCCAAGTCCGCCGTCGGCAAGAACGTCGCGCGACTGGAGCAGCGGCTCGGCGTGCGGCTGCTGGACCGCACGACGCGCGCGCTGACGCTCACGACGGAAGGCCGCCTGTATCACGAAAGCTGCCTGCGCATTCTCGATCAGCTCGTCCACGTCGAAGCCGTGCTCGCGCAGCGGCGTCACGAGGTTGCGGGGCCGCTGCGCGTGAGCTTGTCGACTTCGTTCGGCAGGCGTTGGGTGTTGCCGGTCCTGATCGATTTGGCCGAACGGCATCCGTTGCTGCAACTCGACGTGTCGTTCACGGATCGGTTCGTCGATCTGATCGACGAAGGCATCGATGTGGTCGTGCGGCTCGGCGAGCTTCACGACAGCGCGAACACGGCTCGTCGCCCGCTCGGGATTCAGCGGTCGGTGTTGTGTGCGTCGCCCGCGTATCTCGCGGTGCGAGGGCGTCCCGAGACGATCGACGAATTGACCGGTCACGATTGCATCGTGTTCGCGCGCGACGGACGGGCGATACCTTGGGTATTTTCTGACGTACGGAACGGGGCGGTGACGGCGGACATCCGGGCGAAGCATACGATCGGCCAGGGCGATGCGCTGCGCGACGCGGTGTTGTCGGGCACCGGGCTCGCGTACTTGCCGACGTGGCTCGTTGCCGACGATCTGCGCGCGGGCAGGCTCGACATCGCGCTACCCGATTTCGCCGGCGGCTGCATGCCCATTCACGTGCTGTGGCCGGTCGCGCGCGAACCTTCGCCGAAGGTGCGGGCAGTTGTCGAAGAACTGACCGACTATTTCATGCCGATTCCGCCGTGGGACCGGCTTGGGCAAGCCGAGACGGCTGGTGTCGAACTGCCGGTCTGAAATCTGTCCTCTGCGGGGGCGGCGCCGAGGTTTCGTCACGGTCATGGACAGCCCGCGCAACAACCCAAGAAAAGCCCCGCAGTCGGAAAAAATCGAACTGGCGGGGCGGCGTCGATTGGGGTTCGCTACCACTCAATGCGAATAGCACACGAGTTCGATGGCAACGCTTTCGTCAACCTCGGATCGTGCAGTTGCGCCGACGGATCGCCGAACGCGTCGAGGAATATTGTGCAGCCGTCTCGTTGCGCGAGCGCGGCAACGTCCGGCAGCGCGGCATACGGTACTGCGCTGAGGGGAGCCGGGAGGAACGCCGCACGCAAATCTCTAGCGTACGACGACCGGGCCGTGCACCCAATATCCTGTATGGACCGTGACGACGGGACCCGCGACCACCGGCCGCACGGGCGCGACGTACGCGGGCGTCACCACGACAGCCGGCGGCGGGACGACGACGGGCGGTGGCGCGATCACGGCCGGCACGGCGTAGACGGGCACCGCAGGCGCCGCCGCGACGACCGGCACAGCGACCGGCACGGTGATGCCGACGGCAACGCCGGCGAATGAGGAGGGGGCAATCAGCGCGAGCGCGACACCACTTGCGGCGGCAAACGATGCATGCAGTTTCATGGCAGTTCCTTGATCAGAAAGGGATCGGCTGGCCGCGGCCAGGACGACATCGCCACATTAGAAGCAATGCCGATGAAAATCTGTTGGGAAACCATGTCATCTCGTTTCAACGGATTCACGACATCGTCTGACATGAATTGCTAACAGTTTTTTCGGACCGGATTCTCTACATTGCGAGGCATCGAATCACCCAATCCGTCTCGGGAGAGTCCACATGAAGAAGATCCATCTGGCCGCTTGCGCGTCGCTGCTGATCGCGCTCGGCATCGAGCCGGCCCTCGCCGGGGCATTCGGATACGGTCGCGAGGCGTCGGTCCGGGGCGCATCCTGCGGCGGCGGCAGCTGCACGCACGGTGGCGCGTCCGTCGGCCCGCGCGGCGGCCTGACGACGAATCACGGCACGGTCACGCGTACGGGGCCGGGGCAGTTCGCCAACACGGGAACAACCGTCGGTCCACGCGGCGGCCGCTATGAGCACAGCGGGACAACGACCTGCAGCGGCGGCACTTGCACGCACGACGGCAGCGTGACCACGCCACACGGGCAGACGATCGACACGGCCGGCAGCGTCACGCGGTCGTCGCCCGGTCACTATTCGTCGACCGATACGGTCACGGGGCCGAACGGCACCTATACGCGTACGGCCAGCACGAGTTGCGCTGGCGGCGGGTGTACGCATTCGGCGAGTGTCACCGGCTCCGACGGCCATTCCGTCAGCTGGACGGACACGACGACGCGAGTCGCCCCCGGCGTCGTGACGACGACGAGCAGCGTGACGGGACCGCGCGGCGGGACAGTGGCGACGGGTGGTGTGGTGGTCGCGGGCGCCCCGCGCGTCGCCGTCGTCGCGCCACCGCCCCCTGTCGCCGTCGTCGCGCCCGCCGTGGTCGCGGCGCCCGCCGCGGTTGCAGTTGTGCCGCCCCCGGCGCCTGCTGTCGTCGTCCGTCCGCGCGTCTGGGTGCCCGAACATTGGGTCGGTGGCGTCTGGGTCACGGGACACTGGTCCTGAGCATCGGATCGGCCGATCCGATCGGCGCGGCAGGCTGACGTTCCCGGACCGTCACGGCAGCGTCGCGCCGCATTCTTTACTACCGCCGAATACGGTGCGCGTCCGAGCCCGGGCATGCGCGACACCGCTGGCAAGCCATCCTGACCCCTTGCAAGGAACACCATTCGATGTTGACTCGTACGACTCGATTCGACGGGCCGGCGCACGTCGCCGCGCGTTGCGGCGCCGTCGCGGCCGCGCTCGCGCTTCAGGCCTTCGTCGGCAATACTCACGCATTCGCCCAGTCTTCCGCGACAGGCAGCGTCGGCCTGGACCTGGCAGCGGTGCCGCGCTACGCGGGCGCAAGCAGCTATCACGTGCTGCCACTGCCGGTGGTGGCGTTGGCCGGCCATTCCGCGTCAGACTGGCATGTCTTCGCGAGCGGTCTCGAGGCCGGCGCCGCGTGGTCGGTCACGCCGAACCTCTCGATCGGTCCGCTCATCGGCCTGGGGCTTGGTCGCAAGGAGGACGACGCGGCGATCCTGAACGGCACCGGCAACATCGCAGACAGCTTTCTCTACGGCGCATTCGTTCGCTGGAAAGCGGGCCCGGCGAGCGCCAACGTGCGCTTCCTGCAGTCGGCCCATTCAGGTTACGGCAATCACGTAACGTTAGTGCTCGCATATCGGATCTTCGACGGGCCGCGTGATCGTGTGACCGCGTCACTTAGCACGGTCTGGGCCAACCGCTCGGCCGCGCAAACCGAATTCGGAATCGACGATGCGCAGGCGGCGGCCAGTACCGCCCATCTGCCGACTTATGCGCCGTCGTCGGGATTCGAGCGCACGGATCTGCGAGTGACGCTCGAGCACAGGCTCGACGCGCACTGGTCGGCACGCGTGGGCGTGGGCGCGGGCACGCTCGTGGGCGACGCGGCCGACAGCCCGATCGTCGAGCGGCGGGCAAGCGTGTTCGGCTCGATGGGTGTCGCTTACCGCTTCTGATAAGTTCGTCGCGGCGTACCGTGACATGACTTGACATCGAGTTGTAACAGACCGAAATCTTTGCTTACTTTAGCGTTCTGCAATTCGCCACTGGCGAAAAGCGACTTTTTTTGTCATCTTTACCAAGGAGAACAGAATGAACCGTTTTAGTCTGATGCTCGTAGCCGCTCTCGGCGCGTCTTTCGTCCTCGTGTCGAACGCGATGGCGCAGCAGGATGACGCAATGCAGCAGAAGCTTGAGGCGCGATTCGCAGCGGCTGACGTCAATCACGACGGCAAGCTGACACGCTCGGAAGCGCAGGCCGGAATGCCTCGCGTCGCACAGCATTTCGACCAGATCGACACGGCGCACAAGGGCTACATCACGCTCGCCGATCTCAAGCAGTTCGCCGCGCGCAACCAGCGTTGATCGGGCGTGACGGCGCCCGTTCATCTTTTCAGCACAGGAAATCGCCCGATCGTGATGCCGAACGCCACCTCTTGCCCGAATGACATCCCGTCGGGCCGCATCATCGTCCTGGACGACGAAGCGGAGATCCGAAACATACTGCAGCGCTTTCTGGCGTCGCACGGCTTCGATGTTCGGTCGGCGAGGAACAGCACCCAGCTCGACGTCTTTCTCGAGCGTCAGCCATACGATCTGCTGATTCTCGACATCATGATGCCCGGCGAGGACGGGCTGGCCGTCTGCCGACGGCTGCGCGCGCGGGGACAGACGATCCCGATCCTCATGCTGACGGCGCGCGGCGATCCGGTCGATCGTGTCGTCGGGCTCGAACTGGGCGCGGACGACTATCTGGCGAAACCGTTCCTGCCGCGCGAGTTGCTGGCCCGCGTTCGCGCGATGCTGCGTCGTCAGCAAGTCACGCTGCGTCAGCGCGATCTGCGCGATGGCGTGCTGCAGGAAAGCGGGGGGGCGATACTGCGTTTCGGCGGTTATCAACTCGACACCGGACGCCAGGAACTGGGCGGCCCCAACGGCGCCGCGGTCGAGGTCGGGTCGGCCGAGATGCGTCTCCTGTGCGCGCTCGCGCAAACACCGAACCGGCCCGTGAGCCGTGCGAACCTGATCGAGCGGGCGCGCGGGCCAAACTACGATGCGAACACGCGCAGCGTCGACGTGCAGGTACTGCGCCTGCGACAGATCATCGAAGCCGACGCGTCGGCGCCGCGCCATATCCGGACGGTATGGGGTACCGGCTACATGCTCGTCGCGGAGCTGGAATCATGAAAGTGCCGCGGCCGCGCACGCTGCTCGGGCGCAATCTGTTGTTGCTGGTCTGCATCGTCGTCGCGAGTCAAGTGACGACGGTCGTGATCTATTTCGTGCTGATCCAGCGGCCGAGGGTCGACGAGATCGCGTCGGTGGTCGCTTCGCAGACGAAAACCGTCGAACGGCTGCTGGCCACGCGGCCGGAGCCGGAGCGGCGACGCGAAGTCATCGCGATGAACGGTGGCCTGCAGAGCCCGCCCGAGCGGGACCTGACCGCCGTGCCGCGCGGTTACCAGATCCGCCGCTTCGTGACACAGCTCGCCGCGCGGCTCACGCCGGGTACGTTGGTGCTGTGGGAGGGCGGCCCGCAGCACCGATTCTGGGTCAGGCTCGCGATCGACCGCGACAACTACTGGGTCGCGCTGCCCGTCACGACGTATATCGGAAATGCGCTGCCGTGGAGTGTCGCGTGCCTGTTGCTGGTGTTCGCGACATTTCCGGTATTCGGCGCTTGGATGATCCAGCGCGATACGACGGTGCCGCTGCGACGCCTGTCGCGTGCTGCGGCGACGATCGAACGCGGTGAGTGGCCCGACGCCGTGCCCGTCACGGGGCCCGCCGAGCTGGCGATGGTCGCCGATGCATTCAACCGGATGGTCGCGTCGCTCGCCGTCATGGAGACGACTCGCGCCGAGATGCTGGCGGGTATCTCGCACGACATCCGCACGCCGCTCACGAAGCTGCGGATGGCGATCGCCGCGCCGGAGGCATTCGATTCGCCGCGAGAGAGTGCCGAGCGCTTCGTCGCGGAGATCGACGCGATCGTCGAGCAGTTCATCGATTTCGCGCGCAGCGGGGACGGCGAAGCGGTGTTGCCGGGCGACCTGAATGCGCTGATCGAGCAACTCGTCGCGGACTACACCGGCCTCGGATATCGGTTCGGCATGCGGCTCGCGCCGCTGCCGGCGATGCGGTTTCGTCCGGTCGGCATGCAGCGCCTGCTGATGAACCTGATGCACAACGCGGCGATACACGGGCGGGTCGGGCTGTCGGTGCGCACCTCGGTGGAGGATGGGCGGGTCGTGATCCGCGTCGAGGATGCCGGGCCCGGCGTGCCGGAAGACGCGCTGCCGCTTCTCACGCAACCGTTTCGGCGCGTCGAGCGGCCCGATCGTCCATCGGGCGGCACGGGCCTTGGGCTCGCGATCGCCGAACGCATCGCCCGTCAGCACGGCGGCCGGCTCGATCTGTCGCTGCGCGACAGCGGCGGGCTCGCGGCTACGGTGCGTCTGCCCATTGCATGATGCGCGGCGTGCCGCCGCGCCGGCTCGCGCGTCGTCATCGTTATCCGTTTCATCACAGTGATCGATGCACCCGGCACCGGACAAACGGCGGCCAGATGGCTTACGCGGCAAGCCTCCCCTTGATCTCGGTGCGTTTTGCCCGGTAGACCGATCTAGGCGTGACAAGGCTTATCGGTCGGACCCTAAAATAATTATCAATCGAATCAGCCACTTCCTGATTAGTCTTTCCATCTTGAAGCATATATCTTCTCGCCGAGCCTCGCCGATGACAGGCGGTGGACAATGCTCAACGGCGAACTACATTCGAGCCCTGTAGTTTTCGGAGTTGCTGCCGCTAGTCGGTCATCAGACACCTCTTTATGACGCGCATTCTCGCCTAAATCAGTGTCCGGATGACCACTACACGGGGTCACCTTGATTTTGATGTCGTTTACCGGGGTAGACCGGCCTAGGCCCGACAAGGCCTATCCGTCTGCCCCTTAAATAATATCCCGTCAAATCAAGCACTTCCTGACTGGTCTTTTTGCCTAGCGTGAAGACCTCCTTGCCCGGGATTGCCGTGCGGACTGCGGTTCCCGATGGCCCCTCGGGAGCCGCTTTACCGCGATAATGTTAGTTATCGTGGATCATGAGTCTATGAACTGTACAAATACGGTTTTCTAACGTTAGACTCGTATGGGGAAGGTCTTCGCGCGACGCCAAAAGACCAGTCAGGAAGTGCTTGATTGGATGGAATATTATTTAAGGGGCAGACCGCTGACCGTTGTCGGAGCTAGGCCGGCCTAACCCGGTAAACGACATCGAAATCAAGGGGACCCCGCATAGCGCGACTGCGGCGCGCGTACCTTTCCGTTTGCCTGCGTCGAATGATCTTTGACAATCGCGCGGGGCGCCGGGCTTTCCAAGCCCGAGCATCGCGCGACGAAGTAAACGAGCCGGCCGCGGATCGACGCATGCGGCCGGACGCAGCGGATCAGGCGGTGTCCTCAGTATGGGCGATTGTCGTCGCCGCGGCGGTCGCCGTCGCGCCGATCGTCGCCTCGGTAGCCGCCGCGATTATCGCGCCGGTCATCGTCGCGCCGATCGTATTGTTGCTGCGGATGCGCATGCTCCCATTCGCCGCGGTCCCAGTAGCGGTGGCCGTCCCAATAGCGGTCCCCGTGCCAGCCGATGCCGACATCGACGCCGACACCGACACCGACGGCAGGCTCTGACGGATAGACAGCACATCCCGCAAGCATCGCGCTCGCCAAGAACGGCAGTAAGATCAGTTTTTTCATCGCCATGCAGTCCTTTGAAGTCGGTTCGTATCCCGAATAATAGAAAGCCGGCGAGCGTCGGCGTGTAATGGATTGCAACCGTATATGACGGCAGCCGCGCATGCCCGCTGCCGGGCGCGTCGCGGGAGGCCATGCGGCCGTTCGTCGAGCCGATCCGTGGACGAACGATTTCGGGACGTGCCGTTCGTACAGTTCCCGCCAGCCGTGTTTTCACGACAACGATCAGCCATGTCGCCGCCCGATCGCGCCGCGCCATACACAACGCATGACGCCGCATGACGCGACGCGATCGGGCGCACCCGCATCACTCGTTCGGCGGCGGCAGGTTCTGCACCATCAGCGTCTGCGGATTCGACAGAGGAATGCCCGCCGCGCGCAGCCGCTTCAGGATCTCGAACAGCAGATCGCTCTTCGTCGTTCCGGCGATCCGCGGACTGCCGACGTAGCCCGTCACGCTGAGCGTGATTCCGTCCGGCGTCAGCTGGCTGAACGTGACGGACGGCGCGGGCTTGTCGAGGATCGACGCATGCTCGCGGTACGCGCCGAGCAGCAGGTCGCGCACTTGCTCGGGATCGGTGTTGAGCGGGAACGTGAGCATCAGCGTTGCGACGCCTTGCGTGCTGTTGCCCATCGTCACATTGCGCAGGTTCTGCGAGATCAACTGCGAGTTCGGCACGATCACCGTCGAGCGGTCGGAGAGCTGGATCTCGGTCGCGCGCACGTTGATCCGGCGGATGTCGCCTTCGACGCCCGAGATGCTGATCATGTCGCCGACCTTCACGGGCCGCTCGGTCAGGAGGATCAGCCCGGACACGAAGTTCTTCACGATCTCCTGCAGGCCGAAGCCGATGCCGACGGACAGCGCGCTCACGATCCACGCGAGGTTGTCCCATTTGACGCCGAGGAGCGACAGCGTGAGCAGCACGATCGCGACGTAGCCGAGATTGCTGAACAGCGTGATGAGCGACGCGCGCATGCCCGGGTCCATGCCGGTCGAGGGCAGCAGCTCGTTGTCGAGCCAGCGGCGTATCGAGCGTAGCAGATAGATGCCGATCCCGAGCGCGAGCGCCGCGTTCAGTATCCGGTCGGGCACGATGTTCAGGCGCTGCAGCCTGTCGCCGCCGAACATCGAGATCACGCTCACGAGCAGGTCGTTGGGCGTCGTGCCGAAGCCGCCCGTCAACAGCGCGACGACGGCGACGAGGAGCAGCACGCTTGTGCCGATGCCGGACAGCACGGTCTTCGCCTGGTCGAGATGGCTGTCGTTCAGCCCGAACAGATGCTTGATCAGCTTGCCGCTCGACAGGCTCGCGGAGAACGCGCTCGCGCACAGATCGCGCGTGAGGCGGGTCAGCAGATACAGGCTGCCGAGCACGATCTCGAACCAGACGAGCTCGTAGGTCAGAAAACGTGCGACCGAGATGTAGCCGACCAGCAGCGCGACGAACGCCGCGACGACGGTCAGCGTGACGCCCGCGTGGATCAGCCCGGCGAGCGTCGAGCGCGCCTCGGGGGGCTCGCCCGCCGCGGCGAGCGCGGTGCGCACGCGGTTCGCGCGCAGCAGCGACGCGCCGATCGTCACGGCGACGACGAGCGACACGATCCCGCGGCCGAACAGCGTGACCTGCAGGCTCGTGTCGGCCGTCCTGTTCAACTGCTCGAGCGCACCCGCAACGAGCAGGAGCGCTGCGAGAATCACCGGAAACGGCCGCATTGCGAGCGCGACTTCGTCGGCGAGCGCGGGCAGGCGCCATGTCGGATGGCGTGTGCACAACAGCGCGCGGCCGAGCCCCGCGATCAGCGCGCAGGTCAGCGCGAGCTTTGCGAGTTCGTCGGCGAAGTCCTGCAGCGCGCTCGACAGCGCGTAGTCGCGCGTGAGCGCGAGATAGACGAACTGCACCGCGATGCCTGTCGTCACGACGCTCGACAGCGCGACCGACGTCGCGAGCGCGCTGCGCCGCACGCGGGTCGCCGGCAGCTTGGTCAGGCTGAACCACGCGAGCGCGCGTTCGATGAGTCGTCTGCCGATCGTCCATACCGCGAGCGCGGCGGCGAGCAGGAGCGCGGTGCCGATCCGCCGGCCCGGCTCCCACGCCGCGTGCAGCACTTGCGCGATCTGCGCGCTGAACGCGTCGAGCTCCTGACGATCATCGTCCGACGGGCGGAAGAGCGGCGTCCAGAACTGCGCGCCGAGGATGCTGCCCGAGCGCAGCGCGAGCTGATCGCGCAACAGGCTGCGACGCAGCTTCGAATATTGCTGGGTCAGGTTCGCGAGGCTGTCCTTTTCGTCGGCGGCCTGCTTCAGCGCGGCGTCGAGCTGCGTTTTGCGCGTATTCAGATCCGCGCGCTGCCGCGCGACGGCGGCCGTTTCGGGCGCGGCGCCCGGCGCGGGCGGCGGCCCGAGCACGTCGAGCTGCGCCTGCAACTGTGCACGCACGGGCACGAGCGCGGCCGTCAGCTTCTCCACGTCGGAGGTCAGCGTTTGCGTCGCTTCGTCGAGCCCGCTCAACTGCTTGCCCGTCGTCGCGGTCGACGCCTGCTGCTTGATCCGGTCGAGCGCGGCCTGCACGCGCTTGAGCTCGGCGACTGCTTCGTCGCGCGAGATCGTCGGCGCGGGCGGTACGGTCACGCCGGACGCGAGGTCGACGGCCGCCGCCGCGGGCAGCACGGCGCAGAGCAGATGCAATAGGAAGGCGAGCGCGACACATCGCGCGAATTTCGGATGACGGACCATCGGGAAACCTTACAGATCGGTTGCGCGAACGGACAACCGGGATGCGCTGTAGATTGCCACGGTTTTTCGGCTTGCGTATTGCCGACGACAAACCGAAACAACTGAAAGGAAAACGAAACAGTTGAAGGGCATCGCGCCGTGCATGCTGCGCGCCGGAGCGGCGCGCAGCATCGGCGGTCACGTGCGCGTCAAATCTGCTCGATCGGAATGTACCGTCCGTCCTTGCCGACGGGAGAGAGCGGCAAGCCGGCCCTCTCGCGGTGCTTTCTTTCCTTCGACAGCGGCGGGCAGCTTTGCTCGTCGTAGTACATGACCATGCAATCGAGGCACAGCAGGCACTCATCGGATCGATCCGGCCGGCGGGATCGATCGCTTGCGACCCGCAGCCGACCGCGCACGCATGGCAGGTCGTGCATTCCGGCTTGCCGCGCAGCTTGAAGATCCGCAAGCGCCCGGGCAGCGCGAGGCTCGCGCCGAGCAGGCACCGATACTTGCAGAACGGCCGCTCGACGAAGATCGATGCGCCGACGACGAAGGTCCAGAACGGCACGAACGGCCAGGCGCGGTTGAGAGCGCCGACGACGAAGGTCGTCTTGAACGGCTCGATTTTGGCGAGCTTCTCGGCCCACGGCATCGCAAAGAACGACACGACGAGCAGCGTGGCGAACACCACGGACTTGAGCTTGCGCAGTCGGTTGTGCCACGGCGCGGGCAGCTTGTGCTGCCACTTCTGCAGGCCCGTCGCATGCGCGATCTTGTAGATGAGCTCGGAGAGCAAACCGAACGGGCACATCGAGCCGCAGAAGAGACCGCGGCCCCAGACGATCACCGTCGCGGCGATCACGATCCAGAAGACGAAGATGAGCGGATCGGACAGGAACAGCGCCCAGTTTCAGCCGCTCGCAAGCAAATGAACGAGCGTCAGCACCTGCGTGATCGATGGCTGCGCCATCTAGTAACCGCCGGCGAAGCCGATCGCGATCAGCCAGCTCACGGTCTTCGGCCAGGACACCCAGCGCTTGTCGGCGCGCTTCGCGCGGCGCACCCAGCGCTCGCGTCGCGAAGAACAGCACGACGGCGAGCGTCCGCCCGACGAAGACGGACGAAGACGGCGATTTCGACGCGCTTGCCCGTCCACGCCTTGCGCCAGCCACGCGGGCGCGTCTTCGTCGACGTGCGGACGGCCCGCCCGCGAGAACCTCGCCCGGCAGCCCGTACGGCGACGCGACCGTGGAGAAGGTCTTCGCGCCGGTTTGCTTGTCGGAGCGATGGCCGAGGAACGCGAACTTCCATGGATACGCGGCGCTGAACTTCGTGCCGCGCACGATGAAAAGCGCGTGCTCGCCGGACTGCAGCCGGCTCATCAGCTGCGCGTACTCGTAGTCGCTGAGGATGCTCTTGCCGATCGCAGGCGCATTCACATTCAGGTAGCCGTAGTAGAGATCGAGATAAGGCGCGTCGTGTCCGGCGCGTCGACGTCGGCTGGCCGGATCGTCAGGTGCGCGATCGCGCTGCGCTCGACGAGCGCCTGCCACGCATAGCGCGTATTCGACGGCAGCAGCCTCGCCTGCGGCAGCACTGTTTCCTTCACGATGCCGACCTGTTCGAGGAGCGGCGCACCGGCGGTCGCGTCGACGCCTTTCAGCCGCGCGACGAAACGCAGCGTTTCGAGCACGGTCAGGTTGTCGTAGAGCGCGACGTTTTCCGGCAGATAGCGCGATGCCGGATCCGGCGGGCCGTTCGCCGCCCGCGAATCCGCCGCTTGCGTGAGTGGCGCGCGGGCGAATCCGCTTGACCGACGGCGGAGCGGCCGTTGTTGGTGGGGCCGGCAGGCGCGTCATCGATATCCGAACCGGGACGTTCGCCTCGCTCGGGACGGCAACCGAGCGTTCGAATTTCTATGCGGCCGCGCCACTCGTCGCTCACCCGCGCCGCATCGACGGCCTGGGCTTCGCAGGCGACGGAGTCAGGGCGCGACGCGCGCGCTAGCAGGACGGCATGCCGAGAATGCCTCGCGCGTCCTGGCCGGGGAGCGCGTCGGCGGCGTACGAGAAATCGCCGTCGCGCTGTCGTTTGGCGAGTTGCTGCAACAGGACCCGATAGCGCAGGCCCGCGCGGTCGAAGCGTGAAAACAGATCGCGTCGCTCGCCGGCGTCCTGATAGCGACCGCTCTGCGGGCCGACCATGCGGTTGTCCTGCGGCGCGACGACATATGGCGTCAACGGCATCAGCACGCGCAGCGGCCAGGGCGCGGACGTCGCGTTCAACGCGAAGCTGAGCCGGCAGCGGTCGCGCGACTCCGGCAGGCACGGATGGAACAACGGCAGGTCGGTGCCCGGCGTGTAACGTCCGTACGCGAGCGCGACCGAGCTGCGCACGTGCACGTGGATCACGGCGTGAACATCCTGATGCTTCGCGCGCACGCCGCCGAACCAGCGCATGATCGGCGCGACCGATTTGTTCGTGCAGCGCCGGATCATCGTCACGGTCTCGGACGTGAACTGCACGTCGATCCGGTCCTCGTCGGATTGCTCGTTGCCGAGCACGTTCGCATGCAGGAAGTCCGCGTGCGTCAGATCAAGCAGGTTTTCGACGAGCAGCGGCGAGCAGCAGTCGAGACGGACGTTGCCCTGCATGTACGTCGGCAGTCCGCCGTCGCGCGGCAGGAACGGCACGTCGGGCACGAGCGCGTCGCTCGCGTCTTCGGGATCGCCGTACCAGATCCATACGTAACCGTACCGTTCGAGCACCGGATAGCGTCCGGCGGCATTGATCGGCGAATCGGGAGCGGGGCGTGTCGGGGCCGGCAGGCCGGGGTGCCATCGCGACGCGTGGACGCGGCTGCCGGCGCGCCACAGATAGCAAGGCTGCGAATGAATCTGCCAGCGCGATGCGCGCTCGCCGACCTCGAATGTGTGAGCGAGCGGAAACCACGCATTGCGCAGCCGAATCCGGTTGGGCAGCCAATCGTCTTCGTTCCGGCGGCTTGCCGTACCGGTGTCTTCGTCGTCGATGGTCGGCATCATCAGTTCCTCGCACAAGGTGATCGATCGACGCCCACCGAGCTCGCGCACGCCGTTTGCGGGCGTGGCCAGGCGCGCGAGCACGACACGTCGAGCTTCGACAGTGCGCGGCCGTCGATGTGTTCGAGCATCGCGAACGGCGAACGGCGCAGGCGGGCCCACAGGCGAAACAATGCCGCGCCGGCCCCGCCCGTATCCGCGGCGACGCCGCCGCGCCACAAGACGTTCGTCGTGCCGCGGGCCGCGGGCACGATGGCGATCGACGCCCACAGCATCGGCGCGCCGTCGCGCATGTCAAGCGCGACCGACGCGAGCGCGCCGTCCTGCGGCGACGTGAGCCGAAGTGTCCACGGATAACGCGCGCCGAACCGATGATTACGCCGGCGCGTTGCCCACGTGACGCCGCGCTCCATGCCGACCCGGCCGTCGTGCGGCTCCGGATCCGCGATCACGTAGTCCGTGATTCGCAGGCCCGCGATGCGCATCAGCAAATGCGGACCGTCGGCCAGCGCGGCGACGTATTCGTCGCACGCGACGGCTACCGTCGCCGAGCCTGCGAATCGCTGCGTGCAACGCGATGGGGGCGAGGTCGCGTCGGCCGGCTCACTCGCGTCGACGCCGTGCGTCGCACGTCCCCACACGAAGCCGTCGCGCTCGAGCGTCTCGTATGCGCGCGCAACGTAGTGCGCCGGCACCCGTTCGTGCTCCGACAGATTGGGAATCGCGACGCATGCGCCCGTCGCGCCGTCGTAGATCCAGCCGTGATAGCCGCACTGCAGCCGGCCGTCAGGCGTTATGCGTCCGAGCGACAGCGGCGCGCGGCGATGCACGCAACGATCCTCCATCGCGCGCACGGCGTCCGATGCGTCGCGATACAGCACGAGCGGCTGCCCCATGCAGACGACGCCGAGCGGCGCCTTGCCGGTCACCTGCTCGGACAGCGCGAGCGGCAGCCAGCGCGCCGTGGAATCGGAAAAAAGCGGAACGACGGTATCCATGGGCGTTCATCGCGATGGTCGCGATGCCTCCGGCAATCCCGGCAGATGCGTATCCTCGTTGGGGTCTTGGCGGGCGGCGCGGGCCTGCGGCGCTGGAAATTCCACAGGCGAATCGTCGACGGTCATGCGCGGCGCTTGCGGCCGATGCCGCTTCGCGAGCCGATGGGTCGACATCGCGCTCAGCCACGTCATCGTCAGCGTCGCGATCAGCAATACCGTGTACAGCGAAGCCGGGATGATCCGCAACTGCAGACCGATCGCGAGGACCATCAGCTCGACGGTCCCGCGGCAGTTCATCAGCACGCCGATCAACGTCGCCTCCGCGCGATCGATGCCGCACAGTCGCGCGCCGGCGTAGCAGCCGCCGAACTTCGCCGCGATGCCGCCGATCAGGAAGACGACGAGCCAGCCCCACGTCGCGCCTGTGTCGAGCGCCGAAAACGAAGCCTGAAGCCCCATGCTGACGAAGAACAGCGGGATCAGGACGAGATCGGCCAGCCCTGCGAAGCGCGCGTTCCACAACTGCCGCAGATCGTCCCGGCCCGACAGGTTGGCGGCCGCGACGAGCGCGCCGAACGCGCTATGAAAGCCGAGCCGCGACGCGGCCCACGACGACAGCAGCACGTAGCACAGCGCGCAGATCAACGTCGCGGAATCGCTTCCGGCCCGGCGCGCACGATCGAGCAGCGAGAGGGCGATCTTGCGCACGAGCGTGACCGACACGACGAAGAACACGATGAGCAGACACACCGCGCGCACCGTCGATACCGGCGACAGGCCCGATGTCGCGATTGCGCCGACGGCGGCGAGAATCAGCCAGCTGAACGCGTCGGTCAACGTCGCCGCGAGTATCGACACCGTCGCCGAAGGGCGGTCTGCGATGCGCGCGTCGGAAACGATGCGCATCATGACGGGCAGCGCCGAAACGGATAATGCGATCCCGCAGAACAGCACGTAGGCGAGAGGCGACGCCTGCGGCTGGAACGCGCCGGACGACGCGACCGCGATCGCGCAGCCGGTCGCGAACGGCAACGCCATTCCGAATCCCGCGACGACGGTCGCGACGAGCGCGGCCGAGCGCTTTTGCGGAATCTTCCAGGTAATGTGCATGCCCGTCTGAAACATCAGGAACACGAGCCCGAGTTCGCCGAGCCGCGTGAGAATCGCGGCCGAATCCTGGCCGAGCCGCATACCGAATCCGCTCACGGCGAGCGCGCCGAATGCGGACGGGCCGAGCAGCAGCCCGGCGAGCAGCTCGCCGACGACGCGGCCTTGCCGCAGCCGTTGTGCGAGCGCGCCGAGCACGGATGCCACGACGATCACGATGCACAGTTGCAATATCCAGTCAGCCATCTTTCGTCGCTTCCTCGGCCTTGCCTTCTTGCCTTCTTGCGTTCGATGAGTGCCGGCGGTGCGTGCGCGGTCGCGCCGCCGGCATGCGCGTCGCGCGCCGACGGCACCGGGCCGGCCCGCGCGGGCGGCCGGCTCCGGCCATGCCGGCCGCTCGACGCGAGCGCGGCGGCTGCGCGCGCGGGCTATACCGCGGCGGCGACCCGCTGCAGGCCGAGCCGCGGCCTCGTCGACACGTACAGTCCGTCGAGCGCCATGTTTTGCGACAGGCAGGGCAGGCCCTCGATCGCGTCGAAGAATCGCGCGTTGTCCTCGACTTCCGAACTGCCGATCGCAGCGGCGAGCGCGCCCTTGTCCTTGCGAAGCGCGAGATTCTGATCGATGCGGCGGGACATTTCGCCCATCAGGTGCGACGTGGCCTGCTCGACGTCGGCGATGTCCTCGAGGCCGGACACGAGATTCAGGAACGCGCGCCGGATGTCGCCCGCCTCGATCGTGTAGTGGCTCAGCTCGTCGGCCTTGCTGTAGTAGCCGAGCTTGCCGTGCGCTTCGTAGAACGTCTGCACGAACACGAGAAAGCGCAGGTACGCCTGCTGATAGCTGTCGCGATAGTATGCAGCGGCCTCCCGCTCAGACACTTCGTCACGCAGGATGCTGGCGAGCGACGCGGCGGCGAGCATCCCGCTGTACATCGCGAGGTGGACGCCCGTGGACAGCAGCGGGTCGAGGAAGCACGCGGCGTCGCCGGACAGGAAATAGCCGTCGCCCGCGAACGAATCGCAGGTGTACGAATAGTCTTGCTCGGTCTTGAGCGGCGTGACGAGGCGCGCGTGCTGCGTCAGCTTCGTCATCACCGGGCTCAGCGCGAGCGCGCGCTCGTAGACCTGCTCGAGCGAACCGGACCGCTTCGCCTCGACGAATGCATCGCGGTGCATGACGACGCCGACGCTCGTCGGACGATCGGCGAGCGGTATCGCCCACCACCAGCCGTCCGGAATCGAGCTCACGAGAATCGACCCCGGCGCGCAGTCGTCGGGCCATGCGAGGCCTTCCCAGTAGCCCCATGCCGCGACGTTTCGGAAGATCTCATGGAATTTGCGATTGTCCAGGTATCGGGTCGACATCAGTCCGTTGCGTCCCGACGCGTCGACGAGATGATCGAACTCGACGGTGGTCGTCTCGTCGGCGCCTTGCGCGACGCACAGTGCCGCGCAAGGGCGACCGTCGTCGAACCGGATCTCGCGCACGCTCACGCCTTCGTGCACCTTTGCGCCGACCGTTCGCGCATGCTGCAGCAGCAATTGATCGAATTCCTCGCGGCGCACCTGGTAGCTGTAGTGATAGGCGCCGCCGAGCTCGCCGAAATCGAGTTTCCAGGTCTCGCCTTTCCAGTTGAAGTAGGCGCCCGGTTTGCGTTGGAAGCCGTGCCGGTCGAACGTGTCGCGCGCGCCCATCAGCGTGAGGATTTCGAGGCACGACGGCAGCAGCGATTCGCCGATGTGATAGCGGGGGAATATTTCCTTGTCGACCAGCGTGACATCGATGCCTTCTCGAGCGAGAAATGCCGCAGCGGTCGCACCGGCCGGACCGCCGCCGATGACAAGGACTTTAGTGCGATTCGGAAGACGCATGCTTGCTTCTCCTTGTATTGGGGAACGTCATGTTCACGAGCGGATCCTGCCGTCCGGCGCGGCAATTCGATTCCGATCGCTTAATGATTGAGCCGGACTTCGGTCTCGCGAGAGTCATGCCCGGGCGGTGCCCGGGTTCTTGTCAATTGGCGAGCGCGAGTTTGTTGACCTCGTACTTGTAATCGAGGAAGGCAAGGAAACTGCGGAAGTGATCGTCGACGATCGCCAGCGCATCCGCATGCTTGTCGGCGGACAGCCTCTGATCATGGAAGATCGATTCGTTGATCGAATGATCGAGCTCGCTGTCGATGTGCTCCGCACCCAGATAGCGAAGCGTATTGCCCGTGTCCGCCTCGTAGGCCGCCGCGAGCTTGCGCGATGTCGTGAAGAAAACCTTCGACGTCGCTTCGCCGGCTTCCATCGATGCCATTTTCAGCAGCGGGCAGTCGCCGCACCGCCGCGCGCGAGACACGAGCGAATACATGTACTTCCGCACGGGCGCGCCGAGATCGTCCCAGATCACACTGATTGCGCTTTCGCAATCGACGGCTCTACCGTTTACACCGAGCGTCTTGATATCCGAAACCATCATGTGCCAGTGCTCGGTGTCGACGTCGACATGATCATTGATCGCGTTTTGCAAGTCGTTTTCCGGCTTTTCGTAGTGGTAATACATTCGATTGATGTCGCGAAACGTCATCGCCAAATGAATCAGCAACGGCGACCATACGCGCATCATTTGCTTGATTTGGGGAAGGGTGACTGCTTCGAGTTGCGGAAAGACCGGATGATCGAGGAGTGCTGCCTTTTTTTTGCGAATTGTCGCGAGAATTTCCCTCATGACGAAAACTCCTGTTATGAATGAGTTGTATCGCTGCGGGTTTTTGATCGAGGCCGGGATTATGACCGAATTGTTATGCCTCACGAGGAGTCTAGATAGATATCCGGAGATGTCAATAAAAGGGGCAGAGGATTTTTAAAAACAGTGAGAATTGGTAGTTTCTGTAATTTGAAGATTGGTGAAAATTATCTTTTGATTTCTATGTTGGAGTGTTGTTTTGTGGATTGAATGGTTAATAATTGCAGAAATAGATAAATAGGCTGGCATCCGAATAGCGTGAATAAAGATGCCGGAAGTTTTGGTTTTTGATTCGATTGTGTTGACCATGGCGCGAAATTTCAAAATCCAGGCAAGAGGAAACAATCGGTCGATCTATTGAAAAGAATCCTTCGACATACCGGTGGCTCGGGGATGAAAGCCAAAGCGAAAGGCGTGGCGGCGGAGGGACGCCGTGCGGTTTGTTGTGCTTGTCGTCGGCGAGGCAGGGTGGCGCGCTCCGCGTTCAGTTCATGATCGAACGCTGATGAGCCGACATGATCGGCTCAGTATTTGAATGCGGCGATGGCTTCCATTGGATACACAACGGCAGGCAGCAGCCTGCGTTTGGCGGATTTCGCGGTGGGAAACTTGGCAGAGTAGGCCGCCTGACGCGCGCGCCGGCGCCTTTCATGACCGGCGCCCAATGAACCTTTGCTCATTGGGCGCTGGCGGAATGCATCGAGTCGGCCGGCGCGCCGCGCGTCATTCATCCATCAGCCGAACCTTCACCTTCTTGCCCTTTACCTTGCCCGCGCCGAGCTTGCGCAGCGCATCGCGCGCGACGCTGCGCTCGACCGCCACGTACGTCGAAAACTCGGTCACGTTGATCTTGCCGATCTGCGCGCCGCTAAAGCCCGCTTCGCCCGTCAGCGCGCCAAGCACATCGCCGGGACGAATCTTCTCCTTGCGTCCGCCGAGAATCTGCAGCGTTTCCATCGGCGGCAACAGCGGGGCATCGCTCTCGGCTTCGAGCTCGGCAAGCGGATGCCATTCGACATCGCGCTTTTGCGCCTGCTCGATGCTGCCAACGCGCCCCATCTCGTTCATGCTCGCGAGACTCAGTGCCCAGCCGTCCTGATCCGCGCGGCCCGTACGGCCGATGC
The DNA here is from genome assembly GCF_001522845.1 of Burkholderia sp. BDU5. NCBI lineage: Bacteria > Pseudomonadati > Pseudomonadota > Betaproteobacteria > Burkholderiales > Burkholderiaceae > Burkholderia > Burkholderia sp. BDU5. The sequence continues at coordinate 7,083 of NZ_LOWC01000033.1, read as the reverse complement.
GATGCACGTGCACTTCGGGATCGGGTGTCACGTCGACGTTGATCACCGCTTCGAGTTGCGCGATGTCGAGACCGCGCGCGGCCACGTCGGTCGCGACGAGCACCGAGCAACTGCGGTTCGCAAACTGGATCAGCACCTGGTCGCGTTCGCGCTGGTCGAGCTCGCCGTGCAGCGCGAGCGCATGAAAACCCTGCGCGCGCAGCACGTCGAGCAGATCGCGGCATTGTTGTTTCGTGTTGCAGAATGCAAGCGTGCTCACGGGACGATAGTGATTCAGCAGCATGCCGACTGCGTGCAGCCGCTCGTCTTCGGTCACTTCGTAGAAGCGCTGGCGAATCTTGCTGTCGTCGTGACGCGCTTCGAGCTTCACTTCCTTCGGATTGCGCAGAAATTGCTGGCTCAGCTTGGCGATGCCGTCCGGGTACGTCGCCGAGAACAGCAGCGTTTGACGCTCTTTCGGACACTGACGCGCCACTGTCGCGATATCGTCGAAGAAGCCCATGTCGAGCATCCGGTCCGCTTCGTCGAGCACAAGCGTATTCAATGCGCCGAGCGCGAGGCTGCCGCGCTCCAGGTGGTCCATGATGCGCCCCGGCGTGCCGACGACGATATGCGCGCCATGTTCGAGGCTCGCCGTCTGCGGCCGCATCGGCGTGCCGCCGCATAGCGTCAGCACCTTGACGTTCTCCTCTGCGCGCGCGAGGCGGCGGATTTCCTGCGTGACCTGATCGGCGAGTTCACGCGTCGGACAGAGGACCATCGCTTGCACGTCGAAGCGGCGTGCGTCGAGCCGGGCGAGCAACGGGAGCGAGAATGCCGCTGTTTTGCCGCTCCCGGTCTTCGCCTGCGCGATCAGGTCGTGCCCCGCGAGCGCAATCGGCAGGCTTGCCGCCTGGATCGGCGTCATGTCGACATAGCCGAGCTGCGTGAGATTGGCGAGCGTGGCGGGCGCGAGCGAAAGCGCGCTGAAAGGCGTGGCGGTCGGTTTGTTCGTCATGTCGTAGCGTCGGGTTGGATGAACGGACGGCCTTCGAGTTGCTCGTAGACGATCGTGCCGTCGTCGGCGTCGAACCGCTCGACGTAGTTGCGCGCGCCGCACAGCGGGCAGCGGAACAGCAGTCCTTGGCCTTCGTCCTTGATGGCGACGTCCGACTGCTCCCACTGCGTGCCGCAGCTTTGGTTTCTACAAGTAAACACGGTCATTCTCCCGCTGGATTCTGTTGCGCGCCTTCGCTGGTTCGAGTGAAGACGCGTGCGTTGCGCGGCCACGGCGTGTTTGATCCGGATGAAGGGACGGATGCCACGCGGCCGTTCGCTTGATGTTTCGTCGAGGTGGATGATTGATCAGGCGGCGATGGAAGATCGCGCATGCCGTGATTTTAACGGATGCGCGAGACGGGACCGCCGGCGGTGCTGCCGCGTCGCGCCTGAAGCCATCACAGGTACGGCGACGGGATGAACGGGGCAGGCTGGCCGCCGACCGCTTGAGGGTTGGCCGGGATTCGTGAAATTTTCGCCAAAATCACCTTGATTCGATGATTTAAAAGGGAAATTTCAACATTCCGCCGGGCAACTAGGCCACGCGGCCCTTCAGATCCGAGGGCACGGTCGTAGCCCAAGTGCTGCCTCTTCCAGAGCCGTTGCCAGCACCGGCGACGGTGTCCATTGACCGCCTTGTACCTTGAAGCGCGCCGTCGCATCGACGATCTTCGTGTCGCGGCCGTTCCGGCTGCCGCCGGACAAAGTGACATCACCGTGCGCGGCCATGCGTTCCATGATTTGTTCGATGTCGAGCGGGCCGTCGGCATCAAAGGTGACGATCATGAAGTCGCGATACACGACCCGCGTCGGGACACGGTTCACAAGCTGGACGAGCAGGTTTGCGATGCGCACCCGCTGCCCGGCAAAGGCCGGCAGGCGGTGACTGTCCGGCTGCCCAAGCATTTGCCAGTAGCGCTTGCTAAGCCGGCAGATCGAGTCGTCCGCGGCGATCAGAAATGTCCGGGGCGAGTATCCCATCGTGAGCCAATCGGATCAGTTGAGTGGAGGGCGACATGTTCCTTGACGCCGTCGTTTCCGGACGTAGTCAGTCCGGAGCTGCGGGAGGCTCGAGCACATCGAAAGTGAAATGCACGCCGTGATACCGCTCAGCAGTATAGATGCCGTTCGGCACCTCGGTTGATGGCGTTCCTACGAGCAGCGTCGTCGCGATATCCAGGGTGGCGCACAGGTTGCATAGCAGGCGGGCCGCATTGCGGAAAACCATACTCTTGATCTTGTCGATCCCGAAACCCAAGGCGGTGATGTGCTCGCAAAGAAATACGCCGCCCCATTGATTGTTGTCGAGCTCGTCGATGTGGGCCATCTTCATCAATCGATCGAAGCCGTTATCGTCATCGAGGGCGCACGCGGTCCAGAAATACATTTCCATGGCGACACGTTTCGCCACGATGATTTGCTCACGTGTGATGGAGACTTCATTGTGGCCTCGACGGGGCGCGCAACCCGCGAACAAGGTACGCGTAATTTTCTATCATAAGCCTCGTGGTTATTAAGATGTCGTTTATCAGCGCTGATCTCGCATAAGCGTGTTCGGCCGTAGCGTCAGTTTTTCCGCGCCTCGAACGCTTGGTCGAACTGCCGGGCGCGCCGAACTTCGTCGCTATGCAGGTAGGTCGACGTCGTCGAGATCGACGCGTGACGGAGATTGTCGCGCACCATGATCAGTTCGGCACCACGGGCCAGCGCGTGCGTGGCGTGCGTGTGGCGCACCCAGTGCGGACTCGCGCGCCGAAGCTTTTCGGCTGTCGCCGGCCGTTCGTCGTGAATCGCGTCGGCCGCCAACAAGAAAAAGCGTCGCAACACGCGCCAGAGCCGCGTGCTCTTGATGCCGGCACCATCCTCCTCGAGGTTCGCGACCAGTGGTGTGTCCCGGGCCCAGCGAGTCGGGGTGACCGGCAGTCCCCGCTGTACGAGAGACTGATCCAATGCGGTTCGCGCCAGCGCAGGCAGCGCCACCTTGCCGGGTTTGCCGCCTTTGCCAATCACGTGTAGCCAGTGATCGCCCTGTTCGTCGCGCCGGATGTCGCCGAGCGTCGCGCCGACGAACTCGCTGGCACGCAGGCCGGTCGCGTAACCGAAGTCGAGCAGGAAGCGCAGGCGTTGGGCGGCTGGCGCGCTCCAGCCATACGACCATTCCAGCCCGTCGGCCAGCGCACGGATCAACAGCCACTCGCCTTCGGTGAAGCCACGGGCAACGTCCATCCCCGCGCGCACGGCGGCACCGCGCACCTTGACGCCCGCAAAGGGGTTCGCCAGCACGTAGCGCTGCTCAATCAGCCAGCGGAACATCGCCGACAGGACCGTGAGTGCGTACGCCGCCGACCGTGCCGACAGCGGGCCGCTGAATGGCCGCCATTCGATGCTCTGTCGCGGCCGCGACGGCCCGACCCAACGCTCGCGCGGTGCCGGTCGCCGCAAGAACGCGCGGTACGCGATCGCATCGTCGGTCGTCAGCGACGACAACGCCCGACCGCGTTCGACAATGGCCCACAGGATCAGCCGCTCGGCCTCTTTCCGATAGGCGCGCTGGGTTGCCGCCGATTCGTGCAGGGACAGCCAGGACTGAATCGCTTCATAGTCGTTCGACGCGCTTAGCAGACAGGCCGCCTGCGGGGCCCGGAACAGCCCGCGCGAGCCGTCGACCTCGTGCGGCACATAAATCTGCTCCCACGGCACGACGGTGCTGGACGGTGCCGCGACGATCAAGGCGCGCGCCCGTTCGGTCAGGGCCGGATGTGCAGCGAAGAACGCTTCGACCTGTCGCGCGCCGGCGACCCCGAGACCATCGATCGTCGACCACCAGCGGCGGCGTCGCGGAATCCGCACGGTCAGATCTGCCAGCGTCCGGATACCGTGCGCCTGCAGGGCCGCCACGATACGTGGCGCCAACCATGTGCCGATCTCGTCCGAAATGTGCGGCTCCGGCACGGGAAGGTGCCGAAGTGCGTCGATGGCCCGCGCGACGGCGTCAGCCGACGTCTTGGAGGGGCGGTCGACAAACGCGGCTGCCAGGTCTTCGCGATGACGTGTTCGCGCGAACGCGACGAGTTGCCTGCGAATGCAACTGAGGATGCCGCGCGACGATCCTCCGGCGGCTCGCCGATCGCCCAGATAGCGGGCAACGGCCGCGCGCGCGTCCAGGCCGGCGTACCAGGCGCGCAGTGCGGCTAGCTCGGCCTCATCAGGGAAGCTGGGTTTGCCCGTGTCGGGAGAGGAGGTCTCACGCGTTTTCATGATCACCAGTTTAGATGCATTTCGATGATGGACAGATAATATTGGTTATCGGTCTATCTTCACCAAACTGCTAAAAGTTCCCTTTCCGTTGATGCGGTCACCTGCCCGCTACGGCCGCGATCGGTGAACGCTGGCCCGCAACGATGCAATGCCGCAGCCGTTTGGTAGCGATGCCAGGGAATGGCGGGAGGCTGTTCATCGTGGATCACCAGAATGCGCGCAATCGTCGCCAGTTCGTGGTCAAGCAGCATGCAGCGTTCACCTTGCTGCACACGCGTGACGCGCGCTTCATGAAAGGTTTGTCGCGGCAAGGAGGGATGGCAAGGTGGGAAATCGAAGATGTTATAAGAAATAATTTCATAGATTATTGCAAAAAATGTGCATCTGGCCGTGTACCGGCCTGAATCTGAAGAAAACCTATGAGCGCGGGCCAAGCGCAAGCTGGAAAGCCGGAAGCGTTCGTTGCGACAAGCCGGACGATCGGGCATGACGAGAGAAATGTGGTTGCCGATACCGACTGAGCAGATCCGCGCGCTGTCGATTGAGAGCCATCTCGCCGATGGCTACCATGCGTGGTGACCTCGGAGACAACGGTGTCAGATCAGTCGCCTGGTGCGCGTTGTTTACCTGGGGTTCACCTGCGGGATGCGACCCCGACTGCCACGGATTTTGATCTGTACCAGCGTGCCGAAGCAGCCCTCAATGCGCGCATTGATAAATCATTCTTGACACGTCGATTCGCAAGTCCTAGATTGATTCAAATCACGCAATTTACTTGAACAACGACAATTGGCGTGACTGAGTCACCAGAACGAAGCAATCAGCGCTGATGTTGGAATCCCGTTATGGTTCGTTGCGGAACTACTGATCGCCAAGCTCTCTCATTCTTTCCGCTTCGGATTTACTCGCTTCGCACCGATGTCGCCTTGCCGTGCAAGGCCATAATGACAAACAAGCCGCGATTCGCGGCCATTTTGCGTGGTGGAGAAATGACATGACCCGCATTGGTTTCGAACGTATGCCTTTCCGCTAGGGCAACATGTAGATGCCACATTCCAACGCCTGAGAGAATCGGGATGGATGCGTGCGGCCAGATTATTGATATCGTCCGCCATATGGTCGACGGATTTTATTTGCCAAAATAAATTAAGTTGGAAGATTAATATTCGCGTCGATTTATGGCGTCGATTGGTAATTGTTTTAAACATTTAATGATAAGGTCGTAATGGACGAGATGCTCATTCTGGTGGATCGAAACGATACTCCCTTGGGTTTCGACACCAAGGCACGGATTCACCAAAGTGGCGCATTGCATCGGGCTTTTTCGATATTTATATTCGACCATCAAGAGCGTCTGTTGCTTCAGCGGCGCGCACTCGGAAAATACCACTCGGCGGGTTTGTGGAGCAACAGCTGTTGCGGGCATCCACGGCAGGGAGAAGAACTCGGTGCAGCGGTGGCTCGGCGTTTGCGCGAGGAGATGGGGTTCGATTGCGAGTTGTGCAAGGTATCGGCGCTGACGTACCGGGCGCAGTTGCCCAACGGCCTGATCGAACACGAGTACGACCACATCTACGTCGGTACGTTCGAGGGCGAACCTGTCGCGAATCCCGATGAGGTTGCCGACTGGCGATGGTCCCTGTGCGATGAAGTCCTGGATCTAATGGAGCACCGGCCTCATGACTTTACCGTCTGGTTCCGGGAGATTATGGGCCGCGCGACGGCGGACGGTCTCCTCGCACAATGGCGGGCATGGGCCGGCAGAGGAACCCGCCTAGGGCCAATACTGTTCACTTGATGATCACTTTCGGTACTATTCGTTGATTCAGCGGCTCCCATCGTCGCCGGATCCGGAAATTCGACATCTTTCGTTTCACGCCGCGGGGATTACGTTTGCCGCGGCTTTGCACCGCACGCCCGCTGGCGAGTTCGCGCAGCAGACGCTGTTTCCAGCTTTGCCACTGCTCAGGGGGGAATTGCCGCCGCCTCGGGCAGGCGTCGGTTCAGCACACGCACGGCATGGACAAAGGACAGGTCTTCAGGTCGCTGCTCGCTGTCCTGAGCAGCCTCGTACATCAAGCGGCGGGTCGCCGCGTGCGTGAGCATTAACGCATAGAACTCCTGACGTACCAGATCAGGTGTCTTACTGCGCAGCACCTTCTTCCCATCACACAGATGCGTCTTGATCTCATCGAACATCTCTTCTATTTTCCAGCGCCGGTGGTACAGCGCCGCGAGTTCTGCGGCAGGTGCCAACGCCGGGTCCAGCAGATTAGTGATCAGGCGATACTGCGGCTCGGCGTCAGGCACGCCTTCCAGGCGATACTCGATGACCCGTGCCCGCATGCCGCTGCGCTGGCGTAGAGCGAATTAAAGTCGTCAACTCGGGATGCCCGTCGCGCAAGGGGTTAGGCTGCTGAGTTGACGACTTTATTGTAAGCACCTCGCGAAGGCCGTTCGCAATACGGCGCGCACGTGAGGCATGATTGGTTATCGGGCGTTCGGGTTCGCCCGCTGGCAATCAGCCCGTGGAGGCAGGCGGGCAAGGCTTGCCTGGCAGCTTACTTGCCACGTTCCACGGTAGTAATTCGTCGATGCGGTTAATGGGGTGGTCAGCGATATGGGTCAGCACGTATTCGAGGTAAGCGCGCGGGTTGATCCCGTTCAGCTTGCACGTGCCGATCAGGCTGTACATCGCTGCAGCCCTCTGGCCCCCGCTATCGGAGCCGGCGAACAAGAAGTTCTTCCGACCCAGACTCACACATCGCAGCGCGTTTTCGGCCAGGG